>JACMRG010000311.1 GCA_014376585.1 Opitutaceae bacterium | reverse complement strand
GGCCGAGCCGGGATCTTACGCTCATCATGGGGGCGATCCCGCAGGAGTCGGAGCTGGTCGAGGTGGCGATGACGGGGAAGCGGCGCGGTGAAATTTCCGGGTTCCCCTATGTGACGGGACGTCTGCATGGGCGGAAGGTCGTGCTGGCGGTGACGGGCATCGGCAAGACCTGCGCGACGATGCTGACGACGCTCTTGGTGGAGAAATTTCAGCCGCGCGAGGTGCTCATGACGGGCACGGCGTCGCGGATCAACCCAGCCATCCGCAACGGCGACGTGATCGTGGGCGAGGTGACGTGCAACCACGACTTCGGGTCGTTCTCGGAGAGCGACGTCATGGAATATTTCGCGGCCGAGGGACCGCTGGGAGATCACATGGCGATCATCTATCCCGGCGACGCGCGGCTGCTGGCGGCGGCGAAGCGGGCGATTCGCTCGCACGTGCCGGAGATGGCGAGCCGGCACACGCCGAGCTATTTGCCGGTGGTGCGGACGGGGCGTATCACGTCGGGCGACCAGTTTGGCATCACGGCGGCGCGAATTGCGGACATCCGCAGCCAGCTCAACCCGGACCTGATGGAGATGGAGAGCGGTTCGGTGGCGCAGGTGTGCTGGTATCTGCGCACGCCGTTTCTGTGCATCCGCAGCGGGAGCAACCGCACGCAGAATTCACCGGACAACGATTACCGTAAGCTCTCGCCCTTTGCGTCGCGGCAGGCGGCGTTGTTCGCGGTGTCCTTGGTGAAGGAACTCGCCGTGGAAAAATCCGCATGAAATTTTTCACCCGCGGGGATGTGGACGGGTTTTGCGCCATCGCGCTCGATAACACCGTGCAACTGCTGCTCGTGCCGGCGCTGTGCCTAGGGGTGCTGGGGTTTTCGCCGGCGCTGGTGTTTGGGACGATTCTGCCGGGTATCGCGGTATCGTATTTGGCGGGAAATCTATTCTATGCGTGGCAGGCGCACCGGTTGGCGCAAAAGGAACGGCGGGCGGATGTGTGTGCGCTGCCGTTTGGGCTGAATACGCCGACGTTCATTGCATACGTGTTTTTGGTGATGCTGCCGGCGAAGCAGATTGCGATTTCCCAGGGCGCGGCGGACCCGGACAAAGTGGCGTGGCAGGCGGGGCTGGTGGCGTGCATCGGCTCGGGGCTGATTGAGTTTTTTGGCGCGTTCATCGCCGAGCGCGTGCGGCGGATGACACCGCGGGCGGCGCTGCTGGCGGCACTGTCGGGAGCGGGGCTGGCGTTTCTCTCGCTGAATTTTTTGATCACGACGTTTGCACATCCGGTGGTCGGGTTCGTGACGCTCGGGCTCGTGCTGCTGTTTTATTTCGGCGGAGTGAAGCCGAGGTGGGGCATCCCGGCGGCGCTGGTAGTGTTGCTCGTGGGCACGGCGCTGTCCTGGGCGACGGGGCTCGCGCCGAACGGGCCGGAGCCGACGGATTCGTTGGGATGGTATCCGCCGTTACTCGTGATCGGCGATGTATGGCGCGGGTTGGCAGCGGGGCATTTCTGGGCGTATCTGCCGGTGATGATTCCGCTGGGACTGCTCAACCTGTTGGCCTCGCTCCAGTGCATCGAATCGGCGGCGGTGGCGGGGGACAGCTACGATACGCGCTCATCGCTGCTCGTGAACGGCGCCTCGACGCTGGCGGCGGCGTGTTTCGGGTCGCCGTTTCCGACGTCGATCTACATCGGGCATCCGGCGTGGAAACTGATGGGGGCACGGGCGGGTTACTCGACGTTGAACGGGATTTTTATCACGGCGCTGTGTCTGACAGGGTCGATGGCGTTGGTGGCGTGGGCGGTGCCGGCGGATGCGGGGCTGGCGATCATCGTGTGGATCGGGGTGATCATCACGGTGCAATCGTTCGAGGCGACGCCGGCGCGGCACTGGCCGGCGGTGGTGCTGGGCATCGCGCCGGTGCTGCTGATGTGGGTGACGTTTGTGGTGAAGAACGCGCTGCGCGTCGCCGGCTACGGTTCGGCGCCGGGGCAGGCTTATGGCGATCCGCTCTTGGGGGCGTTTCATGCGTCGGGCACGTTGGTCGAGGGACTGTTCGCGGTGGAGCAGGGGGCGTTTTACTGCTCGATCGTGTTGGCGGCGGTGACGGTGTTCATCATCGAAAAACAATGGGCGAAGGCGGCGCGGTGGTGCTTTGCAGCGGCGGGGCTGAGTATGATCGGGCTGCTGCACGCATGGCGGTTTTCGGCGTCGGATACGGTGAGCGCGCTGCCTTTGCTGGAGCGTATCACGGGCACGGGTGCGCGGGGTGCGGCGCTGTTTCCGGCGGCGACGTATGCGCTGGGCTACGCCGGGATCGGGGTGGTGTTGCTGCTGGCGCGGTGGTTCACGGTGCCGAGCGAGGCGGAGAAGCCGGGCGGGTCGTGAGCCTGGCTCGGAGCGGCGTAATGTTGCCATAACGCGCTTGATGCTAAGGTGGGGAATGCCGTTGTCATGCCCATGAACGCCAATTCCGCCGCTTACGGCTCCTATCGGCTGGCGCTCAGTCTGATCGGTGGCGCGTGTCTGGCGGGCGTGTCGGGTTGCGCACACTACGCGGCGGCCCCGCTCGCGTTGGATCGGACGGGGGCGGGCATCCAGGCGCGGACGCTGGGTAACGACGATCTGCGGCAGTATTTGGTGGCGAATCTGGGACGGGATTTTTCGACCGCGCCGGCGGAGTGGGATTTTGAGGCGCTGTGCTGGGTCGCGTTTTATTATAATCCGTCGCTGGAGCTGGCGCGGGCGCAGTGGGCGGCGGCGCAGGCGGGCGTGCGAACGGCGGGGGCGCGGACGAATCCCACGCTCACGTTGACGCCGGGATTTAACGCCAATGCCGAAAACGGCGTATCGCCTTGGATGCCGGCGGTGAATTTTGACTTTTTGTTGGAGACCTCCGGCCAGAGGGCGCAACGCACGGCGCTCGCGAAATTCGGGGAGGAGTCCTCGCGGCAGAATGTGCTCGCGGCGGCGTGGCAGGTGCGCGGGGAGCTGCGGCGGGCCTTGGTCGAACTCGCGCTCGCGGGGGCACGGGTGGGGCAGCTCCAAGCCCAGGCAGACCTGCAACAACGGCTGGCAGACCTGTTGGAACAGCGGTTGGCGGCGGGGGCGATGGCGCGACGCGAGGTGATGGCCGCGCGGCTGGTGGCGAGAAAGGCGGTCGCGGCGGTTGAAGAGGCGGCGCGGCAGATTCCGCTGGCGCGGCTGCGGGTGGCACAGGTATTGGGCCTGCCGGTGGCGGCGATCGCGGAGCTGAAGTTTGCGTTGCCCGCAGCGGTGGCGCTGGCGCCGGGGCAGATCATGGCGGCGCGGCGGGCGGCGTTGCAGGCGCGGGCGGACGTGCTGGTGGCGCTGGCGCGGTTTGAGGCGAGCCAGACGGCGTTGGAGCAG
>JACMRG010000310.1 GCA_014376585.1 Opitutaceae bacterium | reverse complement strand
GCGACGAGGCGTTTGCTGTCGCCGGCGGCGGCGACGAAGCGCGGGCGGGTGGAGCGGACGTGGGCGCGGGCGCGAGTTGGCGCCAGGCCGTGGGCGTGCGGTCGAGGGCGGCGGCGATCTCCTCGAAAGGCAGGCAGAAGACGTCGTGCAGGAGAAAGGCAGCGCGTTCCAGCGGGGAGCGTCTCTCGAGCGCGACCATAAGTGCGTAGGAAATATTTTGCGCGAGATCGCCGGGTTTTTTCGGTGAAGTCGGCGGCTTGGCCGAGAGGCTCGGGCAGCCACTGGCGGACGTAGGTTTCCCGACGCACGCGGGCCGATTCTATGTGGTCGAGGCAGAGACGGGTGGCGATGCGCGCGAGGTAAGCGCGGGGTTCGGCGATGGTGGTGCGTTCGGACTTGGCCTAGCGGAGGTAGGTTTCCTGCACGATGTCCCCGGCATCCGAAACCGCGCCCAGCGGGCGATGGGCGAGAGCCTGCAAAAACCCGCGGGGTTGCCCGAAGGGTGAGTTGAGCGCGGAGGCGGTGCCGGGATCAATCGTGCGGCGACGGTGGGCTGGAGGGGATGCACGGCGCGGAAGGCGATGGCGAGGCGGTTCCACGAGTTGATGGTGCTGAAGAGGAGCGTGAGTTGGACGAGTTCAGCGTCGGAGAACTGCGCGCGCACCGCGGCATAGTGGTCGTCGGGCGCGTGAGTTTCCGCGACGAGGGTGAGCGCCTCGGTCCAGGCGAGGGCAGCGCGCTCGCGCGCGGTGTAGAGCGGTGACTCGCGTCAGGCGGCGAGAAGAGGCAGCCGCTGCTCGGTCTCGCCGTGCGCACGAGAGTCACGGGTGTGCATATCGATGCAAAACGCGCAGCGGTCGATCTGCGACGCGTAGATTTTGACGAGCTCGTAAAGGAGCGGATCGTGGCCGCAGCCGCGCAGATATTTTTCGAGGTCGCGCATGGCGTCGATGGAGGCGGGGTCGGCTGGGTAGAAATCGAGACGAGGTTTCATGGTGGAGGGTGCCGGCAGTGCTCGGCTTGCCTTTTAGACGAGATAGCCCGGTGAAATGTGACATGGGTTTTCAGCGCAGGAAAAAGCCGCTGTCTTTGGGCGGATTTTTGGTCTAGCTAAGGAATATCTCCCGCATGAAAGCCTCAGATTTTTTCACTTTGCCGGCGTCGCTGGCGCCGTTTGCGGCGCATTTTCCGGGTGATGTCGCGCCGTGGGAGTGGTTGAAGCGCATCGGGCCGGCACTCGCGACGCATAAGTTCGAGGGGGCGTTGCCGGCGAAGCCGCCGGGCGTGCATATCGAGGGATTGGTTTACATCCACCCGACGGTGAAACTGCCGCCTTACGCGACGATTATCGGGCCGGTTTGGATCGGCGAAGGCACGGAGATCCGGCCGGGCGCGTTTCTCCGCGGTAATGTGATCGTGGGCGCGGACTGCGTGTTGGGGAACGCGTGCGAATTTAAGAACTGCCTACTGATGGACGGGGCGCAGGTGCCGCATTTTAGCTACGTGGGCGACTCGATCCTGGGCAACGGCGCGCATTTCGGGGCGGGTGTGATCTGCTCCAATCTACGGCTCGACCAGAAGCCGATTATCGTGCGCGGCCCGGACATGGTGTATGAAACCGGGCTGCGGAAATTCGGCGCCATTGTGGGCGACCACGCCGAGGTGGGCTGCAACGCGGTGCTGAATCCCGGCACTTTGCTCGGGCCGCGCGCGCTCGTGATGCCGACTATGGCTTTCTCCGGCTACCTGCCGCCGGCGACGATCGCGCACACGCGCGAGATCGTGAAACTGATCCCGCGCCGGGATTAAAAATCCTTCTCTTTCTCGTAATCTTAATCTTTCTCTCGCGGTTCATCACACAAAGAGAACGAGCAAGATTAAGATAAAGAGTAAGATTTCGAATGCGCACACTCACCGGCATCACGCCCTCCGGCACGCTCCATATTGGCAATTATTTCGGCGCGATGCGGCCCGCCATCGATGCGCAAGTGCGGGGCGACTGCTTCTATTTCATCGCGGACTACCACTCGATGACGACGGTGACCGATCCGAACGAGCGGCGCAAAAATACACTCGGGATCGCGCTGGACTGGCTGGCGTGCGGACTGGATTCCAAGACGAGCGTTTTCTGGCGGCAGAGCGATGTGCCGGAAGTTTGCGAACTCATGTGGATGCTCGGCTCGCTCGCGCCGATGGGCCTGATGGAGCGTGCGCACAGCTACAAGGACAAGACCGCCCGCGGGATCGAGGCGAACTTCGGTCTTTTTGCCTATCCTGTGCTGATGGCGGCGGATATTTTGCTCTACGACGTGAACCGTGTGCCCGTCGGCAGGGACCAGAAGCAGCACGTCGAGATGACGCGCGACATGGCGATCAAGTTTAACCACACCTACGGCGAGACCTTCGTGATCCCGGAGTCGGAAATCCGCGACGAGGTCGCGGTGATTCCCGGGCTCGACGGTCAGAAAATGTCGAAGAGTTACGGCAACACCATCGAGATTTTCGGCGACGAGAAAGCGCTGCGGAAAAAAATCATGGGCATCGTGATGGACTCGCGCACGCCGGCGGAACCGAAGCCCGACGCGGACAAGAATCTCGCGATCCAGCTGCTGAAGTTTTTCACGACATCCGAAGTGGCGCTCGATTACGAAAACCGCCTGCGTGCGGGCGGACTGGGCTACGGCGATTTGAAGAAGGCGCTGTTTGAGCACTACTGGAATTACTTTGCGACGGCACGGGCGCGTCGGGCGGAACTCGCGGCCAATCTCGATCACGTCGAGGCCGTGCTGCGCGAAGGCGAGCAGCGCGCGCGGGCGGTTGCGGATCAAGTGATCGGCCGCGCCCGCAAGGCGAGCGGGCTGCGGTGAGTTTCGGAGGGTCGTGGGGTTACCCCGCTACCATTTCCGGCGGCGGCGGCGCACGGAGGCGAGGGGGTGTGCGACGAGGCCGACGAAAAATTCGACAGGCGCGGCGGTGGCGGAAGGAGGCCGGAGCGGGGGATGCGTTAGCTTGGTATTCGATGCGGACGGAAGAGCGATTTCGTCGACGGACACCCACATAACCGATTCTTTATCAGGGTTTCCCTGATTCGAAGCCTCCAAATATACGCCACGTGGCGTATGGTCGAAATCATGATTCCGCGGTAAATTTAGTCACGGAATTCACCTGGTGCCGGCTGGAACGCCTGCCCGAGCAAATTCCGAAACCTTATCCGGTCTCTCCAATCCGCTCGCTGTATCCCATGCACTCTACCTCGTCGTCCGTTTCCGCCACCCGGCCCGCGCTCACCCTCCTGATCGCCTGCCTCGCCCCCCGCCCGCTCCTCAAATTCTTCGCGCTGGCTATGTGTTTCGGGCCGGCGCGCGCGCAACCGACCAACTGGACGGCGCCCGGCGCTGGGAGTTTCACCACTCCGGCCAACTGGAGCACGGGCGTGCCGACGAGCATCAAGGATGCCTTCATCGTCAACGGCACCGCTGGCACTCCCACCGTCGTCAATCTCACCACCGCCGGCAACGTAGCGAATCTCACGCTGGGTGCGAACAACACCCTTAATGTCACTCCCACCGGAGGCCTCACCATTTCGGGCACTCAATTCGCCAATACTGGTGCGCTCAACGTCAGCGGCGGTGCTGGCAACAGCTCCTTTTTCTTTTTGGCCAACGCCGTCACGTTCACCGGCACCGGCGCCACGACCGTCGCGGCTAATGCCGGCGGCGGCGACCTTTACTTCCGAAACGGCGGCGGCGGCTCGCTCATCAATCAAAGCACGATCCGCGGCGGCGCGGCTTTCGACAGCGGCATGGCGATCAACAATCAAGGCACGTTTGACGCCAACACTGCCGGACAGGCTCTCAGGTTTCAGAGTGCTCCGATCACAAACACCGGCACGATGAAGGCCTCTGGCGGCGGCGTCCTGTCGGTAAGCGGCGGCACCGTCACCAACGGAGGCGGCACCCTCGCGTCTGGCGCCGGCTCGACCGTCGCTTTGAGCGGCAGTGTTCGCGTGGTCGGCGGCACGCTCAATAGTAACGGCGGCACCCTCGGCACCACCGCCGGCAATTTCGCCGCTCTCGATGGCAGCACCGGCGCCGGAGCCATCACCCTTCAGGGCACCTACACCGGCGCGGCGAGCAGCGTCACCAACCTCGACGGCATGATCGCCAACCAAGGCGACCTGCTCGTCAAAGGGGGCGCGGGCAGCAATACCTTCCTTTACGTCGGCGGTCCCGGGACCACCGCGGGTGCGATGATTAACGGCGGCACGGTCACGCTCGAAAGCGCGGCCGGCGGTGGCGCCACTTACCTTCGCACGGGCGGCGGCACGGGCCCGCTCACCCTGGCGTCCACCGCTACCCTCCGAGGTGCGGGCTTTCTCGACGGAAGCCTCCCGGTCATCAATCAAGGCACCATCAATGCCAACGTCTCCGGCGGGTCTCTCACGATCAACGGCGGCTCGGTCGTCACCAACACCGGCACGATGCAGGCCACCGGCGGCGGCAAGCTCGTGTTGGGCGCCGGCACCATCGTCAACCAATTCGGCACGATCTCGTCGAGCGCTGGTTCGACCGTCGATTTGACCGCCAATCTCAAGATTCAAGGCGGCACGCTCAACAGCAACGGGGGCACTCTCGGCACCGCCGCTGGAAGCGTAGCCTATTTAAACGGCACCACCTTGGGCCCGATAACCCTCCAAGGCACCTACACCGGCGCGGCGGGCGGCAGCACCTACCTCGACGGCATGATCAACAATCAAGGGGATCTGGTCGTCAAAGGCGGCGCGGGCGCCAACACCTTTCTCTACGTCGGCAGCTCGGTCACCTCGTCGGCCGCGACGCCCAACGGCGGCACCGTCACGCTCGAAAGCCTGGCCGGCGGCGGCTATGCTTTCATTCGCTCGGGCGGCGGCACGGGCGTGCTCACCAATGCCGCCACGAGCACGATTCGGGGCGCAGGTTTTCTCGACGCCGGGCTGACCCTCGTCAACCAAGGCACCGTCAACGCCAACGTCTCCGGCCAGACCCTCGTGATCAACAGTGTCCCGATTACGAATACCGGCACGATGCAGGCTACGGGCGGCGGCGTGTTGAGTTTGAGCGGCAATACCACCAACAACCAAGGCGGCACGATTTCCTCCGCCGTGGGCTCTACTGTCCAACTGAACGCCAGCGCTACCGTCCAAGGTGGCACGCTAAACAGCAACGGGGGCACCCTCGGCACCGCCGCTGGAAACGCGGCCTACCTCAACGGCACCACTTTTGGCCCCATGACCCTCCAAGGCACTTACACCGGCGCGGCGGGCAGCAGCACCTACCTCGACGGCACGATCAACAATCAGGGCGATCTGCTCGTCAAAGGCGGCGCGGGCGCCAACACCTTTCTCTTCGTCGGCAAAGACGGCACCGGCGCCAACCTCACGGGAGGCGGTTCAATCACCCTCCAAAGCCCGGCCGGCGGCGGCAGTTCCTTCATCCGCCCGGACACGGCCAATCAGACCCTCACCAACACCGACAATACGATCCAAGGTGCGGGCAACGTTGACCAGAGCCTTTCAATCGTGAACGGCGCGGCGGGCAAATTTCTCGCCAACAGCGTGGGCGGCACCCTCCTCCTGAATAACCTCGGCGGCGGCGTCACAACCACCAACAACGGCACCTTCCAAGCCAACGCCGGCAGCACCCTTCAGGTCGACTCCACCCTCACCAACTACACTGCCGGCACCCTCACGGGCGGCACTTACATCGTAAACGGTGCCGCCGGCCAGACCGGCAAGATTCAGCTCAGCGCCCTCGGCAACAGCGCCGCCGGCCAGATCGTCAACAATGCCGCCGCCATCGTCCTCAACGGCCCCACCGCCAACACGCTGCTGACCGACGCCGGCGGCAATAACGCCCTGAAGCCCCTCGCCAACAATTCCGGCAGTTTTACCGTCACTGGCGGCTATGGCTTCGCCGCCGCCGGCAACCTCACCAACTCCGGCACGATTAACGTCGGCGGCTCTGGCAGTTCTCTGGTCGTCACCCCGGGCAACACCTACACGCAGTCCGCCGGCCTCACCACCGTCGCCTCCGGCGGCACGCTCAACGCCGGCGCCGCGCAGATCAACGGCGGCACCGTCCAGCTCAACGGCGGCACGTTGATTGCGCCCACGCTGAACAACGCCTCCGGTGCGCTTATCACCGGCAACGGCACGATCACCGGCCGGCCGAACAACTCCGGCACGATCACCGCCGTCGGCGGCACCCTCACCGTGAGCAACGGTATCTCGGGCCCCACGGGCACCGTGCAGGTCAACTCCGGCGCGACCCTCAACCTCGCGGGCGGCGGCCTCAGCAGCACCGCTGGCACCCTCGCGCAGAACGGCACCCTCGCCCTCGGCACAAACAACGTCACCGTCTCGACTGCTTACACGAACGCGAATTTCGGCACGGGCAACAGTTTCGACGGTCGCGCCGGGGTCACCGGCTCGGGCCTGATCCTCGCCGCCGGCACCACCGCGCAGGCCATCACCGGCGCCACCGTAACCAATGGCACCACCGCCACCCCCACCCTCGGCGGCTTCGGCAACATTCGCACCGGCCAGACCGCCACCGTCACCTACAACGTCGCCAACACCGGAGCCACCGGCCCCGCGCTCGCCGGTGCCATCCAGACCAACGTGAACGGCGCCAACATCACCGATGCCCGCCTCTCCGGCAGCGGCGTCACCGCACAAAACTTCGGCCCCCTCGCGGCCGGCCAGAACCAAGGCTACTCGGTCACGTTCACCGGCTCTGCCGCCGGCGCGCTCGCCGCCGGCCAAAGAGTCAATGTGACCAATAATTTTGACAACGTCGCCGACCAATTGATCACCCTCGGCGGCGGCGCCGTCTACCAGGCCGCGGCGGCCAACACACTCCCGACCACCGTAGACGTGGGTAACTTCCGCGTCGGCGGCACGGCCTCGGCGACGCTCAACATCTCCAACATCGCGCCCGCGACCGGCGGCTTCACCGAGACACTCGGCGCCACCGTCACCGGCACCACCGGCCAGGCCACCGCCGTCGGCGCGGTCTCCGGCCTCACCGTCGGCTCCAGCAGCACCGCCGTCACTGTCGGCGTCAACACGGGCGCCGCCGGCCTCCGCACCGGCACCGCCACCCTCGGCTTCACCTCGACGGAAGTCGCCGGCAGCGGCCTCGGCACGATCGGCGTCGGCTCGCAGACGATCAACATCACCGGCACCGGTTACCGCCTTGCCACGGCAAACCTCGGCTCGCTCGCCTTCGGCAACGTGCTGCTCGGTTCCACGCAGACCCGCAATCTCACCGTGACCAACGGCGCGATCGCCGATGGTTTCTCCGAAGGCCTCAACGCCTCGTTCGGCGCCGCCTCCGGTGCGAGCGCTGGTCTCCTTAGCCTGTCGGGCGCGATCAACAATCTCGCCGCCGGCCTTTCCAACGGCTCGCAGCTCCAAGTGACCCTCAACACCAGCGCCACCGGCCTCGTCACTGCGAGCGTGCAAGTGCTCCTGTCCTCCAACGGCACCGGCACGAGCGGCCTCGGCCTGGTCGCACTGCCCACGCAGTCGGTCGCCATCAGCGGCGACATCACCGGCGTCGTCGGCACCCTCGCCAGCGCCGCGCCGATCACGCCGAATCCCGTCAACCTCGGCAACTACCGCGTCGGCGATACCTCGACCATCAAAAACCTCACGGTCACCAACACCGCGTCCGGCCCGGCCGAGGGCTTGAACGCCGCCTTCACCGGCGCCCCCGCCGGAGTAACCGCCGCCGGCACCGTCGCCGGTCTCGCCCCCGGCGCCACCAACAACACCTCGCTCACGGTGCGCGCCACTACCACCACCGCCGGCTCCAAGAACGGCACCGCCACCGTCGGCCTCACCGCCGACGGCACGTTTAACGGCGGCGTCACCACGGCGCTCGCTCCCCAAAGCGTCGCCCTGACCGGCGCGGTCTACCAGGCCGCCGCCGCCAACACGCTTCCGGCCGCGGTGACCAATCTCAACGCCCGCATCGGCGGCACCGCCGCGACGACGCTCACCATCATCAACGCAGCGGCTAACACCGGCGGTTACACCGAGACCCTCGGCGCCACCGTCACTGGCACGACCGGCTCGGCCACCACGACCGGCTCGGTCTCCAGCCTCGCCCAAGGCGGCTCCAGCGGCGCCGTCAGCGTCCGCCTCAACACCGCCACCGCCGGCGCCAAGACCGGCAGCGCGACCGTCGCCTTCACCTCCACCGAAATCGGCGGCAGCGGCCTCGGCACGATCGGCGTGGGCTCGCAGACGGTGAACGTCTCCGGCTCCGTCTACCAAATCGCGCAGGCTAGCGCGCTGCCGACGACCGTCAACCTCGGCACTGTCCGCACTGGCACCGTCGTCAATACGACGCTCGGCGTCAGCAACGTCGCTCCCGCGACCGGGGGCTACACCGAGACGCTCGGCGGCGGCTTCGGCCCCGTCGGCAGCGGTCTCGTCGGCACCGGTTCCTTCGCCGGCCTCGACATCGGCGCGATCGCGAGCAACGCCCTCTCCGTCGGCTTCACCGCCGGCGCGGCCGGCAGCTTCACCGGCTCGGCCCTGGTCAACTTCAGCACCGAGGCGATAGCCGGCAGCGGTCTCGGCAATCTCGCGATCTCCTCCCAAACGGTGAACTTCTCCGCGCAGGTCAATGCGATCGCCCAGCTCCAGATCCTGCTCGCCGGCGGCTTTAACTTCACCCTCACCGGCGCGAACTCGGGCCTCTTGGACTTCGGCACCTTTACTACCGGCGGCGGCACGAGGCTCGCCTCGCTCGACCTGCTGAACAGCGTGCTCGGCCAAGCGGATTCCCTGAAGGGCATCTTCAACGCCTCGGGCCTCGCCGGCGGACCGTTCGCCGTCGTCGGCGGCAGTCCTTACGACCTCCTTTCGGGCGCGCGCCAGGGCTTCCAAATCGTCTTCGACACGAACGCGTCCTCGGGCTTCTACACCGCGACGCTGCTCCTCACCAGCGCGAGCCACAACTCGTCGCAGTCTGACTTGGCTCTCGGCAACTTCAGTTTGTCGCTCCGCGGCCAACTCAACGTCCCCGGCCCCGGCGGCTTGACGCCCGTGCCCGAGGCGTCGACCTACGCGACCTTCGGCTGCCTCACGTTGCTCGGCGTCGTCATCCTGCGCCGCCGCGCCGCACGCCGCGTCTAAATTAATCCGCGGGTCGGCTGAATCGGGATCTCCCTTCGAGGGTGATCCTTTTTTTTGCGCCGTCTGCAAGCGGGCGGGTCGCGGAGCGGGGATCTTGGTGCGAGCCCGGCTCGGACGAGGGCCGCCGACTTCTGCCCCACGCGATCCGCGTTTTAACGCCGCTCAGATTCGCCAAGCTTGGGCGATCGAGACTGCAGCCAGCCGGTTATCCACGCCGAGCTTCGCGAGGATTCGCTCGACGTGGGTTTTCACCGTGTAGCGGCTCAGCCCGAGAATGACCGCGATGTCCGGGTTGTTTTTCCCGGCTGCGATCCAGCGCAGGATCTCGCTCTCGCGCTCGGTCAGACAGGCGCCGCCGGTCGCGGGGGCGCCGCCTTCGGCTCGAAGTTCCGGGATATTTTGCGTGAGATCCCGTTGGACGGCGGCGAACAAATGCGGATGGAGGCAGGCGAAAAGATTGCGATCTTCGCCGGAAAAATCGCGGCCGTCGCGACCCACGCCGAGGGAGAAGTGGGAGCCGGCCGAGATCGGGACGTAGAGCACCATCATTCTCGTGATCGACTGGTGTCTGAAGTAGTCGTGATAAAGCGGGCCGTTCTTGAATTTGACCGAAGGTTCCAAATCGGAAAGCAGCAGCGGCCCGCTGGCGCCGGTTTTGCGGAAGTGACTGCGCACGGGATGCAGGTGCACGTGGGCCTCGTAGGCGTCGTCGTGTTTGAGCAGATCGAAATCGCAGGGCCACCACTTCATGGCGTGGGCCTGGCTCGGGGAGCGATGACCCAGGACGGTGACGCCGGAATCCACCAGCGATCCGGCCAACTCTGCGAGCGCCGCCGGGGTCGGCACGCCCTTAAAATCGGCATAGAGTTCAGCCAGTTTGCGGTTGAAGCGGTAATGCAGGGGTTGCGGGGGAAGCGGCATCGGAAGAGAATACTCTAGCTGGAATTGGTCATGCACTCGGACAGGAGACGGCGCGGAGCGCGGGGCGGGCGAAGGCGGTCCAACGGAAACCGGCGGGAGCAGAGGCGACGTGCTCACCGTCGCGGGCGAGTCGGCGAAAGCGGGCCGCCCGGGCGAAGTCGTTTTCTACGACCCGGCGGCGCGCGCGCTGGGCGAAGACGCGTCGGGGCTCAGCTTGGGCATCATCTTTACAAATCACTCCCACGACATTCGTTTTTCTTTCGGAGTTCATGCCCGGCTCACGGACAGTATCCGATCCATGCTCAAAGCGCCATCGAGAGGGCCGGCCTGCTAGTGGTCGGGCGCTCGCTGGGTCGGTCATCGGGGATTGTCCCGGAACTGCTCAAGTAGCGGATGAAGCAACGAGGTTGTCGGCGGCGAGATTCTCCGCCGTGCCGGCCCCGTTGCGTCGCCCGCTACCCGTCGTTGAACTCGCCGATTGCCATCGATGATGCCCGCGAGCGTGGCGGGGCGGGTGAAGGCAGAGCGGAAATTACGGGTTTCGGGCGGGAGTTGGCCAGAAGGTATCGAAGAGCTACGGTAACACGATCGAGATTTTCGGCGACGAGAAGGCACTCCGGAAAAAATTATGGGCATCGTGATGGACTTGCGCACGCCGGCGGAACCGAAGCCCGACGCGGATAAGAATCTCGCGATCCAGCTGCTGAAGTTTTTCACGACGCCCGAAGTGGCGCTCCATTATGAAAATCGCCTGCGCGCGGGCGGACTTGGCTATGGCGATCTAAAGAAAGCGCGGTTCGAGAACTACTGGAATTACTTCGCGACGGCTCGGGCGCGTCGCGCCGAACTCGCGGCGACTCTCGATCACGTCGAGGCAGTCCTGCGCAGCGGGCCCGCGCCGTGGCCGATCAAGTGATCGGCCGCGCGCGCAAGGCGAGCGGGCTGCGCTGATCATGGCGAACCGGCGGGGTGTGCGGAAAGCAGCCCGACGAAGAGGCGCTTGTTCTTGTCGGTGGGATGCTCGGTGCAGATTGCGGCGAGGCCGGCGCAGTTGTGGAGAGGTGGCTGCGTGTCGGTGATTGCGAGTAGGGCAATCCCGGTGGGTTGATTGTTGAGTGAAAGCCGCACGGGTAAAATGAACCGCGGCCCCCTCGCGCCGGCAGGGGATTCGGGCAATTTTGGGACCTCCTGCCAGCCGTATTGAAAGTTGGCGCCGACACCGAGTTTTCGGGCGACCGACCAGGCTGACGGCTTTTGGAGGACGCGCTCTAGCACATTGCGACACGCCGGAATTTCGTGGGCTACGCTACAATAAGCGTTGAGGGAGAAATAGACGCTGAACGCGAGGCGCTCATCCTCGGGCGTAAGTTGAAACGTAGCGACCGCCGCTTTGTCGTGGGCGATGTCGGTTTCGCTGAAGCGTTTATCGCTGGCACGATACATCATGGGCTTTGCGGTGACGCCGGCCTTTAGACGCTGCGTGATCTCGATGGACGAACGGCGGTAGCTATCAATGCCGAGACTCAGGGATTCGGCGCTGGCCAACGCGCGGTTTTTGCTGACGGCGGCCGGGGGAACCTCGCAGCCATCGGGGTCAAAGGGTCCGATGAACCCGACGTTGAGAGCCGTGGGCGTGTGCACCTAATTGAGTTCCATTCCTGTAGAAGTAAATATGCGGTCTGACTTCATTTTATTCGCAGCTTCCTGCGGAGCCAGATGGTCGGCGATCAACCGCACCAGCCGTTGGCGGAAGCCGGTCGGTTGCTGAAGCGAAAACAGAAAAACGACCTCGTCGCCGTTATGTGGATTGGGCGCCGTGGCGGCGGTTTCCCAGCCGCGCAGTGGGACCGCGTGCGCCGTCGCGTAAGCCAACAGCGGCGGGTTCGGCGCAATGTCGGTCAGCGGGCTCGGCATCGCGCGGCCGGTGACGAGCGAAAAGGCGAAAAGGAATCCGAGAACCAGGGATTTTTTCCGAAAGCATGAGCGCGAAGATCAGACGAAGTCGCGCGAGGATTACAGCCGGATGAGACGAGACGGGCTCAGGCGGAGATCGGCTGGACGCGGGCGGCTCAGATCACCGTCACGGGCGGCGGCTGGAGTTCGGCGATTTTCGCCATGATGCGCTCGCTGGCGATTTGGTAGCGTTCCTTGCCGGCTCCGGGATCGTCGTAATAGGAGGGGGCCAGCGGGGCGCCGAATACGACCGTGACCGGAGCGCCAAGGCGGATGGCACCGCGGCGGTCAAAGGCCTCGAACGAGCCAAACAGCCGCGCGGGCACGACGGAGACTTGGGTGCGGCACGCAAAGAGACCGACGCCCGGTTTCGGTTTTTGCAGATTTCCATCGGGCGAGCGCGTGCCCTCGGGAAACATGATGATGATTTTTTCCTGCTTGAGCGCGTTGAGCACCCGCTTGATCGCGCCGACATCCGAGCCGCCGTCGCGGTCCACCGGAATGACGCCGATCCGGTCGAGCCACCAGGCGGCAAAGCCGGGTTTCCAAAGCGTCTTGCGGGCAAAAAATGTCACCTGACGCGGCATTTGAGAACCGAGGATAAACGGGTCCAGGTGACTCGCGTGGTTGGCGGCGACGAGATGGCCGCCGGTGGCGGGAAGATTTTCGACGCCGACGATCTCGCCGCGAAAACAGATATGGTGGATCAGCGCCGAAAGGTAATGGAAAATCCCGTAGACCGGATCCATCTCGACCTGGGGGAAGGCGCGGCTCATGGGGCGGAGCCCGACCGGCGGTCGGGCCTACAATTCACGCGGATCATGGGCCGGCGAATTTTTCGGCGATGGGCGCGGCGAGTTTATCGACGACCTCGGCGAGCGTGAGGTGGGTGCCGTCGACGAGGACGGCGCCCTGAAGACTTTCCTGTAGGCGCTGGCTATCGAGGGTATCACGGCGGGCGACCTGGTCGTGCAAGCCCTGTTGCTCGCGGCGGCGCGCGCGTTCGACGGGATCGGCGAAAAGAAAGAAACGGAAATCCGCGTCGGGGAATATTTTCGAGCCGATGTCGCGGCCCTCCATTACGAGACCACGGAAGCCGTGTTGGCGCGCGGTGTCGGCCTGGCTGCGTTGGTAATCGAGCAGAGCGGTGCGGACTTCCGGAATGGCGGCGAAGGAGGCGACGTGGGCGGTGACGACGGCGCTGCGAATCTCGGCGTCGGGAATTGTGTGGCCGCTGAGTTCGATCTCGGCGCTGCGACCGGTGACGCGCGTGGTGAAGGTGACGGCGGCGAGGGCGGCTTTGACGCCGGCGAGATCGGTCGGGGTGACGCCGCGGCGAAGGAGTTCGGCCGTGAGAGCGCGATAGTAAGAGCCGGTGTCGGCATGGAGGAAGTGGAAGCGCTCGCTGAGGGTGCGCGAGGAGGAGGACTTGCCCGAGGCGGCGCCGCCGTCGATGGCGACGATGAGGAAGGGGGAGCGGGGCATCAGGGTGCGAACGAATTTTGGCGGAGCGTTTCCAGCAACTCGAAAAAATGGGGAAAGGTTTTGGCGCAGCAGGCGGGGTCGCGGATCGTGAGCCAGGGCTTGCCATCACCGCGCAGGTCGAGACAGCCGAGGATGGCGAAGCTCATGGCGAAGCGGTGGTCGCCATAGGTCTCGATGATCTCGCCGCTACGGAGGTAGCGCGGCGCGATCTCGAGCGCGTCCGGAGTTTCCACGACGTGCTGGCCGAGGCGAGTGAGCTCGCGGGCCATGCCGGCGACGCGGTCGGTCTCCTGTTTGCGCGTATGGGCGATGCCGGCGATGCGGGTGGGGCCGGCGAGGAGCGGGGAAATCGCGGCGAGCGTGAGAAATGTGTCGGAGAATTCGGAGAAATTCTGGGTGACGCCGCGTTGCATGTTGGTCTGCGAAAAGCTGGTATCGAGGCCGTGATGCGTCGCGCGGATCGTAGCGCCCACGCGGGCAAGCACGTCGGCGAAATGGGTATCGCCCTGCAGGCCGTCGCCGGG
>JACMRG010000006.1 GCA_014376585.1 Opitutaceae bacterium | reverse complement strand
GCCGCATCGCCACCAGATACGAAAAATTACACACCACCTTCTCCGCCATGGTCTCCCTCTCTTGCCTCCTCATCTGGCTCAAATACTGAACTTCTTTTCAAAGACACGGCCTAGGTCCCGTTGGTTTGAAACAGCGCGGCGCGCCGCTCCGTTTAATGCGCCGTGGCCAGGACCTGCTCCGACCCCGCTCGCGATCACGGTTAGTGGGCGATGCCCGCGATCAGCGAACCGCCCATCCTTGGGCGGATAGGTTTGGGTGTCGGGTTCTGATTGCGGGGGCCGAACCACTGAGGAAAACCGTCAAATTGCGGCGGGCCACCCCCGTGCTGCCGTGCTCACCCGCGCGGCGGCCGAACGGGCGGATAGTGAAGGGGTGTCCGCGTGCAGCAGTTACGAGCCAAGACTGGTTGCAAGCCACGCGGGCGTTCGTTTGGCGGGTAACACCCGTAGGCACGGGGGACGGTTATTCGCATCATGCCGACCCACGGTGGGCCCCGCGCCGTTTCGCGGGAAGGGGCCATAAGGGATCAAACTTTGCACTTTGCACTCGTCAGAAAGAGCCGACCCAAGCGCCTTGTAAGTCGGTGCCAGTTGCAAAGCGCAAAGTTTGACCCTCCCCTTCAGCCCCTCCTGCGCGCAGTGGATTCGGGGCCGTCGGGGACAGACTTCATGTTTTATGCGCGGGTGAAGTGAGGGGTGGGGAGAAGTCGAGAGCTGAGAGTTGAGGGTTGGGGGTCCGACCGGTAGGGCGATGCACCGAAGCGAATGCGAGCCGGCGGCCTGCGGGGCGCTGGATGTGGTGGGGCCACCCGCTGGTGCTCGCGGCTACGGAAGGCGAGGGGAGGCGCGGATTTTTTGGCGGTCCCGGCGGTCCCGCCCGGTCTTGGAATTAGCGGAGAAGTTGCGGGTCGCACCCAAGGGACGTCCCGACCTGCGGTCTACGGGGCCGATGCGGCCGGGCGGAGGCGGTTCCAGCGGGCGCGGGCGGCGGGGTGCGTCTCCAAGAGGATGGCGTGGATGCGCGCCTTCTCCTCGGCCGGCAGATAGGCGTAGCGGTCGGCGGAGTCGCGGGAGCGCAGGGCGGAATCGAGGCGGTCGAGGATGGCGTGTTGCAGGCGCGACGGGAGGGCGCGGAACGAATCGGAATAGATCAGATAACTGCAACGGTGCGCGAAGAGGCGTTCGCCGAGTTGCAGGTCGCGGAGGGAATCGCCGGCGCGGGTGCGGGGCGCGTCGGCCGCGAAAATGGCGCGGAAGGTGGCGTCGCCGGTGATCCCGGCGGGCAGAGGTGCGGCGTCGCGGAAGAGGAGGCGGTCCACGACGGCTTGCACGGCGCCGGCATAGACGCTGCGCACGCTGTCGTAGGCGGGCTCATCGGTCTGCGGTTCTTTAAATGCTTTTTGGAGACCGTGCTGGTAGGCGATGATCCGGCGAACGGCGAAACCGGCGTGAGTGAAGCTGTTTTGCACTGACATCTGGTGTTCAGAAATGAGGAGCGCGAGGACGTCGCTCGTGGGTCGCAGATAAGCTGACGTTTCGAAAAACGCGGAGAGTTCGTCGGGGCGCGCGGGGGATGGAGTGAAGACGAGTTGGTCGCCGCGCTCGGAGCCGAAGGTGTTGCCGCGGTGAGGGCCGGTGCCGTGGTAGCCGGTGACATACCAGCCGCCCCAGCGCTCGGCGAAAGGCGTTTCGTCGTCGACGAGTTGCGTGCCGTGGCGGAGGAGCGGATCGCCGGCGGCGTCGGGGAAAACGGAGCGCACGAAGAGGCCGGGAATTTCTCGAACGAAGGTGCCGCCATGGCAGCGGAGGCAGTCGGATTCGCGTTCGAATTGCGGGACGGCGCGTCGCGTGCGGGGGAGCGTCAGCGTGTAGAAAACGGGGCCGAGATGGGGGTCGATGGCGGTGACCTCGACCAGCCCGCCTGGGACCCAACCGACGTAAACCGTGTCGGAAAAATAGAGGGCGCGTGGCCGGTCGGGATGGATGCGCGTGCGTTGAAAACTCGTGCGCGAGAAGACGAGCATCTGGCTGTCGGCGGGCACGCCGAGTTCCGCGAGGACAGTCCCGAGCATCTCAAGTTCGGAGCCGGCGAGTTTAACCGAGCCATCGGCAAGGCGCGCTTGCAGCCGGGTGACGGCGTCGTGGGGCGCAGTGGCGGAATAGCGGATGGGCGGGCGTTCGTAGTCGGGCTCGCTTTGGGCGCGGGCGGCCGCGGGTAGGCACGCGGCGAGGCACAAAAGGAATCTCGAGGAGCAGGAAAACACGGCGAAGTTACTCGACGGCAGAAATGGCACAAAGCGAACGGCGATGATCAAATCCGCGGGGCGGGGACGGCGCCGACGATTTGGCGAAGGCGTTGACCGATGGTTTCGGCGATGGCGACGAGTTCGGTGGCTTCGGGTGCGGGGAGCCGAGCGCGGCAGTGGCGGGACCAGAGTTCGAGCCAGGCTTGGAAGTGGCTTTCACCGAGGCCGAGGGAAACGTGTTTCATGGGCATCGCTCCGCGGTAGAGGGCGGGACCGCCGGTGGCACCGGACCAAAAATCGGCAATTTTTTCAAGATGGGTGGGCCAGTCGGAAATAGTTGCGGAGAAGGTGGGGCCGATCCCGGTGTGCTGGCGAACGTCGGCGTAGAAGTAGCGGAGGAGTTCGACCAGCTTGGGACGACCCCCGAGACGGTCGTAAAGTGAGACGGTAGGGGAGAGCTTGGACATGGGTGGCGGACGGAGTTTAACGCAGGGCAGGGCGCGGGACCTTGACCTCGGTCAAGGGTTTCATTCGTGCAGAATCATTTCCTCGGATCGCTGTTGTTCCTTGGTGGCGAGAAGTGGGTCTTCGTTGTGCTCGATTGGAAATTAGGCCGGGACGGCCGGTGCTGCGGCGGTCGCCGTTGTGACGGTCAATTGGCGGAGCGGTCGAGATCAGGATTCGCCGAGGTTGCGGCGGAGGATGGCGGCGAGAGCGGCGGGGTCGTGCACGGTAATGGACTTCGGCGCGACGGTGATGAGGTGACGGTCACGGAGTTTGGCGAGGGTTCGCGAAAGGGTTTCGCTGCCGGTCCCGAGCTCGGCGGCGAGGACGCGTTTGGTGCCCGGGAGTGCGACGGTGGTGGCGCGCCCGCCGCTGTGTTTCACGAGCCAGTTGATGAGGCGCGTCTCGACATCTTTGAGCGTGAGATCGTCGAGCATCCCGACGAGCACGCGGAGGTGCGCACTCATCGAGCCGAGCATTCGCAGGGCGAGATCGGGGCGGTGGCCGATCAGGGCGAGGACGGGAATTTTGGGAATGAGGAGGATGGTGCTGGGCTCCACGGCACGGGCATCGGCGGGGTAGCCGGTGGGCGAGGCCAGGGCGGCCTCGGCGAAAGAATCGCCGGCGCGGAAAACGTGGATGACCTGTTCCTTGCCGGCGGCGCTGACGCGGTGGACATTGATGGCGCCACGTTGCACGACTTAGAAGCCTTCGGAGGGCGCGCCCTGGCGGAAGAGGTAATCGTCTTTGGCGAGTCGGCGCGCGACGCTGAAGGCGGCGATGGCGGCGAGGTCTTCGGCGGAGAGGCCGCTAAAAAGCTGGCAGCAGCGGAGCGAGCCGATGAGCCCGGTGAGCTTGGCGTCGGCGGGGCGGGGCGGCGTCGGCATGCGCCCAAACAAGCGGGCGAGCGGGAGCTAGTCGCGCCAGAAATTTACGGCCCACGCCCCGTCGGCGCGACGCTCCAACGTGGATTGAAAGCCCTCGCTCTTGAGCAACTCGATCAATGGAGCGGGGAGAAACGGGGCGACGATGGTGACGCCGTGGCCGGGTGTGAGTGCATCGACACGGGCGCGGATGAGGGAAAACGGTTCTTCGCCGCGGGCGAGGCGGGGGCGGACGTCGAAGGTTTTGAATGTGGGCGCGGGCATGGGTGAGGCGGAGTAGGTGGTTAGTGGGTGAATTCGATTTGGGCCCAGAATTTTTGGACGTTGGGGTAGGCGGCGGTGTCGCGGCGGAAGTGAGCGAACTTTAGGAGGGCGGTGGTGGCGCGACCGAATTTGCGGAAAAGTTGGAGGTCGAATTTTCCACCGAGGCGGGAGCGCGCGATGGCCGTGTCGAAGCGGTGCCAGAAGGCGGTGACGGCGAGCGAGGCAACGGTGAAGAGAATGGCCGCGGAAAAAAAGAAGGGGCGTGCATGGCGAGTGTCTCCGGTGTGAGCGACAGGCCAAGTTAACACGGGACGGCGGCACGCGCTTTGACGTGGGTCAAAGGCGGGAGCTGAGCCAGAGGGAGACCGCGAGGCGCCCGCCCCATCGTCGTCGAACGCTACGAGACTTGGTGGAGAGCGCCCGGAATCGGGAGTCTCAAAAAAGCAAACGGGCGTGAGGGGTGCGGCGGGTTCGCCGGCCCGCTCAGGCGCGATCGGCGCGGACGAGGACGCGCGCCAGGAGCATGCCGACCGCCATGGCGGCCACGAACCAGAGGGCGTCGAGCCGCAGGGCCGCGAGGTTGGCAATCGCAGGCCCCGGGCAAAATCCACCCAGACCCCAGCCGACCCCAAAGATGGCCGCGCCGGGCACCAGCCTGCGGTCAACGGGATCGGTGTCGCGAGGCGGCAACTTCGTGCCAAACCAGCCCGCCGCGCCGACCCACTTGCGCCACGCCAGCAAGCCGAGGCCGAGCGTCGCGACGGCGCCGCCCATGACGAAGATTAGCGAGGAATCCCAGTTACCCGTGACGTCGAGGAAGCCAGTCACGCGCGCCGGATCGGTCATGCCGGAGACGGCCAAGCCGAGTCCAAAAAGGATGCCGGCCGCAAAGAGGACGAGGTTACGCGTTCTCACGGGCTGAAAATTCCTCCCGCGTGCCGGAGCAAAGTTACCGTGACCATGCCTGCGCCCATGAAGACCAGCGTCGCCACGAACGACGACTTGGAACCCATGCTGATGCCGCAGACGCCGTGACCGCTCGTGCAGCCGCCGCTGAGGCGCGTGCCGAAACCCACCAACACGCCCGCCACGATTAACGCGAGGAGCGACCCGACCGGTCGGTAGAGCAACGCCGCCTCGACGGTTCGAAACGCCAGCGCCGCGCCGATGAGCAGCCCCGCAAAAAACACCAGCCGCCAGGCCCAGTCACCCGGCTGCGGAATCAGCACCCGGCTAAACATGCCGGAGATCCCCAGCGATCGCCCGGTCGCCAAGATCACCATCAGGCTCGAAAGTCCGATCAAGACGCCGCCAACGATGGCGTGCGCCGGTGAATAGGGAGCCGAGAACATGAGGTTGCAGTTCTACGCCGCTTGGTCGGCACTGCAAATCAGGATATTGGCGACTGCACGGAAGGGTTGTCGACGCGGAGCGTCTCGGCCTGAGCGACGCAGTTCCGGCGCACGACGGCAAAAATTCGGTTGAGATGAACGCCGGCGGCCAGGATTACCCACAGGTTCGAAAACGCTACCGGGCACCGCTGTATTTTAAAATGCTCCGACATCGGGGATAAGTGGAGCAGCCCCAGAACGACTTGAAATTACCGGTGCGCCAGATCATCGAGGCTTCGCATTTGGGACAGTGGTGGCCACTTCCGTTGAGTAGTTCCTCGAGCTTGCTCTCGGGAAGTTGGATGAGGGCACGCGACGCGAGGGAATCACTATCGGCCAAGACGATGCCATGCTCGGCGGCAAAGGCTCCGGCCGGTCTTGTCCAACCATTGAGCGTGTAGAGCGCGCCGCGGTTTACTTTGAAGTGGGTCATGCTCCCCAACAGTTCCCGGATGGTTTTTTCCTGCACCGTCCACGTTCGCCAATGTTTGCATTGCACGAGCTGCGACTCGCCGCCTTTCGTGGCGACGAGGTCGACGCCACCGTCGGGTTGAGCCCCGCCTTTGCGATCTACGTCATAGCCCTCGCTGCGGAGAAGAGCCGCGCAAAATTTCTCGAACTGATACCAATCAATCTCTCCCAAGGCGTGCTGTATTTTCGAACGATTCCAGGCGGGCTCGGCAAACACCATAAGCGGTTCGGGATTTTTTACTACCGTTGCGGGAGACCGGTGCAACATCCCGATAGCGCTGTCCTCCCTCTGATAATATTGGATCAGAAAATAAACGACACCCCCAAACGCAGCCAGCGAAGCACCAACTTGGACGACGGTGATTAGGTTTGAGACAATGTTAGGAAGACCGCCCACGGCCAACAACAGCAGGACGATGCTCGCGGCAGCGAATTTAACGATAGCTTCGAGACGACGTTCTTCCTGACGTTCTTTGCGTTTACTCATTTGGGGTGTCGGCAGAGCCTACACCGCCCAATCGGCGCAGAGTAATGCGGCTTGAGCTAACACTTCCTTGACCGCGGCGTCCTGCAGGTCTGGCGGATAGCCAAAGCGCCGCAGGATACGTTTGATGACCACGCGGATTTTGGCCTGCGCGCCTTCGCGCAGCGTCCAGTCGGTCGTGACACTTTTGCGGACCTGCATGACAAGTTCCGTGGCGATGACGCGCAGCTTCTCGTCGCCCATGACTTCCTTGGCGCTGTTGTTCGTGGCGAGCGCATCGTAGAAGGCGATCTCCTCATCGCTCAGGCCGAGATCGACGCCGCGTTTGTCGGCTTCGCTGAGTTGCTTCGCGAGTTTGACCAACTCTTCGATGACTTCATGCGTGGCGATGGCCCGGTTGTGGTAGGCGTTGAGCGTGCGTTGGAGCAGCTCAGAAAACAGCCGGCTCTGCACCAGGTTCCGTTTCGAGCGCACGGCAATCTCGCCCTTCAGCAATTTCGCGAGCAACTCGGCGGCGACGTTCTTGTGTTTCAGGCCACGCACCTCCGCAAGGAACTGATCCGAGAGAATCGAGATGTCCGGCTTCGGCAGACCGGCCGCGGTGAAGACGTCGATGATCTTTCCGTCCGTCGTGATCGCGCCGGAAACAAGTTGCCTGACGGCGGCATCGAGCTGGTTCGGTGTCCTTGTCGCGGGGCCGATCGATTTCATCAGCGCGGCTTTTACCGCCTGCAGAAATGCCACGTCATCTCGGATCGCAGTCGCCGCATCGCTGGCGGCGCACAGGGCAAACCACCGCGAGAGTAGCGTCACGACTTCGACGAAACGTTTCTTCCCGTCGGGTTGTTCGAGGACGTGTTCCTGCGCAGCGGGAAGGAGCGCGTAAGTTTTCTTCGCATCGCCGACGGCATCGGACCACGGAAACCCGTGGAGCATGTCGCACGCGATCTCGTGCTTTTCCTGCATGATCGCGATGGCCTGCGCGGTATCGATGGCAGGCGAGCCCTGGCCGCCGCTCTCCGTGTAGGTAAGCAAAGCGTGGCGCAACGGTTCGGCCAAGCCGAGGTAATCGACCACGAGACCGCCCGGCTTGTCTTTGAAAACCCGGTTCACGCGCGCGATGGCCTGCATAAGGCCGTGGCCTTGCATAGGCTTGTCGGCATACATCGTGTGCAGACACGGCGCGTCGAAACCCGTGAGCCACATGTCGCGCACGATTACGATGCGGAACGGGTCCTTGCTGTCCTTGAAACGCTTCGCGAGACCGCGGCGCTGGGTCTTACTGCGGATGTGCGGCTGCCAATCGGGACCGTCGTTCGCGCTTCCGGTCATCACGATCTTCACCACGCAATTTTTGGTCTTCTCGCATTCGGCGTCATCGCCTTTCGCCCCGGCCCAATCGGGACGAAGGCGGATCAACGCGTTGTAGAGATCGACGCAGATGCGGCGGCTCATGCAGACGATCATCGCCTTGCCGTCCATCGCTTCGAGGCGCTTCTCGAAATGCAGCACGAGATCAGCCGCAACAAGTTTCACCCGCTTGGGATCGCCCACGAGGGCCTCCAACGCGGCCCACTTGGTTTTCAGCTTCTCGCGATCGAACTCCTCTTCGGCCTCGGTGATTTCGGCAAACTCGGCGTCGATCTGCGGCAGGGCGGCGGCATTGAGACTGAGTTTGGCGATGCGGCTTTCGTAGTAGATCGGGACGGTGGCTTTGTCGGCGACCGCCCGCTGGATGTCGTAGATCGAGATGTAGTCGCCGAACACCGCGCGCGTGTTGGCGTCGCTTTTCTCGATAGGCGTGCCGGTAAAGCCGATGAACGACGCATGGGGCAGCGCGTCGCGCATGTGACGGGCGACGCCATCGATCAGCCCGTATTGGCTGCGGTGCGCCTCGTCGGCGATCACGACGATGTTCTGGCGGGAAGACAGGGCGGGCTTCTTCTCACCATCCGCCGGGAGGAATTTCTGAATGGTCGTGAACACCACGCCGCCGCTGGCGACCTTGAGCTGCTCGCGTAACTGGTCGCGATCTCCGGCCTGCACCGGAGTCTGCCCAAGAATTTCGTGGCAGCGCTGGAACTGGCCGAAGAGCTGATCGTCGAGATCGTTGCGGTCGGTGAGGACGACGAGCGTGGGATTCTGCATCGCCGGGTGCCGCACGACGCGAGCGGCGTAGAAGAGCATCGAGTAGCTCTTGCCCGAACCCTGCGTGTGCCAGACCACACCCGCGCGGCGGTCGCCGGGTTTGCCACCGTGCATGCGGCCGGCCCAGTAAGCGCCTGGCTCCTCCGCCACCATCCCGACCGCTTCCGTCATGCCGCTCGCGCGAACGGTTTCTTCGACGGCGGCGTTGACGGCGTGGAATTGGTGATAGCCGGCGATGATCTTGTTCAGGCGGTCGCTTTCGGTGTCTTCCTCGAAGACGATGAAGTGCTGGAGCAGTTCGAGGAACCGGCCCTTTTCAAATACGCCGCGGATGAGGATTTCGATCTCGTGACTGGTCTTTGGTGCATCGCGCTCGCCCTCAATGGTGCGCCAGTATTTGAACCACTCCTGATTGGCCGTGAGTGAACCGATGCGCGCCTGCGAGCCATCGGATACGATCAGCAGTTCGTTGTAGTGAAGGAGCGAAGGAACCTCGGCCTTGTAGGTTTGAAGCTGCTCATAGGCGTTCCAAATCGTAGCATCCTCATCGGCCGCGTTCTTCAGCTCGATGACGGAGAGCGGGAGACCGTTGAGGAAGACGACGATGTCGGGCCGACGATTGTGCCCCGCTTCGATGACCGTGAATTGATTCACCGCCAGCCAGTCATTTGCGGCGGGATCGTCGAAGTCGATGAGGCGGACAATCTGCCAGCGCCGCAAACCCTCACCCCCAACCCCTCTCCCATTGGTAGAGGGGAGATGCGCCGCGATTTCCTCCAACACGGAGTCTGTCTCCTTGAGCACGCGGGAGTTCTCAAATCGGAGCACTGTCAGCCCTTGTGACCTCAGGTAAACCTCGCGCTTCCGATCAAGCTCACGCCGCTCCGGGGTGTTGTGGGCGTCGCCATCGCATTCGACGACGAGCCTCGATTCGTGACAGTAGAAGTCGCAGATGTAGTCGCCGAACTGGTGATTGCGCCGAAACTTCGCATCGTCGAGTTGCCGGTTTCTCAGCAGTTCCCAAAGGAACTCCTCGGCTTGGGTGTCTTTCTCCCGCAGCTCACGCGCCCGCTTCTTCAGCCCCGAGAAATCAAACCCACCGCGATAATGCCGATCACTCCCTCTCCCACTGGGAGAGGGCTGGGGTGAAGGTTCCTGTTGAACGCATTCAACGGGAATACCGTCGCGAAGCATCTTGTGAAAAGCACGGTTGGTCTGCGTGAGCGAAGGTGTGCCCACGCGTAGAACTTTTCGGAACGCCTCTTCTTGCGCATCGGCGGGGATGCTCGGATTTAGCCGGGCAATCGCCGCGCGGAGTCGCCCGACCAGCACCACTTCGCCAAACGAATCCCGCTCGGCCGCGGATTCGCCCGGTGCCAAGTGTGGTCCGTGGCCGATCGTATAGCCCAGCTGCTCGAACCATTCGAGGGCGGCCTCTTCCACAATGGATTCGTTGAGGCCCATGAATCGATCAGAGCAGCCGATCCATTGCGGTGGCCGTCCGGTAGCGCGCGGGCTTGGACTTCTTTACCTTCTCCAACCTGCCTTCCTCCACGAGGCGAGCGACCCATGCTTTTGCCTGTGGCTTTGCGACGGCCAGCAACGCCGCCACTTCTTCATCGGTTTGCGCGACGACTAACTCACGCCGCAAAATCGTTTTTACGGTCGTCCAAAGTTCGTCGCTGGCCGCGGATTTAACTTCTAGCTTGGGCTGCTCGGGAGGTTTTTCTTTCTGGGTCGGTTGTGCTTCGACCAACGCCGATTTCTCGGACGGAGCGTCCTCCCGCACCATCAAGGGCAGCGAGTCTTGCTTAGGCTCGGCCGCTACAGCATCCGCGGCTGTGGTCATGGCTACACTGAGTTCGTGCCCGTTTTGTGGATTGGGCCAGGGCTGTGCGCCGCGTCGGAGCAGGGCGGCGTTACCTTTGGGCATCGCGGCTCCGTTGCGCACAAACAACGGCACGAAATGCAGTCGGTCCAGCTGCTCCACTGCACCCGTCCACGTTCCGCCTTTTTCGAAATCCGAGTTCACCACCAAGGCGGCGTCGGCGAGAGCGTAGATCAGTTTGTTGCGCTGCATCGCATGCCCCACGTTGAAGCCGGCCGCCGGATCATAGGGCGAGGTCAGCACCAATTTTCCATCCATCAACGACTCGCGATGTTCGCGAGAGAGGGCGGCGCGTTCCAAGCTGTCCGCCATCACCCCGGCGACGATTCCACCCGCCGCGAGCGCGCCCTGCATCGCGGCTTGATCGATGCCCTTAGCCGCACCCGAAACAATCGAGCGCTCGGCCTCTGCGGCGCACTTGCCCACATTTTCCGTGTAGCGCAGGAGATCTTCGTCCACGTGTCGTGAACCCACGACCGCCAGTCCACCTCGGTCCAGAAGAGCGATATCGCCACACCCGTAGAGAATCGGGGGAGCATCTTCCTTGAGTCGGGCTTTGATTCGTTTCGGGTATTTTGCGTCGGCCCGACTGAAGACCCAAATCGCGCGCGCGTTCCAGCGTTCGACGGCCTGACTCAGCAGGAAGCCGCGGCCCAAAAGGGCCTCGATCCGTGGCCGACCGAATACCCGCCCGCAAATTTCGATGAGTGCTTTCGCCTCCGGCCCGATCAAGTCGGCCGGCTGTTTCTTTTCATCGCGAAGAATTCGGGCGAGCCGGTTGTAGTCGCCGAGGCTCAGGAGGTCTCGTGACGCGTCGGACCGGCCCGCGATGAGCGGAGCGGTAAGGAGCAGGATGGCCTGGGTGTTGGCTGTCAGGGACTCAATCATTCGTCAGAGTTCGCGGTGGAAGCGAGTGCCAGAGGATACACCGGACCGCTTCCATTCGAAGTCAAAAGGTAGGCTGCGACCGTCAAAGTCCATTTTGAATCGACCATATCATCGATCAGCAGGACCGGGCCCGTTGGAACGTTTCCTTGAACTGCGATTGATCCATCTACGTTCCGTGCTTTGTAGGCAGCATTCTCCATTTCCTTTTGTGGCTCGCGATGGTCGGTCTTAATCAGCACCGGATGAAACGGGAGGTTGATTGCCGCAGCCAGTCGGAGGGCAAAATTGGGCACGAGTTGCAGGTGCCGGAGAGATGGAATGCACGTCACCCACTGTGGAGCCGGGGTGGGTGACCACTCGCGGAGCAACACGACGCATGCGTTCACGAGGTCGTCAGCAAAATGTTGGTCGCGATATTTCCCCAGCCGCACCATTTCGCCCCAGCCAGCATCTCCCCACCTGCACAGAACTTTTCCCGGTTGGAGGCTTCGTTCGGGTGTGATGTTGGTGTTTCCCCGCACGCCGAGACTCGCGAGACCTCCCGGTGGCCATTTCTTGCGGGGCTCCAAAGGCAGGCTCGTTCGACGAAGGAACGCCACGGCCTCTCTCGCGACCATTCGGTCCACCGTCGATGACAGCGGTGCAAGATTTGGGACACGATACAAACCAGGATCGCCGTCGAGCGCGCGGATCAAATACTCCATGAGGCCCCGCTGAAGCTGAACATATTCTTGCATCTGCGCCTGCTCAGTCTGGCGCAACGCAGTCAATCGTTCCGCCCTGTGCCAAAATTCCTCACTCAGATTTGCCGCAGTCAGAGTCCATTTGCTGTCCTGTTTTGCGATTGGAGCAGGTGACTCGAGCGAGAGGAGCAGCAGCGCCTTTTCGATTCTGCCGTAGCGGATATTCACCCGCTCCATAATTCCATTTACCGAAAGCCCATTCGCCTCCGCTCTGATTGCGTCCAAAATCGACCTCACCTCGCTCCTTGAGGGAAAAGCACTGTCGATGAAGAAATTCGTGATGTCGGTCTCTTCAGTGCCGCTCAACAATACTCCGTATGCGCCGGGAACCGTAGGAGGAAGATTGCGTCCCGCCCGGCCAACTTGCTGGTAGTATGCCACGACCGAGCCCGGTGTTTGGTAGTGAATGACGAATGCTAGGTCGGGTTTGTCGAATCCCATTCCCAGCTTGGTAGTGGCGACCAAAGCTTTCACCTGATTGGCGAGAAGTGCATCCTCCAAGGCGTTGGTGCGCTCGGGCGAGAGATCGCTATGGTAGGCTTCGACGGCTAGTCCGCGTAGCCTCAACCATTCGGCAACGCGTTCAGCATCTCGCTGGGTCAGGGCGTAAATAATTCCGCTACCGGGAATAATGGGAAGGTGGGTCGCGAGCCATGCCAAACGCTCTGCTTGGCTCGGCATCCGCATCGTTTGCAGGAGCAAAGAGGAACGGCTCAAATCACCGCGCGAAACCGCCAGATATGGACCGAGCACTGCTTGCAGATCCGCCATCACCCGGTTGTTGGCCGTCGCCGTGGTTGCCAACACTCGGACATTTGCCGGCAGCAGCCGAATCCGCCGCTCGATCAATCGATACTCAGGAACGAAATCGTGGCCCCAGTCCGAAATGCAGTGCGCCTCATCGATGACCACCAGCGAAACAGTGGCGGCGATTCGCGCCAGAACCTGCGTATTGAACTGATCGTTCATCAGCCGCTTCGGGTGAATAAGCAGGATGTCCACTTCGTTCCGGGTGATTGCGCCTTCGATCGAAGGCCAGTCATCGCGATTTCCCGAGTGGATGGTGACAGCTCGAACCCCCATGCGCTCTGCCGCCGCGATTTGATTCCGCATCAACGCTAGCAAAGGCGAGATCAAGATGGCCGGCCCCAGGCCTTCCTCACGCAGGAGCTTGTTGGCGATGAAATAGACGGAGCTTTTGCCCCAGCCGGTCTTCTGCACCACCAGCAACCGGCCGCGACCATCCACCACATGTCGGATCGCCTCCTCCTGACCATCATGGAACGTCGCCGCCGGGTTCTGCGTGCCAAGTCGCAGCAGTTCGAGAGCGCGCGCGGGGTTGTAGGGCATAGTCTATGTAAATTGTGCTGAGTTTTTCGTGCAGTGTTCCCTGACCTGTTCAAGCCATGCCTCATACCAAAACCAAGTGCCCTCAACATTAGTTCCAAATCCTTTCGCCGGATTTTTAGCGTCCATGGCCTGCCAAAGGAGGGTGTGCTGGTGCATGTCGAATTTTGAGAAACTCTCCTTCTTCATTTTATCCACGATCGTTTTCGGGCGAAGCTTCGGGCGCTCCGTCTCCTTGATGATCGCGTATTTCTGATTCACGTTTTTCGCTAGTTCTGAATCGGCCTTCACGAACTCAATAACTTCGTCCGCCTGCCCTTTGCGGTTGGCTGTCTTGGCGACGAACAGGACGCGATACGCGAACTTCGGACTGTTGAACTGATCCTCCGACAGGTTTGCTTCAAATCCTTCGACGAATGATTTGATATGCGCTGGCAGAGACGGTTGCGCTTCGAGCTGTCCTGCTTGCTCCCTAGTGATCGATGAAAACTGAAGACTGAACGAAAGATGTTTGTCGATCGCGTGTTCGTCTCCAAAGAATTTTTTAATGTGCTCGTTGTAATTTAAGCAGCACGCTTGGAATTTGGCACTAAACGATGGGTCGATCTTCGTCGTCATCTGATGTTCAATCTCGTGGCGAACACCAATCAGGAATCGGAGGTTATTTGCCGCATCACTGTCGACCGGACAGGGGTTCTCGTTGAGGCAGCGCTCTAACTCCCAGTATTTGTAGGCGCCCTTCGTCGTGCGGTCGAAGCGCCGGTTCTTTCCTGTCTGCTTGAAGTAGCGATATTCAACCCCGTGCGTGCGGTAGTAAGCGTGAAGCATGTAAGTCCACGCGATGTTCATCAGGACGATGAACATCTCGGACTTGAACGTGATCTGCGGGTTATTGAAGACTTGAACTGCGGCGAGAGCCGCCTCCCGCGACTTGTGAATCAGTTCATCCGAAACCGAGTGAACCCGTCTGTTGCGTTTCGTTTTTGCGGCCATGGCGGTTTCAGTTTCCGAGTTTCGATACGCTCAACTCTCCGCTCAGCAGCTTCGGCAGCAGCGTGTCGCGCAGGGTGGCGAGGGTGCGGGATTGGTCGGTGTTGCGATTGATCCGGTCGAACATCGGCTTCGCGATGTCGGTGAAAGCGCGAATCAGCGATGGCGGGGGAATCACAATCTTCATGTCCAGCACACTCTCCGGGCGGATGCGCTGATGGCTGCCGGTGGTGCCGGTGACGAGCGTGCCGTAAATGCTGGCGAAGGCGGAACTGGTGAAGAGCGAGAAAAGATACTCGCGCGACACGCCGGGTTTCGAGCAGACAACCATGAACTCGGTGGAGCAGACGGAGCGGCGCGAATCGTGGAGGTCAGGCAGCCAGATTCGCGGGATGTGCGGGTTGAGCTTGGAGAGCAGCACGGAGTTCGGCGTAACCGTGAGCTTGTTGCTCATGATGGCACTGCCGAGTTCCACCTTTGGAGTCCGGCCATTGTCGAAAGCGGGCAGGCTGAAGTGGTCGAAGGTTTCCGTCGGGAAATCGCCGGGATTCACGGCACCACGGTTGAGCGTTGCGAGGTCACTGACCTTGCCGAACGTCCAGCCTTTAGGAATGTGACCGGCCTCGGAGTCTTGGAAAGTGGCGGGGAAGAGGGCTGCGGTGGCTGGGTCGAGGGCGGCGAGGGGGCGGCCGACGAGTTTGGCGCGGACGGGGTCAAAATCCACGAACCAGCTCTGGAACAGCGCCCGCGCTATCGCCTCCAGCGTCGCGTGCATCCGCCGGTTCAACTCGATCTTGTCGTCCAGCGCCCCAAGCACCGCCGCGATGGCTTTTTGCTCGGCGAGGGGTGGGAAGGGGTAGAGCAGCGACTTGATAAGCGCACCGCTAAGATTTTGCTGCGCGGCACCAGTCGCGAGGCTTTTGAGTTGGGTCCGAGAGTAGCGGAGGTGGTGATAGAGGTATCGGAAATCAGCTTTGTCCGAGTCCACAATCATCGCGCAGCACGCCTGATTGCAGGTCATCGGACTCCGCAGGATTCCAAGCTGTCCAACAGTCGCACCATACATCGCTAACAAGATGGTGTTCGGCGGTAGAACTTTCGCCGACGAGTTGGCTAGAGCGTCGTCAGTGATTTTCTCTTCTGTGTGGTCAATCCAGGTGTCTTGAAGCTCCTGTGTCTTAACCCACGGCCACGAACCATCGACATAGAAATCAGGACGCGTGCGGCTCGGCGTGCCGCCGCTCGTTACGCGTTTGCAGACATCTTCAACTGAGCGGATTTGCCAGTCGGACGGAGCGAGGGCGCAAATTTCAGCCTCCATAACCCAGCCCCCTCAGGTTTGCTTTGATGGCCTGCTCCAGTTTCGCGGACTCGGCGAACTGGGCGTGCAGTTCGGCGACGAGGCGCGGCATCTTTGCCTCGAAGGGGTCGCCGTCGTCGGCGACTTCCTCAGCGCCGACGTAGCGGCCGGGCGTGAGGACGTGGCCATGTGCCGCAATCTCTGCCGTCGTCGCTGATTTACAGAAACCCGGGACGTCTTCGTATTTCGGCGGCACACCCTCATCCCCGGCCCTTCTCCCAGTGGGAGAAGGGAGACCAGAGCGCCACGCGTGGTAGGTGCTCGTGATTTTATCGAGGTCGGCGTCGGTCAGCTCGCGGTGGACGCGGTCGATCAACGTGCCCATTTTGCGGGCGTCGATGAAGAGCGTGTGGCTGCGGCGGTCGCGGAAGCGGCGTTTGGCGTCGGCGTTTTTGTTCTTCGCGAGGAACCAGAGGCAGACGGGGATCTGCGTGCTGTAAAAAAGCTGGCCGGGGAGGGCGACCATGCAGTCCACGAGGTCGGCTTCGATGAGGGCGCGGCGGATGTCGCCTTCGCCGGACTGGTTGGAGGACATGCTGCCGTTGGCGAGGACGAAGCCGGCCATGCCGTGGGGCGCGAGGTGGTGGATGAAGTGCTGCACCCAGGCGAAGTTGGCGTTGCCCTTGGGCGGGACGCCGAATTGCCAGCGCACGTCGTCGTCCTGGCGGAACCAGTCGGAGTCGTTGAAGGGCGGGTTGGCGAGGACGTAGTCGGCGCGGAGGTCGGGGTGGAGATCGCGGCGGAAGGTGTCGGCGTGCTCGGGGCCGAAGTCGGCCTCGATGCCGCGCAGGGCGAGATTCATCACGGCGAGGCGGCGGGTGGTGGCGTTGCTCTCTTGGCCGTAGATGGAGATGTCGCCGAGCTTGCCGCCGTGGGATTCGACGAATTTTTCCGACTGCACGAACATGCCGCCGGAGCCGCAGGCGGGGTCGTAGATGCGGCCTTTGTAGGGGGCGAGCATCTCGACGAGGCAGCGCACGACGCAGGACGGCGTGTAGAACTGGCCGCCGTTCTTGCCCTCAGCGCTGGCGAAGCGGGTAAGGAAATACTCGTAAACGCGGCCGAGCAGATCGACGGAGCGGTGGGAGGGCAGCGGCGGAGTTTCGACTTTGCCCTCGACGGCACCGGCACCGACGTCGGGCGGCAGGTCGGCCTTGGCGATCTCTTCGCCGGAGGCGGTGCGGATCAACACGATCGTGCCGATGAGGTCGATGAGTTCGCCGAGGCGGTGTTTATCGAGACCGGGGCGGGCGTAGTCTTTCGGGAGAACGCCTTTGAGGCGCGAGTTGTCGCGCTCGATGGCGACCATGGCGTCGTCCACGGACTTGCCGATAGTGGGCTGCTTGGCGCTGGCTTGCAGGTGCGGCCAGCGCGCGGCGGGTGGGACCCAGAAGACGTTCTCCGCTTTATATTCATCCTGATCTTCGGGGTTGGAGCCGGCGTAGGCGCCCTTGCCGGCGACAAGCTTCGCGCGGTGCTCTTCGAAGGTGTCGGAAATATATTTGAGGAAGATGAGGCCGAGGACGACGTGTTTGTATTCCGCAGCGTCCATGTTGTTGCGCAGCTTGTCAGCGGTGAGCCAGAGCTTGGCTTCAAAGCCGATGGTAGCGGAGGACTGAGCGGATGAAGCAGACGATGGAGCACGAGCCATGGGGAAGCGGTAGCGCCAGACAGTTGGCCGGGGCTCGGAATGCCAAGAGGTTTAGCGGGAATCTTTGGGCGGCGTGGGCGGGGAATCGTGAGGTGTGACTTCGGCGGGAGAACAAAACCCGCAGGTGTGGCGGCGCATGGACGCGAGTGTGGCCGGCATCGGGCTCGCACCCACTGCACGCGGGATGGTCGATAGGGGCGGGGCGCGCCGGGCTGCGGGGTGGCGGTAGGGGAGAACCGAGAGGGTCTGGCCGTGTTTTGTCAGTCGCCGCTTCGAGGCGGCGGTGGCGAGCCAAAGAGGATTCATCCCATTTG
>JACMRG010000309.1 GCA_014376585.1 Opitutaceae bacterium | reverse complement strand
TCCAGCTCACGACGCCGAGGGCGCAGGTGGCCATGGCGCCGAAGAGGGTGAGCAGGGTGAGGGCGGTGAAGTGGAGGCCGCCGGCGGCTTTGAAGCGCTGAAAGAGCTCGGGGGCGTTGACGTTGAGGAGCGAGGTGCCGGCGGAGAAGAGGAGGAAGAGCCAGACCAGCGTGTAGCTGGAGCACACGAGGAGAAACGTGCGGTCGGCGAACTTGATCCGGGAGCGGAGCAGCACGCTGAAGAGCCGGTTTTGCGCGAACATGAAATCGTAGGACGTGGAGAGGCGCGGATCGCGGTAGAGCGCGCGCAGGAGGTCGAGCATGGGCGAGCGCCAGAAGGGCGAGATCACCACGAAGACGCCGCAGAGGAGCGGAAGGAGCAGGGCCGGCGCGTAGAGGGCGGCGAGGGCGGCGAGGATGAACTGGGGCGCCATGCGCACGAGGGCGACGTCGATCTCGGTTTTTTGGCCCGTCATGATCACGTCTTCGAGGTCCACTCGGAAGTGCGGCGCGAGGGTGAGCCAGTGGAACTTGGGGTGGTAAATCTCGCCGCCGGCGCCTTTGAGCACGCAGGCCGCGGCCGCGTAGCCGAGACTCATGGCGACGCAGGAGAGCAGCCAGCCGGTGAGGAGTTCCCACGTCTCGTTGGGCAGTTCGAGGTTGCGGACGAAGAGGGTGGTGGTGGCGGCGGCCATCGCGAGGATCGCGAGCCAGCGGGCGGGACCGCCGTTGGTCTGGGCTTTCCAGGGGCTCGGGGAAACGGTGGGAGGGAGCGGCTGGTCCGCGACCTGAAGAATGCCCGCGTGAAAGGCCTTCACGATGAGTTCGTAGAACTCTCGGAGCGGGGGGCAGCGGCGCTTGGAAATCAGGTCGAGCAGGACGCCGGGGACGGCGCGGGCGGTCGTGAAATCGGTGAGGACCTTGAACTGCGGTGGCGAGACAACGAGGTAGTTGCGGCCGGGCTGATATTTCACGACGGCGCGCTGGCTGCGGGCATCGGAGACGCGGACATCGGACGACAGGCGCAACTGTGCCGTGGTGAGCAGCGTGGCCTGATCCAGCGTGGAGGCGTCGTTTTCGGTGTTCGGCATGGAAGGTGAAGCAGGAGAACGGGTGGACGTTGATACCGTGACGGGAAAACTCAATCGCTGGAGTGGGGTGCCGGCGGAGATTTCTCGGCGCAGGGCGGCGGCTTCGTGGAGGACCTCGCGGGCGGCGGCGAGGGTATCGATGGCGGCGGCGAGAGCGGGCGAGGAGTTTGCGCGGGTTGGGGGCACCCCGCCTACAAGGGACAAATGGTCGTCGGGGTCGCCGAGGCCGGTGGCGCGGAATTGGCGGAGGCGATGGAGGATGAGGGCGCGGATCTCGGTGGCGTTGGCCACACCGTGAAACACGCCGGTGTGGAGGGAGGTGTCGGTGCCGGGTTTGTGTTCGTCGTTACCGCCGCCGCCGGCGGATTGCACGCGGACATCGGCGAGGCCGAGGAGGCGCTGGAGGGGGCCTTGGGTCACGGTCACCGGCTGGAGGTTGGCGAAGCTCATCGTCGCCTCCTGCAGGCGCAGGACGCCGGTGCGGATGCGCAGGCTGCGGTCGGTGACGATATACCAGTGCAGTTCGAAATCGAGGCGCACGATGGCGAAAGTGATGGGAAGCTGCGCAGGAAGAAGAGCACCGCGCCGATTTCGGCGATCTCGATGGAGACGATCACCCACCACGCGGAGCCGGTGGCGAGTTTTTCAACCAAGTCCGTTTTTGAGCGGAGACGCTTTTTGGCGGGAGACTTTGCGGGCGAGGGAGACGGCGCCGTATCGGATGGTGGCGTAGGCGTGATGGTGGCGGGAGCGGCGCGCGGAGGTGCCGAGGCGGCGAAAGCGCTGACGGCCTGGGCGGTCTTAATGGAAGCGACCAACCACCAGCTGAAGTAAAGGGAAACGCCCAGCGCTACGACGGCGCCGATTTGACCCGCGCCTCAGCCGAAGAGGCGCAGTTTGTAATAATTATCGCCGGCGCGGAAGATCCGAACGGAGTTGGGCGCGCCGAGAAGTGGCGTGGGGGCAGGGGGCACGCGCATGAGGCGTAGCACATGGGTGCGCAGCCCTTCAAACATAACGCTGGTCTCCGCGGTCGGGGGACGGACGTGGGGGCAGGGCGAGGCGGATCGCGCGCAGCTCGCCGGCGACCTCGCGCAAGGTGGCGGCCAGTTCGTGGTCGCCGGCGGGGAAGGTCGCAACGGAGGCCGGGATGATGGGGTGATCCTTCACGCCGCGCATCTTGGAATAGAGGAAATCGCGGACGGCTTCGAAGTCCCTGAGTCCTTCAAGCGTGAGCTCGGCGGAGGAATTACCACTGGCGGTCTGCACGAGGATTTTGGCGAGGCCGAGCCAGCGTTCGACGACGTTGGAGCGGAGATGGATGTCCTGAATGCGAGCGTAGTTGATGATGATCTCGCGACGGGAGAGGAGGCCCCAGCTCATCGAGATCCCCTCGTCGGTGAACTTGTAGCGCATCGTATGTTAGCGGAACCAATAGTGGGGTGCGACGACGAGGAAGAGCGGCGGGATCACGAGGCAGGTGAGCCAAAAGTAGGTCCAGCGGCTCGGATGTGGGCGCCCGATGGCGAGGATGGGGTCGTCGTCGCGGGTCGGTCTCACACCCGTGGTAGTGCGGGGTGCGACGCGGGGCTGCAAGAGCGGGCGCCGATCCGGGCGGCAGCGGGGTCGGGATAGTGGACTCGGATGAAGGGGAGATGCCCAGCTGCAAGGTGATGGCGCGCACCGGGCTTGCGGGGACGGCGGGTTTCAGGCGTGTTTGCCGGGTGACCGCGGTCGCGACGGTCGCGCGGTTTTCTCACCCCTATGAATTTACCTTTGGCAAATGTGTTTCGGACTTCCGTGCCGCAGGTGCTCGCGGAGACGCCTTCGCGGATTTTTGATGAGAGCGGGGTGGCGGCGGCGTTGTTGTTGGCGTTGGCGGGAATCGGGCTGCGCGCGTATGGGTCGCGCCACCAAATGGACACGGAGGAGCACGTGAAGAACGGTAAACTCACGCCGGCGGAAGCGCGGCGGCAGGTGCGTTTTTTTGAAATCAGCTCAACCGTGGTGACGCTGCTCGGCGTTGGCGTGCTGGTCCTCGTGCTGTTAGATCTCGCACGTTGAGCTGGGCGGGCGGGCGGACGCTCAGTGTGCACCGGGCGCAGCGGATTTGACCGATGACATCATGAGCTTGTCGGTGTAGGCGAGGGCGATGGCAGAGAGGACAAAGACGAGGTGAATGATGACCTGCCACATCACGGCGTCGGGCGCGGCGGAGAAATCGGGGGAGCGGACCTCGATGAAAGTTTTCAGGAGGTGGATGGAGGAGATGCTGATCAGGGCGGAGGCGAGTTTGACCTTGAGCATGCCGGCGTTGACGTGGCTGAGCCACTCGGGCTGGTCGGCGTGGTCGTCCAGGTGCAGGCGCGAGACGAAGGTCTCGTAGCCGCCGATGATCACCATGATGAGGAGATTCGCGATCATGACGACGTCGATGAGGCCGAGGACGTTGAGCATAATGAGCGTGCTCGGGTCTTTGACGGCGCCGGCGGGGCCGAAGGCGAGGTGCATGAGGTGCCAGAGTTCGACGAAGAACTGATAGACATAAACGCACTGCGCGATGATGAGGCCGACGTAGAGCGGCGCCTGGAGCCAGCGGCTGGCGAAGATGGCTTTTTCGAGGAGAGATTCGGTGGCGGAGTTTTTTTGGGACATGGTGCGAGCGGAGGAGAGGAGATTTAGCGCCGGGGACGGAGCAAGAAAATGCTCGTGTAACCCGGGGCTCATTTTCCATGGACGCAAAAAATCCGCCCCCCAGGCGCGGGGCGGATCGAAATAAGATGGACCCTGGCGCGGGGTGTGGGCGCCGCTTACAACGCGCCGATGGCTTCGTCGAGGACGGCGAGGAGGAAGTCGGCGTCGGCTTGCGTGATGTTCATCGGCGGGGCGAAGCGGATCGTCTGGCCCCACAGGCCGCCCTTGCCGAGGAGGAGGCCGAGTTCGCGCGCGTTCTCGACGGTCTGCGCGCATTCCTCGCGGCCGGGGGCTTTAGTCGTGCGGTCTTTGACGAACTCGATGCCGAGCATGAGGCCCTTGCCGCGGACGTCGCCGATCGCGGGATATTTTTCCTTGAGCCGGTTCAGGCCGGCGAGGACGTGGGCGCCGAGTTTCAGGCAGTTCTCCTGGGTCTTTTCTTGTTCGATGACTTCGAGGACGGCCTTGCCAATGGCGCTGACAACGGGGTTGCCGCCGAAGGTGTTGAAGTGGACCTTCTGCGTCATGACGGCCGCGATCTTCGGCGTGGTGACGACGGCGGCGAGAGGCGCGCCGTTGCCGATGCCTTTGGCGAGCGTGACGATGTCGGGGATGACGCCCTGAGTCTCGAAGCCCCAGAAGTGAGTGCCCGTGCGGCCGAAGCCGGTCTGGACTTCGTCGGCGATGCAAAGGCCGCCGGCGGCGCGGGCGTGTTCGTAGGCGTGCTTGAGGTAGCCTTGGGGGAACTCGACGAAGCCGCCCACGCCTTGGATGGATTCGGCGATGAAGGCGGCGATTTTTCCGGGGGTGGCGTAGTCGATCAGATTTTTAACGTCGTCGGCGTATTTGCGGCCGGCGTCGGGGTCGTCGTAGCCGAAGTGTCCACGATAGGGATACGGGGCTTGGGCGTGGTGGACGCCAAAGGAGTGGGGCGTGTTGAACTTCCAAGAGCTGTGCGCGGTGAGGCCCATGGAGGCGGGGCTGCCGCCGTGGTAGGCGTTGCGGAGGGCGATGGCGTCGTAGTTGCCGGTGTAGAGGCGGGCCATGAGCATCGCGAGGTCGTTGGCCTCGGAGCCGGAGTTTACGAAATAAACGACCTTGAGATCGCCGGGGAAAGTCGAGGCGAGTTTTTCCGCGAAGGCGCCGATGTTGGGGTTGAGGTAGATCGTGGTGGAATGCTGCAGCGTGGCGTTTTGGGCGTTGGCTGCGGCGACGACGTGCGGGTGGCAGTGGCCGACGCTGACGGTCACGATGCCGCCGAGGCCGTCGAGGTAGCGTTTGCCGGTGTCGTCCCAGACATACTGCATTTTGCCCTCAACGATCATGATCGGCTGCTTGTAATAGAGGAAGAGGCCGGGGTTGAGGAACTGCTTGCGCTGCGCGAGGACGGCGGCGGCGGATGGGCCGGTGTAGGGCGCGGGCGTGTGGGGAGTGGGCGGGAGAGGGATGGATTTCATGGGGGGAAGGAGAGTGGGGAAGGGGCAGAGTTTTTAACCACGGATGGCACGGATTAACACGGATAAAGGCAGGGAAGGAGAAGGGAGCGGGGGATTTTGAACCACAGAGGCAAGGAGACACAGAGGGCGGATTGGGAGAAGAGTCTTTCTTATCTGTGCCTACGTGCTTTTGAGGTGGGATCGGGGTCAGGTGCGGGGGGCGAGTTTTTTCTCACACGGGCTGAGTTCGAACCACAGCGGCCCCGAGAGATCGGAATGGAACGCGGGGTTTTCTCTGTGCCTCCGGGTATTTGCGGTTCACCGAGTCTGATCAAAAATGACTGGGCTTGCGCTGGAGGAATTGGCCGCGGCCGAGGGTGCCGGTGAATTGGCCATCGCGGGCGGCGACTTGGCCGCGGACGGTGACGACGGTGGCGCGACCCTGCAGGGGCCAGCCTTCGAAGGCGGAGTAGTCCACGTTCATGTGTTGGGTTTTGGCGGAGATTGTGCCGCGGTAGTTGGGGTCGAAGACGACTAAGTCGGCGTCGGCGCCGGGTTGGATCGCGCCTTTGCGGGGGAAGAGATCGAACTGTTTCGGGACGGCGGTGCTGGCGACGTTGACGAAGGTGTGGAGGTCGATGCGGCCGGTAGCGACGCCGTGCGTGTAGAGGAGATTCACGCGTTCCTCGAGCGAGGGGATGCCGTTGGGGATTTTCGTGAAGTCGTCTTTGCCCATCGGTTTTTGGGAGGCGAAGTCGAAGGGCGCGTGGTCGGTGGCGACGGTGTTGATGAGGCCGTCGCGCAGGCCGTGCCAGAGGACGGATTGATTGCGGGCGTCGCGGAGCGGGGGCGACATGACGTATTTCGCGCCCTCAAAGTTCGGGAGCTCGGCGTAGGATTTATCGAGCACGAGGTATTGGATGAGCGTCTCGATGCCGACACGCACGCCGCGCTGGCGGGCGGCAATGGCTTGGTCGAGGGCCTCTTTGCAGGAAAGGTGGACGATGTAGGTCGCGGCGCCGGTGAGTTCGGCGAAGGTAAGGAGGTGGTGAACGCCCTCGGCTTCGACGAGCGGCGGGCGGCTTTCGTGATGTTGGCCGGGGTCGGTTTTACCGGCGGCGAGGAGTTCGCTGGAGCGTTCGGCGATCAGCGTTTCGTTTTCGCAGTGGGCGGTGACGACGACACCGAGTTCCTTGGCGAGTTTGAGCGTTCGGTAAAGTTCGGTATCGTCGATCCCGAAGGCGCCTTTGTAGGCGAGGAAGATTTTGAAGGAGCTGATGCCGCGCGCGACGATTTCGCGGAGTTGCTTTTCCGTGGTGGCGTCGAATTTTGTGACGCCCATGTGAAACGTGAAGTCACACGCGGATTTGCCGGCGGCTTGGGCCATCCAGAGCTCGAAGCCGGCGAGCGCGTCGTCTTTGCGGGCGGGGCAGCACATCTCGATGAGCGTGGTCGTGCCGCCGACGAGCGCGGCCTGCGAACCGGTGATGTAGGTGTCCTTGGAAAACGTCCCCATGAACGGGAGATAGATGTGAACGTGCGGATCGATGAAGCCGGGGAAGATGTATTTACCGGTGGCGTCGATGACCTCGGTGCCGGGGGGCGGGGTGAAGCTGGAGGCAGAAGCGGGCGGGAGGATTTGGGTGATGGTTTCGCCTTCGCAGAAAATGTCGGCGTGGTAGCGGGAATCGGCAGTGATGATTTCGCCGTTTTTGATGAGAAGGCTCATGGATTTAGTGATTCGGAATTTTTAACCACGGATAGCACGGATTAACACGGATGGATCACCGGACGACGCGCTTCCAACGCAGGTCCGCGTGCTTGAAATTAAGGAGCAGCGCGAGGCGAAGATTGGTGATCGTGAGGTAGCCGATCATTTTCGCCTGATGAGTCGGCGTGAAGTCTTCCACGACTTTCGGGTCTGCGACGACCAGGTCATCGACGATGAGATCGGGGACGAGCGTATCGACCAACTGGCCATCATAGAGCACATCGAAACGTTTCTGCTGGTCGATGCGGTGCCCTCGTTTTCGTAGCTCGATTACGAGAGCGTTTTCATAGGCTTTCTCGTCTAGACCGGGCTTAAGGGTGTTAAGCACCTTCATCGCGGCACCAATGATGGCTTCGCTTAGTTGTTCGTGAATCATGATGAGGGACTTGGTGGGATTGGTAACGGATTTTAACCACGGATTTCACGGATGGGCACGGATCAAGGCAGCGGTATTTCCGGCATCCGTGTTAATCCGTGAAATCCGTGGTTAAAGGGATTGGTCATTTCTTCCAAACGTCGCCGACTTCGCCGCCGAACCAGCGGGTCGTGATGACTTTTTGCTGGGTGTAGAACTGGACGGCTTCTTTGCCTTGGATGTGGAGGTCGCCGTAGAAGGAGTCGTCCCAGCCGGTGAAGGGGAACATCGCCATCGTCGCGGGGACGCCGACGTTGATCCCGACCATCCCGGCTTTCACCCGGTGCTTGAACTCGCGGGCGGCGGCGCCGCTGTTCGTGAAAATCGCGGCGCCGTTGCCGTAGGCGGAGGCATTGGCGCGCTCGATGGCGTGGTCGAGGTCGTCCATGCGCATGACGTTGAGGACGGGGCCAAAAACTTCTTCGCGGGCGAGGGTCATGTTGGCTTCGACGCCGTCGACGATGGTCGCGCCGAGGTAGAAGCCGCGCGGGGCATCGGGGACGCTGACGCGGCGGCCGTCGGCGATGATTTTGGCACCTTCGGTCTCGGCGGTGGCAACGAGCTGGAGGACTTTGTCGCGGTGGGCGGGGGTGATGAGCGGGCCCATGTCCGGCTGCGCGGGGCGGTCGGTGGGGCCGACTTTGATGGCGCGGGCGGCGGCGATGAGATCGGGGAGCAGGCGCTCGGCGGCGGCGCCCACGGTGATCGCGGTGGAGCCGGCCATGCAGCGTTCTCCGGCGCAACCAAAGGCGGCGGTGGAGAGGGCCTCGACGGTTTTTGAGATGTCGGCATCGGGCATGATGACGAGGTAGTTTTTCGCGCCGCCGTTGGCTTGGACGCGTTTGCCGTGGCGAGTGCCGGTCTCGTAGATATATTTTGCAATGGGCGAGGAGCCGACGAAGGAAATGGCGCGGACCTTCGGATGGGTGAGGAGCGCGTCGACGGCGGGACGGCCGCCGTGGACGATGTTGAAAACACCTTTGGGGAGGCCGGCCTGCGCGAGGAGTTCGCCGAGGAGAATGGCGGTGAGCGGGACTTTCTCGCTGGGTTTTAGGACGAACGTGTTGCCGCAAGCGAGGGCGAGCGGGAACATCCAGAGTGGCACCATCGCGGGGAAATTGAAGGGGGTGATGCCAACGCACACGCCGAGCGGCTGGAGGAGCGTCTCGCAGTCCACGCCGCGCGCGAGATTCCCGAGGGTGTCGCCGAAGAGGAGGGTGGGAATGCCGCAGGCGTATTCGATGTTTTCGAGTCCGCGGTGAACGTCGCCGCGGGCCTCGGAGAGGGTCTTGCCGTGTTCGCGCGAGACGGTCCGGCAGAGCTTGTCGTAGTTTTGTTCGACGAGCTGGCGGTAGCGAAAGAAGACGCGGGCGCGTTCGACGGCGGGGGTGTCGCGCCACATCGGGAACGCGGCGTGCGCGGCTTCGACGGCGGCGTTCACTTCGGCGGCGCCGCCGGCGGGGCACTCGGCGATGATGTCACCGGTCGAGGGATTGAAAACCGGCGTGGTGGCGAGGTGCGGAGAGGGGAGCCATTCGCCGGCGATGAAGTGGGGGCAGGGGGCGAGGGTTGGGGTGGCAGTGGACATGGGAGGCGGATTTTTAACCACGGATTTCACGGATTAACACGGATGGCGGAAATGTGAATTCGCGCCGGCAGTAGAGAATTTTCTCAACAGCTGTTATGGAGATTTCTGAGCAGCTCCGATGGCAGAACAGGCCAGATTTTAAGCATGTCCGGCTCGCGGCGAAAAGCGTCGATAAGCTTTTGATCTGTGGTCAGGAAATATTTTGCCGCATTACGTTCAGCGGTGATTAAATGCACGGAATCTATCAGGCGATTACCTCCGAGCTTTTTTCGGACCTCTTGCAAGATTCGGTCGGGATAATTTTCGAACGACCGGGCCAATTGGTCACGAATGCGCCCAAATCCATAGCCGTATCCGATTTGAAAAATTAAACCGGATCGCACTTCGCGCACTCCACAATGCTCGAAAATGTGGCCTGGGTGACTTGGTTTAGAGTTTCCAGGAGCTCCTTCTAACTCACGAGCAACTAGCTCGCTCGTGATTAGCTCAATACGTCCAGTTTGAGTGACTTCGGCGATTTTTGAAAGGAGCTTAATTTCTTGGCTAAGTTTTTCGGTCGGAAATTCTTTGTCCACGTAGACGTCAGTCTCCACGGAGAAATTTCTGCCACCCCAATTGATCTCGACCGCCTTCTTGCCAGGTTTGTAAGGAAAGCCCTGCTGGAAAATACAGGTATCTACAAAGACCGTGATTGATGGATACATGTGTTCTTCGCGGCACCTCAGGCAGGCAGGCTTAGGTATTCATCCGTGTTCATCCGTGAAATCCGTGGTTAAAAATTCCGGAGTTTTTCTCAGCCCTTCGACAGCGCGTCGGATTGTTTTATGAAGTCGTCGCCGGTCCATTCGGCGTCGGATTTGACGGCTTTTGAGGGGGCCGCGGCGGCGGCTTTTTGGGCGGCTTTGCGTTCGGTCTGGCGGCGCACGAGGTCGGCGTGGGTCGTGAAGTAGTCGAGGCTCTTGCCTTTGAAATCGGCGAGGGTCGCGAATTTGTGTTTCTCCATGAAGGCGAGGAGTTGGTCCTGCATGGGCTTCACGCATTCGTAGCCGAACTTCATGACGCCGGTGCAGACTTGCACGGTGTCGGCGCCGAGGAGGATGAACTGCGCGGCGTCTTCGCCGGACTCGATGCCGCCGAGGCCGGAGAGGGAGCGGCCGGGGAATTCATTCCGCGTCATGGTGGCGAGTTCCATGACCATGCGGAGGGCGATGGGTTTGACGGCTTTCGAGGAGTAACCGCCGGGGGTGGTGTAGCCTTCGACGCAGGGATCGGGGCGCAGGGTGTCGAGGTTCACGCTCGTGACGCTGCGGATGGTGTTGATCGCGCTGAGACCGGTGGCGCCACCGCGGAGGGCGGCGCGGCCGGGTTCTTCGATGTGGGTGATGTTGGGCGTCATCTTGGCCCAGACGGGGAGTTTGGTGGCGGAGGCGACCCAGCCGCAGACTTCTTCGAGGATGTCGGGGTCCTGGCCCATGGCGGCGCCCATCTTGCGTTCGGGGAGGCCGTGTGGGCAGGAGAAGTTGAGTTCAAACGCATCCACGCCGACGGCCTCACAGCGTTGGATGAGTTCGATCCAGGCATCTTTGTTATACTCCTCCATGACGGAGGCGATGAGGGCGCCGGGAGGCTGGGCGTCTTTGCAGCGTTTGAATTCGTCCTCCCAGATTTTGAAAGGGCGGTCGCTGATGAGCTCGATGTTTTCCCAGCCGATGACCTCGCCGCTGGTGGCGAGAAGTTTGGCGTAGCGGGGGGAAACGTTGACAACCTTCGAGGCGTCGAGGCTGACGGTTTTGGCGATGACGGCGCCCCTGCCTTCGCGGAAGGCGCGGTTGTTGACGCTGAGGTTGGTGCCGGGAGGGCCGGAGCCGATGATGAAAGGATTGGGGAGCTTCAGGCCGTCGACGGTGGTGGCGAGGGTGGACATGGGATGATGAGGAAGCGGGAAGGAGAAGAAGGCGACGGGGAGAAGTTAATATGGAACTCGGGAAATCAGGAACGGAAGGGGGAAAGGCCTCGGGACGCGGTGGGTGGCGCCGGGGTGGAGGAGAGGGGTGTGTGGGTCATGGGATCACAATCAAAGCACTGGGTCCGTGGAGGTCAGGGGCGGTTTAGGCGGCTTGTGGGCCGGGCGGACGGGAAAAAACAAACCCGAGACGACATCGTTTATTGCTCTGGGCCGGGCGTATCTGCGAGGGAGACCGGGGCGGCGCAGGAATGGCGCGGCGGTGTCGCCGTCGGGCGGATTTGTTGCTGACGAGGGTAGGCAAAGCAATCCTTATGCCCGCGCGGTGCGCGGCGGAATCAACCGAGCGGGCGCCGTCGAGTGAACACCATGAGCATGGCATTGAACCCGAAACGCACCGTCGCCGAACTGAAGGTGTTGCGCGCGCTCACGGGCGATGAGCACGGGGCGCAGCGGGTGGCGTTCACGCCGGGGTGGGTCGCGGCGCGAGCGTGGTTGCGAGAGAAGCTGGCGGCGTTGCCGGTGGAGGTGCACGAGGACGCGGCGGGGAATCTTTGGGCGACGCTGCGGGGCGAATCGGAGAAGGCGTTACTGATGGGCGGGCACATCGACTCGGTGCCGAACGGGGGCTGGCTTGATGGCTGTCTCAACGTGATGGCGGGCTTGGAAATTTTGCGGCGGATGAACGCGCAGTATGGGGGGAAACCGCCGGTGACGGTGCGGCTGGTGGACTGGGCGGATGAAGAAGGCGCGCGGTTTGGGAAAAGTCTTTTCGGGTCGTCGGCGTGCTCGGGGAAGTTGGACATGGCGGAGGCGCGTGGGCTGAAGGACAGGGCGGGCGTGACGTTGCCGGAGGCGTTGAAGGTGGTGGGCGTGGATTTTGAAAAGGTGAAGGATAGCGGCGTGGAGTTAAAAAACGCGGAGGCGTATTTGGAACTGCACATAGAGCAGGGGCCGGTGCTGCTGGATCTCGGGCTGCCGCTGGGCGCGGTGCTGGGGACGTTTGGGGTGGAGCGGCACGTGGTCACGTTTTTCGGGCAGGCGGCGCATTCGGGGAGCACGCCGATGAACCGGCGGAAGGATGCGTTTTTGGCGGCGGGAAAAATGAGCCAGGAAATTTATCGGATCGCGGAGCGCAGCGGGAGTGGCGTGTGCACGATCGGCTCCTGCACGACGAAGCCGGGGATCGTGACGAGCGTGGTCGAGGAGTGCCGGATCACACTCGATCAGCGGCATCTCGACGCCGCGGCGCTGGCGCAGATGTTAAAAGAGGCGAAGGACGCGAGTGAGCAGTTCGCGGCGGAGGGGAATGTGCGCGTGGCGTGGGAGCGGATCTGGCAGATCGAGCCGCGGCCGTTTCACGCGGAGCTGATCGGGCTGTGCGATGCGGCGATCGCGGAGACCGTGGGGAAATCACACCGGTTGCCGTCGGGGCCGTTGCACGATGCGGCGGAGACCTGCGGGGCGGGCGTGCCGACGGTGATGATGTTTGTGCAGAGCTTGCACGGGATCAGTCACAACAAGATCGAGGACACGCGGGAGGAGCATCTGGAGCTGGCCGTGGCGGCGTTTGATCGGCTGGCGGAGAAGACGGTGGCGTGGATCGTGGCGGCGGGGGGAGGCCGGGCGATGAGTGAGCGCCGGAATTTTTAACCAAGGATAGCACGGATGGTGCGATCCGGTGATAGGTGACACTTTGTCCGGGGTGATGGGTGACACTTTTTGTGGTGGTTGAAAGGTGAGGAGGGCGAGGTTTTTTCGAGGTTTTTTGAACTTGGCGGGATAAAAATTAAGGGAGGGGCGCAGGG
>JACMRG010000308.1 GCA_014376585.1 Opitutaceae bacterium | reverse complement strand
TCTTTGATCGGATCGGCGACGGCGAGGAGGCCGGCGGCGTGGCCGTCGATGGCGGCGAAGAGCACGGTCTTGCCATCGGCTTGGGGCGCGGCGGCGCGCTCAGAAAGCGCCGCGGGGATGGCGACGCCTTCGGCTTCGAGGAACTTCGGTTTGCCGACGAGGACGGCGCGGTTGTCCACGCGGCCGGCGACACCGCCGGCGGTGACGGAGCGGAAATCGGCGACGTCGCGCAGGGCGATTTTCTTTTGCTCGGCACCGCGCACGAGGGCGGCGGCGAGCTGGTGTTCGGAGGAACGTTCGAGGGAAGCGGCGAGTTGCAACAGGGTGGGCTCGTCGCAGCCGGCCGCGGGCAGGACATCGGTGAGGCGGGGTTTTCCCTCGGTGAGCGTGCCGGTTTTGTCGATGACGAGCCAGTTTACCTTGCCGAGGAGTTCGAGGGCTTCCGCATTTTTCACGAGCACGCCGGCCTGGGCGCCGCGACCGACGCCGACCATGATCGACATCGGCGTGGCGAGGCCGAGGGCGCAGGGGCAGGCGATAATGAGGACGGCGACGGCGTTGACGATTGCGTAGGCGAGGCGCGGCTCGGGGCCGGCGAAATACCAGGTGAGAAACGTGAGCACGGCGATGGCGAAGACCACGGGCACGAAGACGGCGGCGACTTTGTCCACGAGGCCCTGGATGGGCGCACGGCTGCGCTGGGCTTCGGCCACCATTTGCACAATGCGGGCGAGGAGGGAATCGGCGCCGACTTTATCCGCGCGGAAAACGAAGCCGCCGGTGCCGTTGACGGTGCCGCCGGTGACGCGATCACCGGAGTTCTTTTCCACCGGAAGGGACTCGCCGGTGATCATCGATTCATCGATCGCCGAGGCGCCTTCCTCGATGAGGCCATCGACGGGGATTTTCGCGCCGGGACGGACACGCAGGCGGTCGCCGGATTTCACGTCGGCCAGCGGGACTTCGGCGTCGCCGGAGGGCGTGACGCGGAGGGCGGTGGGCGGGGCGAGATTGAGCAGGGCCTTGATCGCGCTGGAGGTCTGGGCGCGGGCGCGCAGTTCCAGCACCTGTCCGACGAGCACGAGCACAACGATGACGGCGGCGGCCTCAAAATACACATCGACGGCGCCGTGCGGTTTCATCGCGGCCGGGAAGATATCCGGCAGGAAAAACGCGACGACGCTGTAGAGCCACGCGGCGCCCACGCCGAGGGCGATGAGCGTGAACATATTCCAGTGGCCGCTGCGCAATGAGCGCGCGCCGCGCACGAAGAACGGCCACCCGGCCCAAAGCACGACGGGCGTGGAAAGGACGAACTGCGCCCAGCGGCTCAGCGGGGAATTCGCGACGTGCATGAGCGACGGCATGAGGTGGAGCATCGCAAGGATGAAGACGGGAGCGGCGAGCGCGCCGCCGATCCAGAGGCGGCGCGTCATGTCGCGCCGCTCGGAGTCGTCGTCGACGTCGGCGATGACGTTTTTTAGCTCAAGAGCCATGCCGCAGATCGGGCACGCGCCCGGGTGATCCTGCTCGATCTGCGGATGCATGGGGCAGGTGTAGGTGGGTTTTGCCGCGGCAGGGGCGATCCACGCGGGATTGCGCTCGAGCGCCATGCCGCATTTGGGGCAGTCGCCGGGTGTTTCGGAGACGATGCCGGCGCACATCGGGCAGTAGTATTTGGCGGTGGCGGGGGGCTTGACGTCGGCATCGTGATGGTGGCCGGGCGCGTGGTGGCAGCCGGGGGCGGCGGTCGGATGGGGCGGAGGGTTCATGTGATTGATGACGGGGCCGAAGGACTAACCTTACACCCTGCGCGCGGCGACTTCGCCCGGCACGAGGTCATTGGGGCGAGGCATCGATGGCTTTCTCAGTTTCTCACTCCCGTTGACAGCAGTGGGATTTTTCAAGGCGCGGTAGCGGGCCGGCGGCAACTTAGCCAAGTGCCATAGCTGATCGAGGTGATGGCGGTCAGACCGCCGGGAATGAATAGAGCAGCGTAGCCCAGCCGACCAAACGCCCACGCGCCCGCCACCCCGCCGCAGAAAAACGCGGAGATAATCAGGAAGCAGAGGCGGAGTCGCAGCCAATCTGCCGGGAGACCGCGCAGGGCATGACCGAGGGAGGTGCCGAGATCGGTGAACATGCCGGAAAGGTGTGTGGTGCGGACGACGGCGCCGCTATACGTGCTCGCCATCGCGTTTTGAAGTCCGCAGGCGCAGGAGGCGCAGTAGATGCCGGAGCTGAGGTTGCGGTTGAGCAACGGGACGGCCCCGCAGAGCAAGAGCGATTCGATGAACAGGGCCAGGCCGTAGCGGTGGCCGAGGCGGAGGGTGCTGTCTGGAATGAGAAATCCGCTGAGGACGGTGCCCGAGAGGAAGGAGCCCATGATCGCCGCGAAGTGAAGTGCCGCCGCTCCGTCGAATGCCGCCACCGCCGCCGCCAGCAGGGAGGTGGTGCCGGTCAGGTGGGTGACGGCCTGATGTTCGAAGCCGAGGATGCCGACGACGTTCACGATGCCCGCGACGAAGGCGAGAGCCCAAGCACCGGCCCATACCCAGCGGGGAAGTTTAGAGATCATGAATCACCTTCGGTGGAAATGCGGCGCGCAGGGCGTTGAGCACGGCGAGCACGTCGATGATTTCTTGCGCGATGGCTCCGCTGACGGGACTGAGGTGGCCCGTGGCGGCGAAGGCCATGCCTACGACGCTTAATGCCATGCCGCCTACCGCGCTCTGGAGGGCGATGATCCGCATCCGGCGGCTGATGTGCATAAACTCGTCCACCTTCGTAAGTGAGTTGTCCATGATCACGACACCGGCCGCTTCCGCCGTGACGTCGCTGTTTTGCCCAATGGCCATGCCTACCGTGGCGGCCATCATCGCCGGGGCGTCGTTGATGCCGTCGCCCACGTAGAGGGTTTTGGCTTTCACGGTTTCGGCGCGGACGATGACTAGCTTTTCTTCCGGACTTTTCTCGGCGTGGATTTCGGTGATGCCCACTTGTTCGGCAAGGTAGCGGACCTCCGACTCGCGATCTCCCGACACAAGCATCACGCGCGTGAAATTATGCTTAGACCCCAAGTGGCTGACGAAGGGGCGGCTGTCGGTGCGCGGCGCATCACGGAAGCGGAGGGCCGCCGCATAGCGACCGTCGATAACGACAACGCACTCAAGGCCGCCGGCGAGCGGCGCGAGCTGGTCGCCCCCCGGGATTTTCTGCGCGAGGAGTTTTTTGCGGCTCGTCACCAGCACCGGGCGACCGGAGACGGTGCCGCGCAATCCCTCACCGGGCTGCTCGCCTACGGCGGTGGCTTCGGGAAGTGCTATTCCGGCCTCTTTCGCCGCGGCGAGAATGGCGCGCGCAAGCGGATGTTTCGAGTAACGCTCCAAACTCGCAACGACTGTCAGCACTTCCTTTTGGTCGAAGCCCGGGGCGATGAGCTGCTCGGTCAGCTTCGGTTCGCCGTAGGTCAGCGTCCCCGTCTTGTCGAAGATTGCGGTGCGGCATCCGGCGATTTGTTCGAGCACAACAGGGCTTTTGACGATGATTGCCCGCCGTGCGCAGAGGGAGATGGAGCCGATGATGGCGATGGGAATCGCGAGCAACAGCGGGCAGGGCGTGGCGATAACCAAGACCGCGAGGAAGCGGATCGATTCGCCGCTCAGCACCCAGGCGAAAACGGCTACGGTTAGGGCCACCGGAGTGTAAATGGCTCCCAGTTGGTCGCCCAAGCGCTGTAACTGCGGCCGTTTGCTCTCCGACTCGCGCATGACCTCCATGATTTTCGCGTAACGCGAATCGGCCGCGAGCCGGGTCGTGCGAATCGTGAGCGCCGACTCGCCGTTGATCGCGCCCGAGATCACGTTCGATCCGGAGGTCTTGGTAATCTGGAACGGCTCGCCGGTCAGGTAGGATTCATCCATCACGCCATGGCCCTCAATCACCACGCCGTCCACCGGACAGATGTCGTGGGGATAAATCACGAGCGTGTCGTCCACGGCGACGTCCTGCAGCGCCACATCCACGATTTCGGAATCGCGTTTCCGGTGCGCGACGGAAGGCATCCGTTTGGCGAGAGCCGCCAGCACCGAGGACGCGCTGCGCAAAGCATAACTCTCCAGCGCCGCACCGCCCGCGAGCATCAGCACGATGATGGAGCCCGCCAGATATTCGCCGAGCACGACGGAAGTGATGATGGAAATTCCGCCCAGCAGGTCGGAGCCGAATTCCCGCTTCAGAAGCTTCCGGAACAAGTCGTAGAGCAACGGCGCGCCGCCGATGACTAGCGTGGCCAGTAACGGTATCCGGTGAATGTCGGGGGCCGCGTGAAAGGCGAAGCGGAACGCCAGATGCGTCGCGATGCCTGCGACGGAAAGCGCCGAGATGATCGTGGTCTTGCGCTGCCAGAGGCCGGCGGGCGAATAACGCGACTGCGCGGAAGGCGCCGCCTGACCCGGTTTTGCCCCCGGCGCTTTGGCCGGACCGCCGGTAGGTAGAAGTTCAAGGATGGGTGTCATGAGTCACGTTTTCGACTGCCGGCCGTGGTTCGGCTGATCCACGTTTCCAGCAGCGCCATCGTGATTGTGAGGACGACCGGACCGAGAATCAGACCAGCCGGGCCAAACAAAATGAGGCCGCCGACCAGCGAGACGAAGGCGAGCACGGTGTGCTGTTTCAGCCGATTCCCCACCAGAACGGGGCAAAGCAGGTTGTCGATGGTGCCGACGACAATCACTCCCCACAGGGCGAGAATCACGGCCTTCCCCCAACTGCCCTCCAGGGCCAGAAAAAGAGCCGCCGGAATCCAGATAACGAAGGCCCCAAACACCGGCACCACTGCCAGCAAAGCCATCACCGTTCCCCAGAGCAGCGGTGCCGGCAGGCCCAGCCACCAGAACATCAGCCCGCCCAGCAGGCCCTGCACGCAGGCGACGGCCAGCGTGCCGTAAATCGTGGCGTGAATCGTATCGCCGACCCGGCCGAACAGCCGGTCCATCTCGGCGTCGTCGAGCGGCGACAGCGACCGGAGCGCCTGCAGCGCCGCGCGGCGGTCGCGGAGAAAAAAGAAAAGCAGGTAGAAAATCAGGCAAAAGCCGATCGCCTGAAACACGGACCCCTTGACAATAGCCCCGACCGTGCTGCTCAGCCACGTGCTGAACGTTTTCACGGTGCCCGCCAGGTTGATTTGCCGCTCGATTTTCCCTGCGAGAGGAGCCAGCCGCGGTTGGGCCTCAAGGGCGCGCCGCCACTCGCCGGACTTGACCTTCGTCTCGATGAATTCCGCCCCTTTCGCGGCCTGCACAAGCAACTGTTGTCCCACGAACGTCGCGGGGACGACTACGATCAGACCGATGACCAGCACGGAGACGAGAGACGCGAGACTTGGATGCTTGATTTTTGTTTCGAGCCAGCGTTGAAACGGTGCGAACACGACCGCGAGCGCCAGCGCCCACCCGATCGCGGAGAAAAACGGCGCCGTCATCCGGTAGCAGAGATAAATTCCGAAGGCGGTCACGCCGAGCAGCACCAGGGTCCGGACACGGCTGGGCTGGTCCCAGTCATTCGGGATGGGAGCAGCCACTGGCCTGGGGTTCAGTTCGTGCATGGTTCAAGTGCCGGTGTTAGTGGGTGAACGCGCCGGCATGTGGGCGCGCAAGGAAGGGTGCCGCGCCTGCGGGCAGGGTTCCGTTAAATCACGCCGGTCCGTAAAATAGCGGCGCGAAACTGATCACCGCGGCCGGGCCGAAGCCGACGGCCACGCGCCGGAGCAGGCTTCGTTCACCGAGGGTCGCCACCGGCGCCGTAATTGAGGGCGAGGTTCGCCATCGCGGCCACGCGGGCTCGGTGGGATTGTTCGGCTCCGGCGGTGAAGACCGCTCGACATCGATGCGCTGCAAACTCCCCCAACGGCCGAGGCCAGCAGGGCTGCCGCTTGCCGGCACCCGAGGGTTGCGAGCGGCGCGACCCCTACGCAGACCTGTGATTCGGAAAGGTCTCTTGCTTTTCGCCAGAAACCTCGGCCTCGGCCTCAAGCCAATTGGCCAAGTCGCGGTTTTCCGGGCGACCCGCGGATTCCCAGATAGTGTAGGCGCGATGCAGAATCTCCGCGTGCGCCGCTTGCTCCGGGGCGGCAGCCCCGCCGAAGCCGATGAGTTCGGGCGACGCGACATCGGTGTCTAAATCCAAGATGATGGGGAGCGGGGACAGGTAAGATTTAGTTTCCATACCGCAGGATCGCACGCTTTCCCGCTCGCCGCAAAGAGCACGATCGCCGGCGACGTCGTCGCATTCCGGGGGCAAGGAGTTCGTGGGTGATTGAGGGCAAAATTTCGGCGGAGAGTGTCCTCAGCTTCGCGGCTTTGATCGCCAAGGATTTTGAGGATCTGTCGTTCGTGGTGAAGCACGCCGATGTCGTCGAACTCTCGTTTGCCAACACGTCCCGGGACGTGGAAGCGCGGCATCAACATCTCGCGCGCTTGGGCGGGCAAGCACCTGCGGTGGTGCTGAAAATCGAAACACGGTGCGGCTTCGAGAATCTACCGGACTGGTTGCTGACGGCCATGCGCGCGCCGATTTGCGGGGTGATGATTGCGCGGGGAGACCTCGCGGTGGAACGCGGATTCGAGCGGCGGGCCGGGGTGCGGGAGGAAATCCTTTGGATCTGTGAAGCGGCGCACGTCCCTGTGATTTGGGCCATTCAAGTCCTGGAAACTCTCGCCGAGGATGGGTTGCCGTCGCGGGCCGAAATCAGCGATGCGGCGATGGGGGTGCGGGCCGAGTGCATGATGCTCAACAAAGGCACGCATGTCGGTGAGGCAGTCCGCGTCCTCGACGAAATTCTCGGTCACATGCAGGACGACGGGAGCAAGTAACAATCCATGCCCCGCCGGCTGATGGTTGCGGATCATCTGCGTTAAAAGAAACCCGGTCGGTGAGGGACGTCCCGTCGGGTGGCGGTGAGCGGCATCAAGTGTGAGGTCGCCTCGCCCGGGTTGAACGTGCCGGCTTGCGCGATGCTGACGGCCGACGATTACCGGCCGCGCAGAAAGCGCACTTCCGTCTGCAGGCGCTCGACTTCGCGCCACAGGCTGCAGATCAGCCGCAGGGTCTTTCGGTTTACGCCCTGGTGCCGCCGGTAGTGCTCGAACCGACGGAGTTCAAAGAGAGCATCGTCATCGAAAATCAGCTCGATGTCGGGCTCCGCCCGCGCCGCGCCGAGGAGACCGAGTTGGCAGTAGTAGCGAAGCATTTCCGGATGCAGGCCGGCCAAACCCGCGGCGACCGCGAGTGAATACGTGGCGGGCCCCGCTTCGCCCACGTGAACCATCATCAGGGAATGTTCTGCGGGGAATTCCGGCTCACTCATGATTAGCTCCTCGGTTTGAAGGTGGAAATGCGGGCGAGCTGTTCCCACAACGCGCGTTCCTCAGCCGTTACCGCGCCCGGAGTTTTGACCTGCGCCGTCGCGTAGAGATCGCCGCGAGTGCCGTCAGCTCGGGGCAGGCCGAGGCCCCGCAACCGCAGCTGACAACCGGCCGCGGTGCCGGCGGGAACACGGAGCGACGTGTTGCCGTCGAGCGTGGGAATCGCGGCCTGCACCCCGAGCACGGCCTCCCACGGCGCGAGCTCGAGGTCGCAATACAGATCGGCTTCCCGGACGCTAAAATCGGGGTGACGGGCTAGGCGCACCCGGAGATAGAGGTCGCCCGCGGGGAGGCCGCCAAAGCCGGGGCCGCCCTGACCGCCGAGGCGAATGCGCTGGCCCTCGCGCACCCCCGGCGGGATGCGCACCTGATACGTATCGTTGCGGTCGGGCGCACCATCGTGGCCGGGTCTTTTCAAGGTCACCTTGCGGGAAGAGCCGCGCAAAGCCTCTTCCAAGGTGACCAGGAGATCCGCCTCAATGTCCCGGCCCGGTTGCGCAAACGAGTCCTCGTGGTGACCAGCGCGGTCGGTGGGTTGGCCGCGGCCGTCGAAGCGGTCTCGGCCGCCGCCGAAAAACGATTCGAAAAAATCGCTGAAGCCGGTGCCGCCAAATTCGAAGTCGGCCGCGCCTTGAGGCGGGCGAGCCGGGCCACGATGGCCGCGGCCGGACGCAGATGCGCCGCTGCCGCCGTCCTGCCAGTTCGCGCCCAGTTCGTCGTAACGCCGCCGTTTCTCGGGATCGCTCAGGACTTCGTAGGCCTCGTTGATCTCTTTAAATTTCGCCTCACCGGCCACCTTGTCCTTTGCGACGTCGGGGTGATAGAGGCGCGCGAGTTTACGGAAGGCCTGCTTGATCTCCTCGGCCGAGGCGACGCGGGCCACGCCCAACGACTCGTAGTAATCTTGGAATTTTACGGCCATGGAGCGGCGTGGTCTCGGCGCGGAGCGCCGTGGCGGACTCGTGCGCGGCCGGAGACGGCGGGTAGTTTCTTCATTTTTCGCCGGGCACAGGCGTCACGACGACAACGGTCGCTAGGCAGCGAAACCGAAACGATCCTTCACCTCGCTGGCATCGAGGGTGAGGGATTCACGCAGCATCGCGGAGCCGATGCGCTCCGCCGCGATCTTCAGCATCCGGTCAAACTGGTGCCCGGTGAGGACAGCACCGTCATGGCGGATCTCTTTGATGCGCGCGCGTGAGAGGAGCAGATGCATCAAGAATTCTTCGGCCTCGATCGGATCGTCGGTAAAGTGCGTGAAAACGCGGGTGTTGTGCTGGGGCCGGAGGATGCAATCGATGGCGAACTTTGTGAGCATGGTTTGGTCGGGTCGGGTTGGGAGCGGTGCGCTTCGATATTGAAAATCACCTTTGGGCTGGCGCGGTCGTTGGCGTTTTCGCGTAAAACTCCCGCGCCTTGGCGAGCAGCTGGTCGCCGGTGAGGTGATGTTGGTCCACGACCTGCGAGCCGACGATGCGCTTGGCCACTTCCGGGTGGTGCACGCGCAGCCACGCGGTGAACTGATCCATTTCGCTGCTCTCGCCCGTGCCGCTGCCGAAAATCAGAATCCGTCCCTCGGTTTGCAGCGCCTTCGCGACAGGTTCGAAGTAGCCAGCCTGGCTCGGTTTCTTCTGGTCATGCGCAGGACGGAAATCGTCATCAAGAGCCTGCGAGTGGATTTGCAGCGGGACGCCGTGGACAATTTCCGCGCGGAAAATGAGGGCTTTGTGGCGGTCGATCACGAGGAGCCACTGCGCGTCTTTTTCGGCCCCGGCGGGCGGTGTGGCTTCGGACCGCTCGAGGAAGTGACGAAGCGCCATCATCTCCTTCATGTCGGTGACATCCTTGGTGCGCGCAGGGTGGAGGACGATGCTCTGGCCGTTGCGCGTCACCCTAAGGTTTCCGTTCGGCTCCTCCACGACCTCTGCCACATGGGAGAAGAGCGCATGGACGTCGCGCCAGCCCAGATTGTGGGAGATGGGATGTTGGAAGATCGCGTTGTAAGTGCGGAGGTGAGAACCGGTGAGATCTGCGATCAAGTGCATATTTTTTGGATGAGGTGAAAAGGCGGGCCCGGGGGCGACCACCGGCGCGCGTGAGAACGGCGGTTCCGGCACCGCAAGATGCGCTCAACCGTCCGCGCCTGCTATGGGGTGTAACCCGACACGCGAATCGCGGGCTTCATCGTGTTTGGGCAGCGGAATTGCCGGCGAGCGGGCGCCGCCTAGGGTTTGCCCAGCGCCGCGATCTCCAGCGCGCCGACGGCGACGAATGCAACCAGCACGAGGACGAGCACGGCGTTGGTGATGGGGCGGTTTCGGCGCGATGGGTCCGAAAAAGGCACTCGGAAATTTAGGTAGAGCAGCGTGGCCGCGACAAAGGGAATGAAGAGGCTGCCGATGACGGTGAACGCGACGATCACGAACAGCGGACGCTGCGTAAACGCGAACGGCACCGACGAGAGGGCCATGAAGGCGAGGGCGATGCGGTAAACCGGTGATTTCATTTGCACGGTGGCCTCGCGCCGCGCGGCGGGGGGGATGCGGCGCAGCAGGCTGTAGCAATCGGCTGCGATAGCGGGGACGCCCTGCCACACGCCGATGAGCGACGCGAGGACCGCGGCCCAAAAACCCACGGAGTAGATCCATCTTCCAGCCGGGCCGATAAGTTCGCCGAGGTATCCGGCCATCCGTGAAACGGCATCGTCATCGGTCATCGTCTCGCCTGCCTCCGGAAACGCGCGGCGGGCGATGAGCATCACCGAAATGCCGAATACCGTGGTGAACCCATAGCCGAGCGCGAGATCGCGGCGCACGACGGGAAGTTCGGTCGCGCTGACTTTCCCCTCGTCGCGCAGCAGGTAGCCGTAGCTGAGCAGGGTCAGGGAACCGCCGATACCGCCAATCACCGAAAGCACGTAGGCGCCACCGCCGCGGGAGAATACCGTCGCAGGAGAGACCAGGGCCGCGGCCGTCGGTTCGGGGAAGGTGACCGCCGCGCACACCACGATGCTCACAAACATCACGACGATAAGGGGCTTCATCGCCGTGGCGAAGCCGCGCGAGCGGGCGGCGTAAACAAAGCCGAACGCGAGCACGGCGTGGCCGAGGGCACCCGAGGTCTGCGGCACCGCGCCCGCCGTGAGATTTTCAATCGCGAGACCGCAGCCCGTGATGAGGGCGCCGCTCACCGCGACGGACCACAGCACGACGTAGCCGGAAAATCCGACCAAAATCCAGCGCGGGAGATGACGCGCCCAGCCCTCGAGGATGGTCGTGCCGGTGGCGAGCTGCCAGCGAGCCATCCCTTCGCTCAACACGTATTTGAAGAAGGCACCCAAGGCGACGGCCCACAGCCGTTGGAGTCCGTAGGTGGCGCCGCCGACGGTGGCCGTGAGCACATCGCTCGCGCCGATGCCGCTGGCCGCCATGATCAAACCGGGGCCGAGCCAGCCCATCCGCGTCCGTCTCGCGGCGGCGCCGTTCGCGTTTGATACAGTAAGTTCACGCGCGAATTTCATCGGGGGCTGCGTTGGAGCGCAGATTTAATAGCCGGATACGACGGGTGCATGCAAGCGAAGCAGAGAAAGGTAAGCGCAGAGGTTTTGCGGGGACGTATTTCAATGATGTTTATAGAAGCCGACGCCTTTGATGTCGTTCCACGAAGTGATTTGATGGCAGAGGAAGCGCTGGCTGACCTCGGCTTTTTCAATTTTGGCCACGGTCATCGAAACCATTTTGAAGTGCATCATGTAGTGGCTTGGCGGGGCTTGGTGACATTGGGCGGAGGATTGCGAGACAGGCGACGGGTGGCGGAATTCGGGGAGCGTCCACTTCGTCGTCGCGTGGCATCGGGCGCAGTCGGAGCCGAAGAGGCCGGCGTGCCGGTCCTTCGTTTGGTGGCAGGTCGCGCAATGGAGCAGCGCTTCCTCGCGGCGGAGGTGCGGGTGGGTGAGGACGGAGGGCCGCTCGCGCCTTGCACGAGCCAGGCCACGAGGTCGGCGCGGGATGTGGCCGGCGGAGCCGGATCGCGCAGCTGTCGGCTCGAACCGATACGCGCGAGGGCGACGTGATCCATCGTGGTCGTGCGGGGGACGGGGCCCTGATGTTCGCGATGGCAGGCGGTGCAGGCCGTGATTTCGGCGTGGAAGGCGGTCGGCCGGCGTTGAAGGAGCGACGCGCTGTCGGCGTGACAGACGATGCAGTTGTTCGCTTCGACGCCCTTGATCGGGGTGTGGCAGGCGGCGCAGTTTTTTCCAAAAACGCGTGCGGCTGCGATAACTCGCTTGGACGCACCGCACGCTCGACGACCGCGTGGGCGCGCGGGAAATGCATGACGGATAGCGCGGCGGTGGCGGCCCCGGTTGGAGGGAGCGCAAGTGAGAAGACGACCTTGGTCGTGACCGCCACCTCAGGCCGAAATAGATTCCGGCGGCGATGTGGATCGCAAGGAGAGCGTAGAAGGCTGGTTGAGCCCGTTCTGCTGTTCGGTGGTGAGCGAGATGGGTTGCGGGTAATCGAGAAGAAATCCGGTCGCGCCGATGTGATAGATGTGGGATGCGCTAGGAAAACCGGGGCGCGCGGATTGCGGCATCGCGGCCATGCCGCCGCCGCTCATTCCCATGTCCATCATCCCCATCATGCCGCCGCCGCCGGCCATGCTGGCCATGCCGGCAGGGGGTGAGGGTGTAGCCATGGTGCCGCTGGCGGGCTTCGGAGCGCCGGCGGGCATGGGCATCATTTTATCCATCATGCCCGTCATCTTATCCTTTATCTCCATCATGGGCATGGCCGCACTCGCGGGCGCGGCCAAGGCGCTCGTGCCGGCCACGGTGGGAGGCGGAGTCGGGGCCGCGTCGCGCATCGCGGGTATCGCCGGCATCGCGCCCGTCGAGGCGCTGCCTGGAGAGGCGGGCGTGGGCGCGGGATGTTTTGCGAAGGTAGTTTCGAGGCGCACGACCCCCTCCTGTAACTCCGCGATCTGCTTCGCTAATGCGGCGTCACCGGTCGCGTTTCCGGGAGGAATGACGCCGGCCGCGACGTGCGCGGCCTGCGTAGGGTCGGACGGGGTTTGGGCGACGAGCGAGAAGAGCGAGACGCTCGCGATGAGCGCGGTGGCCACGAGGGCGGAGTAGCCGGGCCGGGCGCGGATGGGAAGAAGGGAAGGTTTCATGGTGGTGTTCTGAGATTCCCCCCGGGTGCGACGGGCAGTGAAGAGAGGCGCACGGGCTACGGTCGGGCGGCTGCTGCGGATAAGGAGGGCTTGGTTGCGCGTGCTACGTGCGGAGAGAGTGCGTCCGCCCGACCGTCACAACGGGGGCCAGGCGGCTCCGAAACCCGGCAGGTAGCCGCGTGATGAATCAATGCCGCCGCGTCCCCAGTGGAGGTTCTTGGCGAGCCGGCGAGCGGAATGGGAATGGAGGGGCTGCTTTGCAGCTTACTTTGCCTCGGATATGGCGACCGAGCAGATCACGGAAGCGTCCCGCATTTGCTGCAGTTGTGCTGCATCGAGTCCTTGGTCTTGCCGTTGACCAAGGTGATCTCGCCTTTGCATTCGCCGCAGGTGTGCTTGGAGCCGACGATGCAGGGTTCCTCATGGCCCTTGCTTGGCGAGCTGACGTGCTTGGAGTTTCGGATCATCGCGATTTTGCAGGACTTGGATTCCATGGTGACGGTATCGTCGTCGCTAACTTTCGCGGTTTCGGAGAAGGTCGGGATGGGTTTGGTATTCTGCCAATATTGGGAACTGGGTCCGGCATAGGCGAAGGAGGCGAGCACGCCGAGCGCGGCGGTCGCGAAGAGGAGACGAGCTGAGTTTGATTTTGTTTTCTTGATATTAACGCTGGGACGGTTGTTGAGGAAAAAGAATGATGGGTGTGGTCGGGCGGCGGTTGCCGACGCGTCTATTGTGGCGCACGCAAGTGGCCGGTGCTCCGCGTATGCTGTCTTGGGCTGCGTGTGGATTGCGGATGCGGCGGTGGTTTCCTGGCGGTGAGTCGCGGTGGCTCAGAACCAAGTCCGCAGCCCGAACACCACGGACGTGGTTGAAATGTTTTCGCCGAGGCGTCGCATGAGGCCGGCGGTCGCGCCGAGGGCGCGGCGCCATTCCACGCCGACGTAAGGCGAGAATTGGCGGGTGACATCGTAGCGCAGGCGCAGGCCGATTTCCACGTCGTTGAACCCGGCGGCGAGCGTGTGTTTCGCGTCGTCCTGCAACGCGGCGTTGAGGTCGATGCGCGGCTGGAGCACCCAGTGCCGCGTGAGCAGCTGGTCGTAACTGGCTGTGAAGCGGGCGGAGACTTTGCCTTTTTCGCTGATGAAAAGCGCCGGCTCGACCTCAAACCAATAGGGCGCCAGCCCTTCGACCCCGACGACGAAATAGCCCGTCGTCTCACGCGCGCGGCCGCGGTATCGCCGGTCGATACGCACGCCGCTTTGGAAATCCCAAAACGGGCTGATGAGCCGGCTATAGAGCGCCTGGACTTCGACTTCGCCCGCCTTGGATTTTTTGGTTTCCTGTTCGCCCTCGGCTTTCCACCAGAGGCGTTGAAAGTCGCCGCCGATCCAGCCCTCCGCATCGATCACGGCGGCGTCGGGCGCGTCACCGGTGCGAAACTCGGCTTTTTGGAGGGATGTGAAGGTGTTAATGGCGGCATCGTGCACGGCCGGCTCCCAGCCAGGCGGGAGCGGTCGGCCCGAGCCCGAAGTATGAGCCGAATGGCCGGTTTCGGCGGCGGGCGCCGCGATCACGGAGGCGAGGAGGAGCGCGAGTGCGCCCGAGAATAAAACGAGAGTTTTCATGTTCATGCCAAATTTCTCAGACGACGCTGAACACGCGGAACATTCCGGCATCCATGTGATAGGCCAGATGGCAGTGAAACGCCCAGTGACCGGGGGCATCCGCCGTGAGGAGCACGGAGATTTGTTCGCCAGGCTTCACGGTCACGGTGTGCTTCAGCGGGGCGAGGCCCGCCGCGCCGTTTTCCAGCTCCATGAACATGCCGTGCAGGTGCAACGGATGCTCCATCATGGTGTGGTTGATGAAGGTAAGGCGGACACGTTCGCCCAGGCGCAGCGGGATCGGTTCGGATTCGGAAAATTTCTTGCCGTCGAAGCCCCAGATGAAGCGCTCCATGTTGCCGGTCACGTTGAGGATGATCTCACGCTCCGGCGGAGACGCGGGCCGCGCGTCGAGCGCGATCAGGTCGCGGTAAACCAAGACGCGCCGGCCGTCTTCGCCGAGACCGGTGCCCGGCTCGTGCGCGCGGCTCATCGGTGACATCGCGACCATGCTGTTAGCGGGGCCGAAGGGGTTTTTCATTTCACCCGGTTCCGACATTCCCGCCATGCCCGCGTGGCCGCCCGGCGCGGCGGGCGGTGTGCCTCCGCCGTGATTCATGCCCGGCATACCGGCCATGGCAGGCGGTGACGACGGCGCGGGTTTGCCACCCGACATGGCGGCGTGCTCGGCGGCGCTCATGCCCGCCATCCCGCCCTCGCGTGTGGCCATTTTGGGCATCGCGGATTCGTTCATCGCCATCTCGGCCATGCCCATGTCGGCCATGGTGCGCAGAGGGCGTTTTCGCCGCGCGGGCACTGGCGGCATCATGTCCGCGCGCGGCGCGAGCGTGCCGAGCGCGAAGCCGCTGCGGTCGATCGTCTCGGCGAAGAGGGCGTAGGCGCGGTCCTCGGTTGGCTCGACGATCACATCGTAGGTCTCGGCCGCGCCCATCCGGAATTCTTCGACTTCGACCGGCTCGACATTCTGGCCGTCGGCTTGGACTACGGTCATCTTCAGGCCGGGGATGCGCACGTCGAAGTTGGTCGTCGCGGCGGAATTGATGAAGCGCAGCCGCACGCGTTCGCCGGGTTTGAAGATTCCGGTCCATGGAGTGGTGGCGGGACGGCCGTTGAGCAGGTAGGTGAAATTCGCGCCGGTGATGTCCGCAAAGTCGGTCGGGTCCATGCGCATCCGGCCCCACTCTTTGCGGTCGGCCCAAGCGCGTTTGAAGCCCTGGGAGGAAATATCGTCGATGAAATCGCCGAGCGTGCGCTGCTGCAGGTTGCTGAAATCACTTTGCTTTTTCAGCTTCGCGAGGAGCCGCATGGGATCGGAAAAAGTCCAATCCGAGAGCACGACGGTGTGCTCGCGCACGGCGGAGAACGGTTCGGGCTCCGCAGGATCGATGATGAACGGACCGTAGAGCCCGAGCTGCTCCTGCATGCCCGAGTGGCTGTGATACCAATACGTGCCGTATTGTCTGAGTGGGAACCGATAGACGAACGTCTCGCCCGGATCGATGCCCTTGAAGGTAACGCCGGGCACTCCGTCCATGGCGTTGGGCAGGAGCAGGCCGTGCCAGTGGATGGAGGTGCGCTCCGTGAGACGGTTGGTGACGCGAAGTTCGACGTTCTGGCCCTGGCGAAAGCGTAGCAGGGGAGCGGGCAGCGAACCGTTGACGGTGACGGCGCGGCCGATGCGGTCACCGAGACGGAAATCCATTTTGCCGATGACGAGATCGACGGGGACGGCGTCGGCGGAAGCGGGCGATGTGGCCGGGGCGGCGCGTGCGGAATGTCCCGCGTGAGGCAACTGCGCATAGGCCGGCGTAAACCGGGAAAGTCCGGCCCACAGCCCGGCGGCAGCGCTCACGCGAAAGAAATCGCGTCGCGTCGCCCCCGAATAAGCGGACGCGGAAATCGATGATGGTTTGAGATTGGGCATGGCGAAGGGCGGTGAGAGAGTGAAGAGAATCGAAAAAAATCGGGAGCTATGATCCGACTCGTTCACTTGGAACCGAGCAGTCGGCCTGGTTCTTAGCGCGTCGTCGCGGGCACTTGATTTTGGAGCCTTGTCGACGCACGCGGAAATACTTTTTCAGTAAAATGGAATCATACGCGATGGGTCGGCGAAAAGATATGGGGTGTTGCGTGCAGGGTTGTCGGCGGAGAAGCCCGCGGCGCCTCCGCTTGAAAGCGAACCGGGGGCCACGGGCTTGAAGAACCGGATGTAACGTCGCATCCCGAATTGAAAAACGGAGAAGCCGTAGGATTTCGCTTCGGCGAACGCGCGTTCTTCGGTCCACCCATCATGCTGCATCCGATAGCACGCGATGATCGTGCCGGTGCGGTCCGCGCCGTATTCGCAATGGATGAAAACCGGCGGAGCAGAGGATGCGATGAGCGCCAGAATCTGGGCGACTTGGGCGTCGGTGGGTGCGTGGAGGCCGCGCAGCGGGGCGTTGATGTAAACGAGGCCGCGGGCATGGGCGTCCGCTTCCTCCCGGGTCCACGTGTCGGAGGGAACGCGGAGGTTGATGATTGTGCGGACCCCAAGTCGCTGCAGGCTGGCCATGCCCGCCTCGTCGGGCTGGGCGCCGCGGAAAAGCCCCGGGGTGATGAGACCAAAATTCGTGATACCCTCGGATGCAGGCAGACCACGCGGAATCGAGCTGCAGCTGGTAAAAAACAGCGCGAGGAGCATTGCGCCCAGCAGCGGGAGGTGGCGAATAACGGAGACAGTCGGTTGACCGCTGGCGTCCACGGTGGAGGGTGGGGGCATTTTTCGGGTGTAAAAAAAGCCGGCGCGGGGCCGGCTTTTTTAGGAGCGATGAAACGCAGGAATCACATTCCTTCCTTCATCATTTTACCGTCCATGCCCAGCATGTCGCCGTTCTTCATCATCATGGTGGTGCCGTCCTTCATGGTGACGGTGCCGTCTTTCGTGACCTTGGTGCCGTCCTTCATCTTCATGGAGTCCTTTTTCATGGCCATGGATTTGCCGTCTTTTATGACCATCATCTGGCCGTCTTTCATCATGACATGGTCGGTCTTCATCATGCCGCCGGCCATGCCCATGGCGTGATCCTTCATCATCATTTTGCCGTCCATGCCCATCATGTCGCCGTCTTTCATCATGCTCGTGGTGCCGTCTTTCATGGCGACCGAGCCGTCGGTCATGACTTTGGTGCCATTCTCCATCATCATCTCGTTCTCCATCGTCATGGATTTGCCATCTTTCATGGCCACCATTTTGCCGTCTTTCATCATGACGCAGTCTTTCATCATGCCGGCGTGGTCAGCCATCTGACCGTCTTTCATTTTGTCGCCCCGCATTCTCCCTCCGTTCGTCTTGCTGTCTTTCGTGGGTTCCTGAGCGGTGAGCGGCCCCATACAGAGGCCGAGGCAGAGGGTGGAAAGGGCGAGGATTTTCATTCGTGTTTTCATGGGTGATATCGTGTTTATGATTTTGCTTAACCGACGTGATGGCGGTGCGTTTTAGGGTGCTGGAAGTGGTGCGGTTTTCCGCGAGGGAGGAGATTTTTGCAGCGCTCGGGCCGGGAGATTTTATTTCCCGGAACGCTTGCAGAAAAGATGAACGGAGAGGCGCCGGGGGACGGGACCGGCGTTTTTGCCACCGGTTCTGTTTTTATTTCTCCCCAGCGCGAGGTGCCGACGGGGCAAAATCCGCGTCAATGGTGGCCGGCCCGGTGGTTACGCAGGTAGGGCCGCGCACCGAGCTGGGCGGGGTGGGGTATCACCCCACGCAAATCCCACCGTTGGTGAAAATTCGCGGGATGTGGCCGCGACGCGCGGTTTTCTAGCAGTCGCAATCGAGACAGGCACCGGCCGCGCACGCGCCGCAAAAGGCGAGCAGGGCGTCCCTGAGTCTGGCGCGGGCGCGGTGGAGAATGACGCTCGCATGGTTGGCCGTGAGGCCGAGAGCGAGCGCGGCGTCCGAGAGCGAGTGGCCTTCGAGTTCGACGAGGCGGAGGAGAGCGGCCTGCTGCGGCTTTAACGTGGCGAGGAGCGGCGCGAAGCAGCGGCAGAGGGCGCGCTCGTCGTCGGCGGAGTGGGGCGCGAGAGCGGAGTCGGCGGCGTAGAGGGAATCGCGCGCGAGGGCGGACCGGCGGCTGCGCGCGTGA
>JACMRG010000307.1 GCA_014376585.1 Opitutaceae bacterium | reverse complement strand
GGCAGAGGATCGCGCAGTCGTTGGTGACGTTGGGGCGGGCCTCATAAATAATGCCGATGACGCCGATGGGGACGCGGACCTTGCGGATGTGGAGGCCGTTGGGGCGCGTGGTTTCCTCGAGCAGATCGCCGACGGGGTCGGGCAACGCGATGACCTCGCGGACGGAGGTGGCGAGGTGCGTGAGGCGCGCGGTCGTGAGCGTGAGGCGGTCGCGGGAAGCGGGCGAAAGCGCGGCGGCCTCGGGCGTGGCGAGGTCTTGGAGATTGGCGGTGAGGAGGGCGGGGTGGGAGGCGTCGATGAGGTCGGCGAGCTTTGCGAGCGCGGCGTTTTTCGCCGCGGCGGGGGTGGTCGCGAGCACGAGTGACGCGGCGCGGGCGCGTTGGGCGAGGGACGTGACGAGACTCGTGAGATCGGCGGACATTTGAGTGAGGGAGCAAGGAACCACGAAACACACAAAACACACGAAAGTTTTTCGGGGACGAAGTTTCGGAGGTGGCGCACGGAACACACGGAAGGCATGGGGAAACTTAAACGGGGCACGGCGGACGGATGGCCCGCGAAAGGCGCGAATGGACGCGAAAAAAGGGAATTGGGGGACGGATCGGATAAGGGTCACGGCTCACACGGAAGACACGGAGAAACTTAAATGGGACAAAGCGAGCGGGTCGCCCGCGAATCACGCGAATGGGCGGGAAATAGGGATAGAAAGATTGATCGGGAAAGGGGTCACGGCCTACGCGGAAGACACGGGGAAATTCAAATGAGTGATTGCCCGCGAAAGACGCAAAGCGGCGCGAAACGGGGATGGCGGGGCGCGGCGGAGGAAAAGACGTTGTCGGTCGGCGGGGCGGGTGTCATCACGACGGGATCAATTTGATGACGACATGAGCGACACAGCACGTTTGGCGGTGGTGACCGGGGCGAGTCGGGGCATCGGGCGCGAGATCGCGCTCACATTGGCGCGGGACGGTTGGGACGTCGGGTTTTCGCACCTGAACGATGCCGTGGAGGCAAAGGGTGTGAGTGGGGAAATCATGGCGCTTGGGCGCAGGGCGCTGGGCGTGAGTTGTGACGTCGGCGTGAAGGCGGAGGTGGATGCGTTTTACCGGGAGGTGGTGAGGATGTTCGGGTGCGCGCCGACCTTGCTGGTGAACAATGCGGGGACGCAGACGTGGGCACCGTTGCTGGAGTTGAAGGAGGAGGACTGGGACCGTGTGATTCGCACGAATTTAAAGGGGTGCTTTTTGAACACGCAGCGGGCGGGGCAGCTCATGGTGGAGCACGGCACGCGCGGGGTGATCATCAACATCGGCTCGGGGTGTAACAAAGTGCCGTTTCCGCGGCTGGTGGATTACACGGCTTCGAAGGGAGGCATCGAGCAGTTCACAAAAGTGGCGGCGCTGGAACTCGGGCCGCACGGCATCCGTGTGAATTGCGTGGCGCCGGGTGCGATCGAGTTGGAGCGCACGCGGCAGGAAGCGCCGGACTACGCGGAGACGTGGGCGAAGGTCGCGCCGCTGAAACGCGTGGGACAGCCGGCGGACGTCGCGAAGGTCGTAAAGTTCCTGGCCGGCGCGGACGCGGATTTCGTGACCGGGCAGACGATCTACGTGGACGGCGGGGCGTTCTCGATGCCGAGCTGGCCGTATGGGTATTAAGGGCGGCGAGTTTCGGGTGGTTTGAAGAATGCGGTTGCGGGCGGATTGATGTGCTACATCGTGTAGCACATGAGGACCACGACAGTTCGGGAGCTGCGGAACAACTATGCGCAGGTGATGAAGTGGGTGGCCAAGGGGGAAGAGGTGGAAGTGACACGCCGGGGCAAAGTGGTGGCCAAGGTGGTTCCCTCCGTGACGGCCGGGCTTAAGGAAGTGGATTGGGCCCAGAGCGTGGCGCTGAACCGCACGGCCTGGGGTAAAACGCTGACGGCGCGAGAAAGCGCGTCGGTGTTGGCGGACAGCCAAGGGGCCTGACATGGCCACCGTCGTTGCGGATACCAGTTTCCTTTTTGCGCTGTTTGGTGGCGATGCGCATACGGCGGCGGCGCAAACTTGGGCGCATCAGGCGAGGCGACCGATTACGGTGAATGCGCTGAATCGATACGAATTTGGAAACGCGCTACGTTTCGCGGCCTGCCGGAAGCTGATCACGCAGGCTGACGCGTTGCACTCGCTGGCGGCGTTCGACGCGGATTTGAAATCCGGCTATCTGCAGGTGAGGACGGTTGATTTGGCGGCGGTGGTGGCCGAGGCAGCGCGGTTGTCGGAGCGGTATACGATGGGTGGTGGGCACCGGTCGTTCGATGTGCTGCACGTCGCGGCGGCGAGCGTGTTGAAAGCGACGACGTTCCTATCGTTCGATGCGAACCAGCGGAAACTGGCGGTGGCGGTGGAACTGGCGGTGGGGCCATAGTCGGCCAAGCCCGGTCAGTTAACTGCCGGTGCGACGATATCCAAAAGGACGGACTTGGTGCGGCCGCCGAGGTCGATGGTTTCGAGGCGGGTGACGGAGAGATTTTTGCCTTGGCTGGCGAGGAGAGTGCGGAGGGCGTCGAGGTCGTCG
>JACMRG010000306.1 GCA_014376585.1 Opitutaceae bacterium | reverse complement strand
GATGCCACGGGCATCATCGTCCCGCACGTCGCCAGCGAAGAAGAGGCCCGGCAGATCGTGGAGTGGGTCCGCTTTCATCCCGTCGGCAAGCGCGCGCTCGACGGTGGTAACACCGACGGGCAGTTCTGCCTTATCCCCGTGGACGAATACATCGCCCACTCGAATACTGAGCGTATCGTCATCCTCCAGATCGAGTCCCCCGAAGCGTTGGAGAACGTCGAGAAAATCGCCGCGGTGCCCGGCTTTGACGGCATTCTTTTTGGCCCCGGCGACTTCAGCCACCGCATTGGCAAAGTCGGCCAGCTCGACGCGCCCGAGGTCGTCGCCGCCCGCAAACGCGTGGCCCGCGCCTGCCTCGCCAACGGCAAATTTGCCATGACCGCAGGCCTCATCGCGCCGTTCGCCGAACTCGTCGCCGAAGGCTACCGCGTCATCAACATCGGCGCCGACGTCGTCGCCATCGGCGCCTACGTGAAGCAACGCCTCGAGCTCGTGCAGGGCCACATCGCCGCACTGCCCGCCGGAGTGAAACCGCCTGCGCGCTCTCCCTATGTTTGACGCAGCGGCTCCGTCGTTTTCCCTGGCGGCTAAAGTTGTCGTGCAGTTCGGAGGCACAGGCCTCCTGGGGCGAGCACTGGTCACCGCGCTCGGTGCCGCCGGTGCCACTCTCGTCGTGGCTTCGCGCAATCGCGCCAGTCTCGACGCGCTCGCGGCGACCGAGCGCGCCGCGGGCCGGTCCGTCCAAGTCGAGGAAGTGGATATCGGCTCTGAAGATTCCCTCCGCGCCCTCCGCGAGCGCCTCGTCGCGCAGCACGGTCGCATCGATGGCATCGTCTTCAACGCCGTGAGCCGGCCGATGAAATCCTACGACGATGATCTCGCCGCGTGGCGGTCTTCCATGGAGACCAATGCCACGGGTTTCTTCGCCACGGTGCGCGTTTTCGGCGATGCCATGGCCGCGAAAAAATCCGGCAGCATCGTCAACATCTCCTCCCAGATGGGCACCATCGGGATGAACCCGTGGCTGTATGAGGGCACCGGGGCCAAGATCCCGCCGGACTATTTTTTCCACAAGGGGGGCATGACCAACCTCACCCGCTACCTCGCCTCGCACTACGGCTCCAGTAACGTGCGCGTGAATGTGGTTTCTCCGGGCGGTATCTACAATCCCGAGAAGCCGCAGGCCGACGCCTTTCTCGCCCGCTACGCGCCCATGACCATGCTCGGTCGCATGGCCGAGGCCCGCGAGATCGGCGGCGCCGTGGTCTTTTTGCTCAGTGACGCCTCCACCTACATCACCGGCGCCAATCTGCCCGTCGACGGCGGCTACACTGCAAAATGAAACCGTGGCACTCGCTGGAAGGTAAGACCATCTGGATCACCGGCGGCGCCGGCTATCTTGGATCAGTCATCACGCGCGAACTCGATACGCAGTGCGCCAAGGTCGTGTGTTTCGATCTCGCGGGCCGCTCCGAGGCGTTCGTGCGTGAGCACGGGCTGACCCGCACCGTGCCGGTAGCACTGGATGTGAACGACGCGGCCGCGCTCCCCGCCGCGCTCGATGCCGCCGTCGCCGAGCACGGCCTGCCCGATGGAGTCGCCCACCTCGCGTTCGCGTCCTCCAGCGGCTACCGTTTGGAAAATCTACCGGCTGCGGAATTTCAAAAAACGTTCGATGGGGCGCTCACCCCTTCGTTCGTCCTCTGTCGCGCGCTCGCCGAAAAAATGAAAGCGCGGGGGACGGGCGGCAGCATCGTGCTTTTTTCCAGCATGTATGGCGTCGTCGCGCCCGACCCACGGATCTACCACGAGCCGATGACGCCGAACCCGATCGACTACGGCGCAAGCAAGGCCGCCCTGCTCCAACTCGCGCGCTACCTCGCCGTGCACTACGGCCCGGCGGGCGTGCGCTTCAACTGCGTCACGCCCGGCCCGTTTCCGAATCCGGCGGTGCAAAGCAAGCACCCGGAGTTCATCGCCGACCTAGCGCGAAAGACCGCGCTCAACCGCGTTGGCCGCAATACCGAGATCGTCGGGCCCACGCTTTTTCTCCTCTCCGATAGCGCGTCCTTCGTCACCGGCCACAGCCTAGTCGTGGACGGCGGTTGGACGAGTTGGTAAACGCGTCCCGCCCGGCGCGAAAGGGCCGGTGGCAAAAGCGGGCCATGCCGACCGCCGGTGCCAATGGCGGACGGGTCATCCCCGGCGGGTGGTCGCGGGCGAAGTCAGTTGGCGTTGGACTTGCTCCCTGAGGGAGGAATATCTCGCGTATCGGTAACTTCTTGAAACCCGGTAGATCGGCTCGTTTCACCCGTTTCCCCATGTCATCCCCCGCCCATCCGTCCGCCGCCGGTCTCAGCGGTCCCATCCCCACGCGAGAACGCATCGCCGTGCTCGACGTCGTGCGGGGCTTCGCGCTGCTCGGCATTTTGATCATGAACATGCCGGGTTTTTTCACTTCGTTTTTCGCCGGTGGCGACGGGTCCTTGGTCTGGACCGGAACCACCGACCGGATCGCCGAGTCCGTGCGCGACATGCTTTTTTCGGGGAAATTCAACAGCATGTTCAGCCTGCTCTTCGGACTCGGTTTCACCATCCAGCTAGGCCGCATGATGGCGCGCGACCCCGCGCGGGCGCCATGGTCGTATGTGCGCCGGCTGCTGGTGCTCGGCGTCTTTGGCCTGATCCACTCCATGGTTTTTTGGAACGGCGATGTGCTGCATATCTATGCCGTGTTGGGTTTCGCGCCGCTCTTCCTGCGGAACGTAACTAACAAAACAGTCTATGTGCTCCTCGGAATATGCCTGCTGTTCCCGCTGGTCGCGGGCTTGATCCGCCTCGTGGTCATCACGCCGGGAATGATGGAAAAACTGGAGGCGGAGGACAAGGTCTGGGAGGCGTCCAACAACCTCGCTTACGGGCACGGCACGTTCTTGGAGGCGGCGCGCGAGCACACGCGCGAGTTCATTTTCGACTACAGCACGCCGCTCAACCTCTGGAGCTTGCTCGGATTCTACGTGCAGATGGCGACCACGACGTTTGTCGGTTTCCACATCGGGCGCAACGGCTGGGTGCGGCGCATCCCCGAGTTCAGGCCGCTGATTCGCAAGCTGCAATGGCGGGCGCTGGCGCTGGGAGTGGTCTTCGCGGCTATCTTCGGGATCATCCGGGAATTCAACCGCGTTCCGGGCCCGTCGTTGATCAAGATCGTCGGGTCCAACGCCTACGTGCTCTGCCGGCTCGCAATGATGGGCTTCTACGTCCTGACGATCGTGCGCCTCGCCCAGTCGCCCGATTGGCAGCGCCGGTTCGCTCCGATCGCCGCTACCGGCCGGATGCCGCGCACGAACTATCTCTTGCAGACGTTGATGGCGACGACGTTGTTTTACGGCTGGGGCTTCGGCCTATTCGGCAAAGTCGGGCCGGCGCTCGGCCTTGTGATCGCGTTCGCCATTTACTTCCTGATCCAGGTCCCGCTCAGCGTCTGGTGGCTGCGTCGGCACGAATACGGCCCGATGGAATACCTCTGGCGTCGGCTGACCTACGCGCAGCCGCCTTCGCTCCAAACCGCGGCCGCCAGCGTGGCCTAGTTGCGCAAGCTCATCGGGAGCACCTGGGATTGCCGGACTGGCTGAGACGGCGCCGGGCGGGCGGGATCAGCGTAACGCCGATGTGAGCGAGGCCATGTCGATTACGAAGCGGTATTCCACGTCGCTCTTCCGCATTCGTTCGTAGGCTTCGCGGAAACTTTTGCGCTCGTCTAATAAAACTCCCGACGGTTCGTTGGGTCAGTAAAGCTATGAAAGCCGTCGCCTCCACCGGCTGTGCCGCGCTCGTGATCCTCTTGAGCTGCTCCTGCTCTCGCCGAGCGCAGGTCAGCTCGCCGCTCTCGTTCGCGACCCTGACGTTTCCAGAAATGAGAACGGCGGACATGGATTCGCCGACCCTGAGCGTCACGATTCCGGAGATAAATCTGGGCATGCTAGATTTAGACGAGTTTCTGCCGCCCGGCAGTGTGCTGATTCAACCCCGCCCCGCTGTTCCCGTGGTGACGTCGGCCGTTCCCAAGGTGCGCTACCCCTCGACTGCGGAAACTCCTGCGCCCAACGGTGACGCCACCGTCGGGACGAGCAGTTACGGACCAGCCCGGCTCCTGCACCATTCGCTGCTGCTGTTTCGCCGCGGCGACGATGCGGCCAGCCCCATTTTCACCACGACTAAAAGCTTCGACCTGATGTGGGCGCCCAACAGTCGCGTCTTCGCCATCTCCCACTCCACGGGCAACAACGGGTCCCAAGTTTTAATTGGTAACGTCCGGGATCGGGCCAGCCCCGCAGTCGTCGCGACCGAGGAAGCGGTGGAGAGGTATTTTCCCTCGGGCTATCTCAACCTGCCGCACGCCCAGAAAGCCTACAAGTGGTCGCGGGATTCGCTGCTGATCGTGCGAACTGTCGGGCGGATCACGACACCGCCCTTCGGCTATTTTGGTTATGAGGTCCTGATCGATCCCGAATATCCGAAAGACACTCAACGCATGAAGTTTCTACGTGGCTTCATCCCCAAGCAATGAAGTCACCGCGGGCACAGAGGCAGCGGCGTCGCGGGGACCGGTATGCATTCAGGGGCTTCCCCGCGCAGGCTCAGCCTGCGAGGAGTGCAGCGCTCACCGTGAGTCGAACTCACTCACTTCAGCCCTGAGCTCTCAGCTCGCCGCGTAGGTTTACTTCAGCGACGCCATGTCGATCACGAAGCGGTATTTCACGTCACTCTTCAGCATGCGTTCGTAGGCTTCGTTGATCTGGTCCATGCGGATCATCTCGATGTCGCACGTGATCCCGTGCTCACCGCAGAAATCGAGCATCTCCTGCGTCTCCGCGATGCCGCCGATGAGCGAGCCGGAAAGACTCTTGCGGCCCATGATGATCGCGAACGCCGCGACCGGGAGCGGCTTCTCGGGCACGCCGACGAGGGTGAGGTTGCCATCGACCGCGAGCATCCCGAGGTAGGCGTTGATGTCGTGATCGGCGGAAACGCAGTCGAGGATGAAGTCGAACGTGCCGGCGTGCTTCGCCATCTCATCGGCGTTGCGCGAGACGACGACCTCGTGCGCGCCGAGGCGGAGCGCGTCGGCCTTCTTGCTCTCGGAGGTCGTGAAGACGACGACGTGGGCGCCAAACGCCCGGGCGAATTTCACGCCCATGTGGCCGAGCCCGCCGAGGCCGACGATGCCGACCTTTTTGCCCGGGCCGACCTTCCAGTGGCGCAGCGGTGAATACGTGGTGATGCCCGCGCACAGCAGCGGAGCGACGGCGGCGAGGTCGAGGTTCTTGGGCACACTCAGGACAAAATGTTCGTCCACGACGATGGCCTCCGAGTAGCCGCCGTAGGTCGAACCGCCGAGGTGTTTGTCGGTGCCGCCGTAGGTGCCGACCATCGTGGGGGAGAACTGCTCGAGGCCTTTTTTGCAATACGGGCACGAAGACAGATCCGCATCCACGAGACAGCCCACGCCAGCGAGATCGCCGAGCTTAAACTTGGTCACCTTGGCGCCGACCTTCGTCACGCGGCCGACGATCTCGTGGCCGGGCACCGCGGGGTATTGGGTGAAATGCCATTCGTTGCGCGCGAAATGGAGGTCGGAGTGACAGACGCCGCAGAACAGGATTTCGATCTGCACATCGAGATCGGTGGGCTCGCGCCGCGGGATGGTGGTGGGGGCGAGCGGCGACGTGGCGGCGGCGGCGGAATAGGCTTTGACGGAACGGGCGATGGGTTTGGACATAGGATGGGAGGAGTCGAGTCGATCTATGCTATTCGATAATTGGAATTTGTCACAGAGGGCGCAGAAATTCTGACACAGAGCGCACCGAGAAATGCAGAGGCTGTAAGAAAACGTTTGGAAAAGCAGCTTCGGATGTAAGGGAACGCGAGAACTGGCGAGTAGAACGAAGCCGGAGTTTTGGCCGCAAAAAGCTTAAAGGGATCATGACTGCGGCGGAGTCTCCGTAGCGCCTATAGGCGCGCGAAAGAGACAAGGAACGAAGCCTTGGAATTTTTGTGGGCCAGACTCCAAGAAATCGAAATAAGGATGGATCAGCCGCGATATTGGGCGTCGGTGACGTGCTCCAGCCAGTCCACGGCCTTGCCGTTGAGGTGTTCCTGGATGGCGACGTGCGCCATCGCGGTGGTGGGCGCGGCGCCGTGCCAGTGCTTTTCGCCCGGGGCGAACACGACGACATCGCCGGGCCTGATTTCCTCGACGGGGCCGCCCTCGCGCTGTGCGCGGCCGACGCCGGCCGTGACGATGAGGGTCTGGCCGACCGGATGCGTATGCCAGGCCGTGCGCGCGCCCGGCTCAAAGGTGACGGCGTTGCCCGCGGCCCGTGTCGGTTCGGTGGCCGGAAACAGCGGATCGATGCGCACCGTGCCGGTGAACCAGTCGGCCGGGCCTTTGGTGGAGGGTTGTGAACCTGCGCGTTTGATTTCCATGGTAAGAGTCGGGGTGGCAGGCGAAGAAGGGCGCGCAAGCTGGGTCCGTAGGTTCGCCTATCATCCACGGTTTACGGCGACGAGGGAACGTGCCGCTTGAAATCCATCGCGCCGTGGAGGATGCGCACGACTTGAAGAGTCGATTTATCAACGCGGGAAAGAATGACATGTTTTCCCTCTGAGGCTACTTGGCAGCCGGGAAAAAGATCGGGGCGAAAACGATACCGAGTGGAATCAGCGAGGAGGGTTTCGAACTTTTCCCACATCCGATCCAAGTAGGCCGTCTCCTGGGTGGGACCCCAGCGCTCCAACGTGTAGGCGCGGACGGAACGGAGATCGGCCAAGGCCGCCGGCGTGAGTTCGAGTTTCATTTCGTCCCGCGCACGAGAGCGACAAAGTCTTTTTTAGATTTTACGGGGATACCTTCGCCGGCTTCGAGCTGGGCATAGCCGATGGCGGCCTGCGTTTGGAGCCAGTCGTTTTCGCTTTCACGGCGCAGTGAATCCCTCAGCGCCTCGCGGATGACCTCACTGGCGTTATTGTAGAGCCCCGATTTTACCTTGGCGTGGACCCACTTTTCCAGCTCAGGGGTGAGCGAAATGTTCATGTGCGAATGATGCGGGACTTTGCCAAAGCCGGCCAATTTTTGCGCAAAGTCACAGGCGTTGAATCTTCCTTTGATGCCCGACCCCAACGCTACTTTGGCCGTTGTTGGAAGTTTGTGAACCGAGTTTTGGAATGAAGAAGAGCGGTTGGCCTGAGCGTGGACCAGTGTTGGCAACGCCAGTGCGGAAGCTCCGGCGGTCTTAAAAAAGGTGCGATGGGAAACAGGTATCGAGTCGCCGATAGTTTATCCCGCCGCGTGCCGTTTGTCGCGTGGTCGATTGCTCACACTGTTGTGGTCTTGCTGAAATGCTCGGGATACTTCGCAGGGTTTCACTTCGTATGAGATTGTTGATTTGAGGCGAAGATAAGCGGATCGGTTTTCGCTCGCGTTAACGTAAACCTAATGTGCCTAATCAATTAAGCTCCATGATTTCAATCTAGTGACATCAATTCCGCTTTTAAACCGATGCCCCACCGTCCGGTTTCTACATCCTCTGAAATAATCGATGCAGCTTTGTATGGTCGTCTCGAACGTAAGGCCGGCTTTTGCAAGGTGCTCAAGAATCAAGTGCGGTCTCTTTCGGAATACCTAGAAGTCCTCAATGCCCTGTTTGTCGATCCAGCTGATGTTTTTTGGTTTCGCGGACACGATGACGCGAAATGGAAGCTGTGCCCGTCTGCATTACGGTATCGAAAATCGCCCACGCGTCTTAAAGCCATTCAGAGCCTTGCTGAGTTTCGGCGCATTCAAGAATACCGCCTTAACAAGGCTCCGGGCCCAAAAGAAACTTTTAAATGGCTTCAGCTGGCCCAGCACTACGGTTTGCCCACGCGGCTACTCGATTGGACCCAGAGTCTAACCACTGCGCTCTACTTCGCGTGCCAAGACAATGGTGCTGATGGAATGGTATTAGCCATAAATCCACGTGATCTCAACCGCATGAGTTTGAACGACAGCACTGCTGACGTGCTTGATCCCGAGGAGCACGCAGCGACGATACAGCATTATCTCAGTTTGGGGCCTGAGACACGCGTGGGCGGACTTCCGACGGTGGCGGTTAAACCTGCTTGGAATTCAGACCGGATAATCATGCAACAAGGCATGTTCACGCTGCATGGGGAGCGGTTCGCATTGGATAAAGAGCAAGTGCCGTCGCTAATAGGTCTACCGATTCTTAGAGAATTTAAGTCCCAACTCCGCCATCAACTGGAACGCGTCGGCACAGCTGAAATGTTTATCTTTCCTGAGCCCGAGCATGCCTGCAGCCATCTTAAACGAAGGATCGAAATGCCATGATATCCACTAGCTTTGTTCCCTTTCTCCGAGCCAATTCTGACGAATCTAACTTTAGGGCGTTCTATGAAGATGCGCCCTTCGTGCGCGCATGTCTCGATAAGAAAAATCTATTAGGCAAGTTATCGGCTAAGCAAAAACTTTGGATCGATATCGGACTTGATGGAATCGCTAACGCTTGTCCGTTCGATGCAGAATCCTCTTGGTCGAAGTATCTACACCAATATGGCGATCTGTCATGCTTGGTTGATCCGACGTTTCTGACGCAGCCTAATAGAGGCACAATTGAGGCGCCTATCACTGCATTCCTCAATGAAGCGTCGAAGCACAATCCGACTTACCTCAGTGTGCCACAACTCCCGCATGAAGACGGTGTGAAGCACAACAAGATCAACAAGCTTCTCGCTGAAATCGCGGCTGACTGGCGTAAGAACCAAAATTCAACGCAGTTGATTTTACCCGTCATTTTTACTCACCAAGCTCAGCTGAATACTAAGTCGCCACGAACAAAGACGATAAAATTTATTCATGGGTTGATGACGAAAAACGGCATCGATGCAGTATGGGCTGTCGACTCAACTTTAGAGGATCAGCTCGGCACTCAAAACTTCGAGAGAGTGCGGTTCACGGGCATCATAGATTTTTGGGATGAACTGCGCGCTCTTGCTTCCCCAAAGCTGACCATTTGTGGCCCATATTGGGGTTTAGGATTAGTGCTCTGGGCGAGAGGACTGGTGACCCATTTCGGAATCGGTTTGGGCTCCACTTATCGTTATTACTCGCCCGGCACTGGTGGCCCAAACAAAGCGAAGGCACGAGTAGCGGTTGAGTCGCTCCGGCGTTGGATTAGCAGCACGCCCGGCCTTGGCGCGTGGCTTCAGAGTGCACAGGCAAAGTTGCCTCCGGGTTCTCCCGCAGAGTTAGAATTTCAGGCATTGGGCAAGTTGTTACCTAACTACTTTGATTCAGAAATCGCGAAGCGCCAGGTCGCTCAGGGCTATCGCAAGTGGATCGATAAAATTATGGCCAGTCCTCCCAGCGGTCGTGGAGTTGCTTTGTATCAGGACCTTTCTGCGGCATTCGTGACGGGTAAAATGCTTCCGGACTTACCAGATGAAGCTGGATATGCTCGACGCCCTGAGCGAGTCGCGGAACAATTAATGCTGAATTGCCTTTAAGACTTTTCGCCAGCACGCCTCTGCAGCACAAAATTCTTGGGCTTCGATTACCGTTTTGGCCGAAAGATCGGGTGCAATCAGAACTTTGCAGATGTCGTCCTGCACCGAAAGCAGGCCGACACCAGCAGCTTCGAAGTCCGCGCGTTTTTCAGTGAATGCCACTCGTTCGGCGACGACTGCTGGCATGCCGACATATGATTCCGCGGTGATTGCTTTGTGACGCCGCGCTTGTGCTAAAGCCTCATCCACCCGACGCATCTTAAGTTCCACTGCAACTAACTGTTCGTGATACGGCATCCATTCTGTGTGGCGTATGAGTGAGGCCCCTTCTTGAACGACGAACCGCTTGCGGATGAGGTTCTTCACGGTGCGCTCGAATAAATCCGGGCCAAAGAGAGGTTCGAATTTGCGTGCTGCATCAGAAATACGCCGTGGTTTGCCGCCGATTGGTAGTGAAAGCAGAAACTGCATCGCATGCACATCGCTCACCGCATCTAGATGCTTAGCGGCTATGCGTTGCTGAACTCGATCAAGGTTGGGTCGAATACCCAGCACGTCTGCCACACCCCACGGGGTAACAAATTCTTCCATTTGAACGAGCAAGCCTTGCTCAGCTAGCCAGCGCAAAACCGTGCCCGCCAAGTGGGATTCGAGATCGGCTGCTTTTAGCGCTGGAGGCATATCGCGAATAGCAGTCAACCAATGGAAATCCACAAGGCACAATTCACCATTATTTCCCCCAGAGCGTGACATCATTGCCTTCGGGATCGTGGAAATGCGCGAACTGGCCGGTGGCATCTTTTTCGGTCGATTCGGGCGCGAGGCCTTTGGCTTTTAGCGCCGCGCCGCGTTCTTCGAAATTCTCCACGCGGAACGCCTCCATGAAGCAGCCACTCACTGATCCTCATCCTTCATGCACTCGGGCGACATGCGGTCGCCGTGGATTTCAATTTTGGCGAAGGCCGTTTTGATTTCGCGCAGGTCGGTGAGCGTGAGGTCGACGTGAAGCGCGCCTAGATTCTCGTTCAGGTGAGCTTGGTTGCGCGTGCCGGGGATCGCGACGATCCAGGGTTTTTGCGCCATGAGCCAGGCGAGCGCGATCTGTGCGGGCGTGGCGTTTTTCTCGGCACCGATGCGCTGGAGCAATGCCACCACGGTCCAGTTGGCGGTGAGATTTTCCGCGGTAAAGCGGTCCATCGACGCGCGGTAGTCGGTTTTCGGATCGGGCTTCGTGTGGTCGGTAACTTTGCCGGTGAGATAGCCCATCCCGATCGGGCCCACGGCACAAAGCCGATGCCGAGTTCTTCGCAGGTCGCGAGGACGCCGTTCTGTTCCGGGTCGCGTTCCATCACGGAGTATTCCGTCTGCACGGCAGCGACGGGCTGCACCGCGTGGGCGCGGCTGATGGTGCGGGCGCTCGCTTCCGAGAGGCCGAAGTGCAGCACCTTGCGCTGCTGTTAAAATATCGGGCGCGGAAGTGAGGCGGTGGGTTTTGGCCGCAAAAGGATGGGCGCGAGTAAGGCGCGGCCGAATTTCCCGCGGTGGGGTTAACTCAGTGCAAGCGGCGGCCATGGCTTCGTTAAACGTTTTGAAGAACCCGGGGTAGTCGCCCGAAGCGGCGAAGCGGAGGCCATGAGCTCGGTCTGCACGTAGGGCGGCGCGAGTTCGAGCACTTCGATTTTGGAGTCCCGCAGTTGGAAGCGCAGGGACTTGGGCGTGTCTTGTCTCCGCGGTGGTCATCGGTTGCCTTCTTTGGCCCGTGAAAGAAACCAAGAAGCCATTTTTACCGCTGTCTGCGCCGCCGACCCGCCACGGCGTCGGTCCGAGCAGTGTGGTGTTGCCGGAGGGGGCGTGGCCGACCATCGCGGAATTTTTGATCGAGCGGTTTCCGGGGATCTCGGCGGAAGTTTGGGAAACGCGGTTGCAGGCGGGCGATGTGATCGATGTGCAGGGCGTGGCGGTGGACCGGCTGCGGCGCTATGAACCGCAGGCGCGCATTTATTATTACCGGGCCCTGGAGGCGGAGGTGCGGATTCCCTTCGAGGAGACGGTGCTGTTTCAGGACGAGTATCTGGTGGTCGCGGACAAGCCCCACTTCCTGCCGGTGATTCCCTCCGGGCGCTACGTGCAGGAGACGTTGCTCGTGCGGCTGAAACGGCGGCTCGGGCTCGACACGCTCGCGCCGATCCACCGCATCGACCGGGAAACCGCCGGCGTCGTGGTCTTCACCGTGCAGCCGGATACGCGGAAGGCTTACCAAGATCTCTTTTTGCAGAACGCGATTCGTAAAACCTACGAGGCGATCGCGCCGTGGCGGCCCGAGTTGAAGTTGCCCTTAACCTACCGTTGCCGGCTCGGGGAGAATCCGGAGCGCTTCATGCAGGTGCGCGTGGAAGAGGGCGAACCCAACTCCGAGACGCGGATCGAGCTGATCGAGGCCCGGGGCGAGTGGGCGCGCTACGGGCTGTCGCCCGTGACGGGACGTAAACACCAACTGAGGGCGCATTGCGCGGCGCTGGGAATGCCGATTCGCCACGATCAGATTTATCCCACGCATCTGCCCGAAAACAGCGACGACTACACCAAGCCGCTGCAACTGCTCGCCAAGGCGATCGCATTTCGCGATCCGGTGACGGGGGCGGAGCGCAGTTTTACGAGCGTGAGAAGGCTAAGCATGGACGTGACGGTGACGCCGCCCCGGGCTTAGTTATTTATGCCGTTGCGCGGCGACTTGTGCGGCGGTCACGGACCCAGCGTTCGTGGCAAAGTTCTTTCGGATGAAGTTAATTACGCTGGCGAGTTCCGCGTCGTTGTAGAGGGCGCCGAGGGGCGGCATGGCGCTGCTGAATTTCTCCCGGTCGATGGGGAGGACGGCTTGCGGGCCTTTTAGCAAGACGTTGATGAGCGTAGTCACGTCGCCGGCGACGACTTTGCTGCCGGCGAGCGCGGGTTGAATGCCGGGCACGCCGGTGCCGGCGGGCATGTGGCAGGCGGCGCAGAGTTGCGCGTAGATTTTCCCACCGGGCGTCGCGGCGTCCACGGGGGTGAACTCGGTTTTGGCGGTGAGGGCGGTGCGCGTTTGGGCGGACGTGGTTTCGCCGGTGTAGATCACGCGCCAGATGCGACCACGATCGGTGTCGCCGATGTAGAGCGAGCCGTCAGGGCCGACGGCGACGCCGCAGGGGCGGTATTTGGCGTCGCGCGTGTTGACGAACTCGTCGGTGCCGGGGAAGCCCCACGCGAATTGCTCGTAGGTGCCCTTGGGCAGGCCCTTCTCGTCGAAGGGCACGAAGGACACGTTGTAGCCGGCTTGGGAACGGGGCGCGCGGTTCCAGGAGCCGTGGAAGGCGACGAACATGCCGAGACGATATTTTGCCGGGAACTGTTGGCCGGTGTAGAGCGCCATCTGGAGCGGAGCCCAGTGGGCGGGGAAGGCAACGACGGGGCGGTCGTAGGGATCGGGTTCGACGCGTTTGAAATTATCGCCGCCATACTCGGGCGCGCGCAGGTGGGCTTTTTTGACGGGGTCCCAATAACTGTAGGGCCAGCCGAGATTGGAGCCTTCTTTGAGGAGGTGCATGACCTCGGAAACACGCTCGGCGTTGTCGAGTTCGTCGTAGTGCACGGGATCGACGATGTTCAGATTGTCGCGGCCCATCTGCACCATGAAGAAATTCTTGGACGCGGGATGCCATTGCAGAGCGAGGGAATGGCGGTGGCCGGTGGAGAAGCGCACGCCGTCGGATTGGTGCTGATCGAGTTTATTGGTATCGAAGCGCCAGAAGCCGCCGTAGGTTTCCTGAAATTTCGCGATCTCGGCGTCGGTCTTGCCCTTTGCGCCGAGGCGGCGGTCGCCGTCGCTGAGGACGTTATACGGCGAGCCGATTTCGACGATCATGCGGCCGCTCTCGTCAAAGCCGAAGGCTTTGGCGTCGTGATCTTTTTCGGCGGGCAGGCCGGAGACGATGGTCTGCATCGCGCTAGAGGGCACGAGTTCGCCGGGGGTGTATTTGTAGCGATAGACGGCGGTGCGGCTCGAGTGATAGAGCCAGCCATCGTGAAACATGATGTGGGTGCCGCCGTCGCCGGGGCCGAATTCTTTGATGAGGTCGGCGCGACCGTCACCGTCGATGTCGCGGAGCGCCCAGATCAGGCCGTTCTTGCCTTTGGCGTAGAGATCACCGTTGGGCGCGACCGCGAGGCCGCGGAGGCGCTCGCCGGTGTTGCCGACTTTTTTGTTCAGCACGAGATCGTCGGCGACGACGAGTGCGCGGAAGCCGGGCGGGAGGCTGATGGCGCCGTCGTCGGCGTCGGGCTTGGGCAACGCGGCCGAGCCGGAGAGGGCGGACAGGGAGAACGCGATGAGCGCGGTGAGCGGGGACGCGAGGACGGAGCGGGCCGGGGCGGAGCGGAGGAGTTGCATGGTGGACGGACGCAGACGTGACGAAGGGGGAAGGGAAACGTGAAGAGTGAAAACGCGGGCGGCCGACGCGGGCAATCGGCAAAGCGCGAAGGCGCGGCGCGGCTCCGGTGGAACGAGGGCTTGATTTATCCTGAGCGACCCCATCAATCGCAGTCAGCGGCTTCGATCAGACCCCACTTTTCGTCCCGGCGATCCGATCGCGCTGCTTTACCCCTATGCACCTCTATACTCGCCGTGAAATGGCCAAGCTTGCCCTGGTCGCTCTGCCTGCAATGGCCTTCTTAAACGCGCGGCGCCTTTCCGCTGCGGCGACGCCGGCAGCCCCGGCGGCCAAGCCTAATTCCAAGATCAAAGGGGTGCAGCTCAGTCTCAATGTGCCCTACAGCTTCGGTCCGGGAAACATGACGGGTGACGAGATTCTCGCAGCCTGCGTCGCCCTTAATCTCAGCTCGCTCGAACTGCGCGCTCAACCGATCGAAGCCTTCATGGGTGCGCCGGCACCGGTCAGTTCCGAACGGACGGCGGCGGCGCGCAAGGCGACGGCCACGCCCGAAGAGCGCAAGGCGGCGACCGCGTTGGACAAAGAATCGCACGAGCGGCTTCGCATGTGGCGGGCGGCGGCACCGATGACGGCGGCAAAAGCGTTTCGCAAGAAATACGAGGAGGCGGGCGTGGAGATCGGGATCCTCAAGCTCGACCGCGTTTTCCAATTGAGCGACGAAGAACTCGACTACGGTTTCACCCTCGCAAAGGCGGTCGGCGCGCGCGCGATTTCCACGGAAATTTCTTTCGACGAGAACGAGCTGAAGCGCGTGGGCGCGTTTGCGGATAAGCACAAGTTCTGGATCGGCTACCACGGCCACGCCACGACCACGCCTGCCATGTGGGAGAAAGCGTTTGCGGTGGCGGAATACAACGGTGCGAACGTCGATCTCGGACATTTCGTCGCTGGCGACAACGGCTCGGTGGTGGAATTTATCAAGAAGCACCACGAGCGCATTACGCACGTTCACCTCAAGGATCGGAAAAAGGGCCTTGGCCCGAACATGCCGTTTGGCCAAGGCGACACGCCGGTCGCCGAGGTGCTGAAGCTTATTCGCGACGAGAAGTGGCCGATCGAGGGCACGATCGAATTCGAATACACAGTGCCGGCCGATTCCACGCGTATGGCGGAGATCGCGAGGGCGCTGAACTATTGCCGCGCGGCGCTGGCGTGAGGGGCGGGAACTTAGTTGAGCGCGCAACACTCAGAGCGGAGAATTCCGGCGGCGGTGCGGATTTGCGCCGGCACGGCTCCTCGCCGGACGTTCGCGACGCATCAGCGGTGCCGGAAACCACTGCGCGAGGCGGTGATCAGCTCTGGGGTGAATCGTCCGCCGAAGGTTGAGGGCGAATCAGGGTGATGGAAGTCACGCCAATCGCGATATTCAGTGCGGCTCCCGCTCCGTTAACGTTGAACAGGTCCGCAATAAATTCCGAATCCCCGGGCAGGAACCAGATCACACCGACGGCGAGAAACAACCTACCGGTGAAAAAGAGGCAGTCATGGCTCCGACCGCCACGGCCGCAGACAATACCGACGATCCCCAACAAAAGTTGGCTGACGGCTTGCAGCGTGGTGGTCGAAAAAATGCCCAAGACCACGGGACTGAACATTCCCCAGACGCCCACGACCACGAGGAGTAAGCCACGGATTACGGTGAATGAGGCGTGGCTTTCGAGGACTAACTCAAGGTAGCAAATCAGCATGCGGAGTGGATGATCCGCGCGCTGGAGCGCGGGAAGCATGTGCTCTGCGAAAAGCCGATGGCGCTCAATGCGGCGGAGTGTCGGCGGATGATCGACGCGGCGGAAAAAAACGGGGTGAAGCTGATGGAGGCGTTTATGTATCGCTACACGGACCGCACGCGGAAGGTGGTGGAGACGTTGCGGAGCGGCGTGCTCGGCGAGGTGAAATTTCTGCAGGCGAGTTTCCGGTTTCTGCTGGCGAATCCGGCGTCGATCAAGCTGGAGTCGTCGCTCGGCGGGGGCGCGCTCTATGAGGTGGGCTGTTATCCGGTGAATTTCTGCGGACTTGTGGCGGATACGGCGGCGGGCGCGGTTCCGGGTGCGGTGCGGCCGGAGTCGGTGCAAATCGAGTGCGTGCGGAGCGGGGAAAGTGGAAGTGGAGACGGGGTGGATATGTTGTGCTCGGCGCTAATGAAGTATCCGGGTGGGCTGGTGGCGGCGTTGCACTGTGGGTTCAACGCGCACAAGCGGATCGGTGCGGAGATCGTGGGGACGGAGGGTGTGCTGGAGATCACCGACACGTTTTTTGATCCGGCGGGTGCGCTGGTGCTGACGCGCGGCGAGGAACGGACGGAGATCGCCGTGGCTGAAAGTGATCGCTACCGCGCGGAGGTGGAGGATTTCGCGGCGGCGATTTTGGAGGGGCGGGCGCCGGCGTTTGGGTTGGCGGAGACGCAGCGGAATGCGGAGGTGCTGGATCGGTTGCTGGCGGCGAGTCGGGGGTAGGGCGGGCCTTGGGGTGGGATTGGGCGGATGGAATCGGAGTGAACCACAGAGGCACAGAGACACGGAGGACGGAAGGCGGGGGAAGGATCACGGAGACCGGATTTTTTCAGCGCGAAACCTACGAGCGTCGGCGGGGCGCCCGCAGCATGCACGGAAATCGGCGGAGGTGAAGAAAAGGGAACTGCGGGGGGATGCCGCAGCCACTTTTCGAAGACGGATGGATCGGCGCTGCCGGGGATTTTATACACCCCGGCGCCGCGCGCCACCCCTCTCGCCAGAAGGCTGTCATGAACTCCGAGGACCTCTGCCGAGGGAGGTAGCGGCGGGATCTTCGGGGCCGCCGAAGCGCCGCAGGCCCTCGGACCCGGCGCCCCCCGAGGTCCCGCCGCTACCCGTGGGAAGGTGGCTGCCTGGCTCCCGGGGCTGGTC
>JACMRG010000305.1 GCA_014376585.1 Opitutaceae bacterium | reverse complement strand
CCGCCGGCGCCGCCCGCATCTTCCCCGGCCTGCCCGAGATCGGCGCCGTCCTCAGCGGCTGATCCGCCGCGCCCGCTCGACGTCGAGCTTCAGCGCCGCCAGCGAGACAAAGATATCCTGCAGAAACGCCACCAGCGCCACGATCACGAGCGCCACGCTGGCGATGAACACGCCCACCATCACCGCGCCCAGTTCGAAATGCAGCAGCGCGCCCGCGAAGATCACCATCACGAGTAGGCACGCCATCAGCATGCTCGTCGCCGCAAACGTCACCGCCCGCCGCACGAGTTGCGCCCGGTGCCAGAGGATATCCAACTGACTCTCCAGATGCGCCCGCTCCTCGTCGTGAGCCGTCAGCATCTGCGTCGTCAGACCCCGCGTGCGATCCACCACCCGCGCCATGCGGTTCGTGAGTGTGATCAGCAGCGAGCCGATACCCGACAGCAGAATCACGGGCGTCACCGAGAGTTGGATGATCGGGAGCAATGAGTCCGGCGTCGGCGTTTCCATGCCCGGAAAAAGCCCGCCCCGCCCGCGCCACGCAACTCTTCCGTCGCGTAGGGCGGGGTCGCCGAACTCCGCCTCCGCCCTCCCCGATCCGCCTCCGCGCCCGCCGCCGCGTCCCTGCGCTCCGCCTCCCACGCACGATTTTTATCGACCAACTGCATTAGTGAACTAGTTCACTACACACATCACCCGTTTCATGCCGCCGCTTCTCGTTATAAACCCCCACAACGGCGTCCCCGCCTACCGGCAGCTCATGGATCAGCTCAAGCTCCAGATCGCCACTGGCGTCCTCCCCGCCGGCGCCGAACTCGCCTCCACCCGCGCCCTCTCCACCGAGCTCACGCTGAATCCGATGACGATCAGCAAAGCCTACAACCTCCTCGAGCGCGAAGGCGTCCTCGAACGCCGCCGCGGCCAGACCCTCGTCGTCCGCGACCGCCCGCGCGCCGCCGTCGCCACCGACAAACTCGCCCACCTCCGCGAACACCTCGCCGCCGCCGCCACCATGGCCACCCAGCTCGGCATCTCCCGCCCGCAAGCGCTCAAACTCTTCCGCGAAACCCTCGCCGCCCCCACCCCCAAGACTCCGTCCTCCCCATGAGCATCTTCTCCTCGTTCGCCCGTGCTCCTTCCGAGTCCCCCGCGCCCACCATCGCGACTCCGCCCGCGTGCGCCGCCTCCGTCTTCACCGCCAACCGCGTGATGAAAATCTACGGCGAACACATCGCGCTCGCCGGCATCACCCTCTCCATCCCCGCCGGCCACGTCGTCGGCCTCCTCGGCCGCAACGGCGCCGGCAAGTCCACCCTGCTCCAGATCGCCGCCGGCCTCGTCCTTCCCACTTACGGCACCTGCCATACCCTCGGCTGCCGCACCGATCTTCTCGATTCCCCCGAGCTCACCCGCCTCGGCTTCGTCATGCAGGAAGGCAAATTCATCGAGTGGATGACCGTCGCCCAGCATCTCGCCTTCACCGCCTCCTTTTATCCGCGCTGGGACCACGATCTCCAACGCCGCCTCGCCACCCAACTCGAAGTTCCCATCGCCCGTAAAATCGCCGAACTCAGCCCCGGCGACCGCCAGAAAGTCGGCATCCTCCTCGGCGTCTGCCACCGCCCCGCCCTGCTCCTCCTCGATGAGCCCATGAGCGCCCTCGACCCCATCGTGCGCCGCCGCCTCCTCGACGTCCTCCTCGAACGCCTCCGCGACGACGCCTGCACCATCGTCATCTCCTCGCACCTGCTCAACGACGTCGAAAAAATTGTCGATTGGATCATCGCCCTCGACGCCGGCCGCGTCGTGGAAAATTCCTCCCTCGACGACCTCCAGGAAAGTTTCGCCGAGTGGACCGTCACCGCCACCGACGCCGCCCCGCTCGCCACGTTCACCGAGCCGTTCATCGTCGCCCAACAACGCACCGACCGCCAAGCCCGCCTCACCGTGCGCACGAGCGCCCCCGACGCGGCCGAAGCCTTCGCCACGACCCACGGCGTAGGAGTGCAAACCCGCCGGCTGAGCCTCGACGAAATGTTCCCCCTCCTCCTCGCCGCGCAGCCCGCCATCTCCGCCCCATGAACGCGCTCATCGCCCACCTCCGCTTCCTGCGCCCGCTGCGCTCCGTGCTCATCGTGGCTTTCTACACGATGTGCTCCTGGGCATTTTCTTCCGAGAGCGACGCTGCCACGAGACGCCTTATCACCCTCGTGACTACCCTGCCTCTTCTGCTCGGAATGGTAATTTCCGGCGCTGTGCACGAGCCCATGCACCGGCCGCTTGCACAACTTCTTCCCGGGCTTCGCCAACGTCAGCGCTACACCGCCGCCGCCACCATCTTCCTCTGCGCGCTCGCGATCGCCCATGGAGTCCACCTGGACACGCCCTTCTCCCCATTCGCCGCATTCGGTCTGGCCGCCGCTCTCACGGCCCTCCCCTGCCTCTCCCGCCATCACCGACTCCACGATTCCCTCACCCTCCTCGCGGCACTTATCCTCCTTTGGTTTTTGCGGAGTCGCTCCGCGATTTCAGACCTAGGAGTCGCCATGACTACCGCCCCTTGGCTTTTCGTAGTCTGCGGACTTGCCGTTACCTGGGCCTGCCTCGCCCTCGGCTTTTCCCGAGCCAGTGTGCGCGCCCGGGCCCACATCCCATTCGTCGCCTACCAAACCCAGTTATTCTCTCATCTTTTCCGCGCCAAAGTTTCCGCCCTCTGGCGCGACGAACTCGCCGTCGCGAGACGCAGCCGACGTCAGGGCCACCCCACAGCCGCCGGACGCAACTGGACCGTGTGCACCGTCGGCCCCCGCTCCCTTGATTGGCTACGCGTCCTCTGGCACGCAAATCTGGGCGTGGCGAAGCACGGTTCAATCCTCCAAATCAATCTACTCGCCGCCGGTCTTACCCTCGGCTTCGCCGTCGTGCTCCCCCTTCGAGCATTGATGAAGGGAACGACGGAGTATTGGCCCACCGTCGCTCAGATAACCACGCCCAACTTCGGTTCCGGCGTGTCCGCCGTAATGCTCCACCCCGGCGCATGCATGCTCTGCTCGCTCATGCTCTTCTCACAAATAATTCCCCTGCCCATCTCCCGCGCCCGTCTCGCCCGCGTCATGTTCTGGCAAGCCACCGCGCAATGGGCCGCTGCGCTCATCGTTCCTTTCATCGCCATCTTCCTCGTTTCGCTCATCGGTCAGGCCATGTCCCGCCAGCTCCTACCCAACTTCGGATTGTCCCCGCTATTCGCCATGAATGCCGCGCTCGCCGTTCTCCTTCCACTTCTCACCGCCGCCGGCACGACTCACCGCGGCGGACTTCACATCCTCTTCGCAACGCCTGTTGTCGTCACCGTCATGGTGCTCGCCTTCACCCGCTCCTCTTGGAGCCCTTATCTTCTCAGTCCGCTGGGAATTCTCAGCCTCCTGCCGCTCATCGCCGCCAGCCAATGGCTGCTCTGGCATCGCCTGCACCGGCACTACGCCACCGCCGACCTGCATCTCAACAATACTTTCATTCACCCGCTCGTCTTCGGCACTTACAGTTCGCGCTGATTCCCCCCTTCGCCTCCACTCGACTCCTCTTCCCCTATAAAAACTACCCGCCTCCTCCTCGCCCTCCTCGCCTTCGCCTCCAGCGCCTTCGCCCAAGCCGACGCCACCAAGCTCGCCCTCGCCCGCGAAACCATCGCCGCCATGCAGGTCGACAAGATGTTCGACGGCATGGCCGCTCAGATGAAACAGATGGCCACCCAAATGTCCCCGCTTCCCGCCGACGCGACACCCGATCAACGCGCCGCCGCCGAAGCCCTCCAAGGCAAAATCATGGATCTCTCCATGAACTCCGCCAAGGCCATGATCACTAAAATGGACCAGATCTACGCCGAGGTTTACAGCGAGTCTGAACTCAACGCCATAAAGGCGTTTTTCACCTCCGCCGCCGGCCAATCCATGCTCGCGAAACAGCCCCAGATCATGGCCAAGACAATGCCCCTCATGCAGGAAATGCAGCGCGACCTCATGCCCAAGATGCAGCAGCTCATCCAAGAATCCAAAGCCGCTAAATAACCGGTTCTCTCAGCTGCACCCGTGTCGTTGCCCGCCACATCACGGCGGGCTTTTTGGTGCCCGCGCTCATCCCATTCGCCGCCGCCGCGCATCCGCGCCAAGACTTCCGCCCGAGTTCTATGGCGCACCTTGACGCGCCCCGGCATGCCTACACCGTAGCTACATGACTAAAACCGCCAAACTCTTTGTGACCGGCGGCTCCCAAGCCGTGCGCTTGCCGAAAGAGTTCCGCTTCCCCGGCAAGACCGTCACCCTCCGCCGCACCGCTAAAGGCGTCCTCATCACGCCCCATGACGACCTCGAGAAGCGTCGCGCCCGCTTTATCAAACTCGCCGGCTCCTGCCCGGATTTCCCCCTGCCCGAGCGTAACCCCGTCAAAGACGTGCCCCGCGACCTCACCTGGTGAGCCTGTTCCTGCCCGATACCAACGCGCTGTCGCGCTACATGCGCGGCGCGGACCGCCCGCTGGTCGCACGCTTCGTCACCGCCTTCGACCACGTGCGCGCATCATCCATCGTCGTGGCCGAGTTGGAATACGGTGCCGTGAAAAGTGGCGTTACCTCGCAACGCACCCGCCTCGACGCCCTCCGCTCCACCCTGCCCCTCGAGCCCTTCACCCTAGCCGACGCCGCCGAGTTCGGCCGCCTCCGCACTCTCCTCGCCCGACGCGGTGAACTGATCGGCCCCTACGATCTCCTCATCGCCGCCCAAGCCCTCCGTCTTGGCGCCACCCTCATCACGCACAACCTCCGCGAATTCTCCCGCGTCCCCGGCCTCAAAATCGAAGACTGGCAATCCGCCTGAGCCCACCTCCGCCAGCTCGTCTTCCCACCGTGGCCAAAACCTCCCCCGCTCCCAGCGCCACCCTCACCGGCGTCCTTGAACGCATCATTTTCCACAACGAGGAGAACCACTACACCATCGCCGAGTTCCGCCCCGACACCCGCCTCGCCCCCGCCCCCGCGCCCGCCCCTGCGCCCGCCGCTGCCAGCGCCAAGCCCGCGCCCGCCGCCACCGAGGATAAAATTGAAAAAGTCACCACCGTCGGCGCCCTCCCCAGCGTCGAATGCGGCGAGACCCTCCACCTCACCGGCGAGTGGACCCAGCACTCGCAACACGGCGCGCAGTTCAAGATCGCCGCCTTCAAAAGCGAACTCCCCTCCAGCGTTTACGGCATCCGCAAATATCTCGGCAGCGGCCTCGTCCCCGGCATCGGCAAGGCCTACGCCAACAAAATCGTGGACGCCCTCGGCACCGATACCTTCCGCGTCCTCAGCGAAGAATCCGGCAAACTCCGCGACATCCCCGGCATCGGCAAGAAACGCGCCACCGCCATCAAGGAAGCTTGGGATTCCAAACGCACCGAGCGCGAACTCTACATCTTCCTCCAGACCTACGGCGTCACCCCCGGCCAGTGCGTGAAACTCGTCCAACGCTACGGCGCGCAGGCCAAGCCCATCCTCCTCTCCCAGCCCTACCGCGTCGCCCGCGAGATCGACGGCATCGG
>JACMRG010000304.1 GCA_014376585.1 Opitutaceae bacterium | reverse complement strand
GGGCGCGGCGGGCGTTGCGGGGCAAGGCAGAGTCGGGGGATTGTGGTTCGGACTGTCTGTGGTTGCGGGAGGCCGGTCGCGGGGCGGGTTGGCGCATCTTCGGGGACGAGGCGTCGTCTCGCTCGCGTCAGCCATTCTTCAAATTACCTCAATGAACATTTCCTTTTCTCGGTTTCTCACTCTCGCGTGCCTGTCGTGGTCACTATTGCCGGCGGCCGATGTGACGGCGAACTGGCTCGGCCAAAGCCCACCGGTGGTGAAGGTGGGCGTGAGTTTTGGGGTGCCGTTCAAGAAGGGCGCATGGCAGCGCAGCGATTCGCTCGCCGCGAAGACCGCGGGAGGACAGCCGGTGCCGGCGCAGACGTGGCCCCTCGCCGTGTGGCCGGACGGTTCGGTAAAGTGGCTCGGGGTCGCGGTGAGCGGCGGGCCAGATGTCGCCGGGCCGTTGCAACTGGGCAAAGGGGTAGCGCTGGCTCCGGCGGTGGCGTTGACGGCGACGCAGGACGCGGGCGGGGTCAGCGTCGATACCGGCGTGCTGCAATGCCGCGTGGCCGCGCGCGGGGCCGCGCTCATCGAGTCGTTGAAGATCGATGGTCGGGTGGTGGCCCGCGACGGACAATTGGTCGCGATGACGGAGGACCGCGCCGACTATGCGGCGACGGGCGCGGTGCGGGACGAGCGATTCGTGAGCGAGATCGGTAAGGTCACGCTGGAGCAGGCGGGGCCGGTGCGCGCGGTGGTGAAGATCGAGGGGATGCACCGGTCGGTGCGCGGGACGCGGGCGTGGTTGCCGTTCACGGTGCGGCTTTATTTTTCCGCGGGCGTGGAGTCGGTGCGGATGGTGCACACCTTTATTTTCGACGGCGATCAGGAGAAAGATTTCATTCGCGGACTGGGCGTGCGGTTTGCGGTGCCGATGCGGGAGGAAATCCAAAACCGCCACGTGCGTTTTTCCGGTGAAGGCGAGGGACTCTGGTCGGAACCGATTCAGCCGGCGGCGGGGCGTCAGGGGCGTTTCGTGGCCAAGGCGGACGGGGCGGACATTTATCCCGATCAGCTCGCGGGGAAACGGGTGCCGAATAGCGCAGAGGTCAATGCGCGCGGGAAAAGCCTGCTGGAGCAGTGGGCGGTGTGGGATTCGTTCCGGCTCGTGCAGCCCAACGCGGACGGTTTCACCATCGAGAAACGCACCAATTCGCTGAGCGCCTGGATTCCGGCGGGCGCGGGCAAGCGGGCGTCGGGCCTGGTTTTTGTCGGGGATGTGAGCGGTGGACTGGCGGTGAGCCTGAAGAATTTTTGGCAATCCCACCCCGCGGCGCTCGAAGTGCGGAACGCGGCCTCGGCGGCGGCCGAATTGACGGTGTGGATGTGGTCGCCCGATGCGCCGGCGATGGATTTGCGGCACTACGACATCAAGGCGCACGGGCTCGAAGCGGTTTACGAGGATGTGCAGCCCGGGTTTAGCACTGCGACCGGCGTCGCGCGCACGGGCGAACTCACACTGTTCCCCAGCGGAGCGGTGCCGACGAAGGCGGAAACGGCGGCGCAGGCGGCGGTGGGGCGGGAGCCTCCGGTGTTGGCGTGCCCGCCGCAAGTGCTGCACGATGCGCGGGCTTTTGGCATTTGGAGCCTGCCTGATCGCTCGACGCCGTTTAAAAAATCCATCGAGGAAGGACTCGATGAGACGCTCGCGTATTACCAAAAGGCCGTGGAGCAGCATCGTTGGTATGGGTTCTGGGACTTCGGCGATTTCATGCACAGCTTCGACGCCGACCGTCACGTGTGGCGCTACGACCTCGGAGGAATGGCGTGGGACAACTCCGAACTCGGGACGGACATGTGGTTGTGGTATTCGTTTTTGAGGACGGGCCGTGCCGATCTTTTCCGCCTGGCCGAAGCGATGACGCGGCACACCGGCGAAGTGGATTGCTACCATCTCGGGCGCTTCGCGGGGCTTGGCTCGCGGCACAACGTCCGGCATTGGGGCTGCGGCGCGAAGGAGGCCCGCATCAGCCAGGCGGCCTACCGGCGTTTTTATTACTATCTCACGACGGACGAGCGCGTGGGTGATATTATGCGCGAGATGACGATCGCGGACTCCGCGGCGACGGAATTCGACCCCATGCGCATCGCCCAGCCGGCAACCGAGGCGGAAAAGAAGATCGCGCCCGGCCGGGTGCGGCTCGGACCCGACTGGTTTGGCTTCGTGGGCAACTGGATGACGGAGTGGGAACGCACGGGCGACACGAAGTGGCGGGATAAAATTCTCGCGGGGGTGGACAGTCTCGCCGCCATGCCACTCGGGATGAAGACGGGCAAGAATCTCGTCTTCGGCTACGATCCGGAGACCAACCGGCTCTTCCAACTCTCCGAGGCGGCCGGTGACTACAATCTCGCCACGATCATGGGCGGCGGTGAGGTCGCGATCGAGCTGGGCGAAATGCTGGAAGACCCGCGTTGGGATAAACTTTGGCTTCAGTTCTGCCGACTTACGACGGCGTCGGCCGAAGTGATCCGACAGGACATGCAGACGGGGACGGAGGGTGACGACGATGCGCGTTATGCGCGGCCCGATCGGCTGGCGGCCTATGTTTACCACAAGACGAAGAACGTGGCGTTTGCGAAGCGGGCGCTCGGCGGCGGCGGCTTTGGCGGAGGCTTCCGCGCGAGCGGCGCGCCCACGCGGCGCATTGAGGGGCCGGAGGTGCTCAATCCGCTCGACGAGGCTGCGCGGGTCGGCACGAACGGCGCAGCACAATCAGGACTGCTTGCGATTGAGATATTAGAGATGTGCGCGGATCAGTTGCCGACGGACATGCCATCCGCTCCGCTCCGGCCGGAGGGGACGCAGGGGGTGCGCAGAAACGGAGCACCGAATGCAGCGCCGGCGATTAAGACGGGGCTGTAAGGGAGGACGTAGCTTGGCTGCAGGGCGGGCTCGGGTCCTCGGGCCCGGAGGGACCGAGACTACCTCGGACAAACTTACGGCGCCACGCGGCGGCCGAGGATGACGAGGTCGCGCTCGACGCCGTCGAGCACGGCCACGCGCGGCAGGTGCGCCCATTGGGTGAAGCCGTGGCGGCGGAAGAGGCGCAGGCTCGGCTCGTTATGGGCGAAAATATAGCCGGTGAGCGTGTGGACGCCGAGCGCGGGGGCGCGGGCGATGACTTCGTCGAGGAGCCAGCCACCCAGGCCTTTGCCGCGATGGGATTCGGCCAGATAGAGGGCGACCATGACCGTGCCGTCGTAGGCGGCGCGGGGATAGATCGAATCGAAGCTGGCCCAAGCGCAGACTTGGTCGGTGGCGGCGGGATCGGTCAGCACCCACAGCGGGCGGTTCGGTGTCTGGTGGGCGGTGAACCACGCGCGGCGACTCTCAACAGTGACAGGTTCCAAATCGGCCGTGACGATGCGGCCGGCGATGATGCTGTTATAAATCGCGACGATGGCCGGCAGGTCGGCCTCGTTGGCGGCTCGCAATTTCATAGGGCGAGCGTGGGGCGGTGGCGCGCAGTGAGGCAAGTTGGGAGGTATATGCACAAAGTCTCGTTCAAGGTGGCGGGGGCGCGATAACGGCGGGCGGGGTTTCGAAATTGAATGCGATTTGGCCGACGGGGGAGCGGCCGTTGAGGCGCTGGAGTTGGCCGGTGGCGGTGTCGAACGTGAAGGTCATGTCGATAACGCCGTTTTTGGATTGAGGCGGGATGGGCGTGTAGCGGTAGCGCAAGAGCGTGCGGGTGGTTTCGACGGTCTTTTCGCTCGGAGTGCCGAGAAGCATCGCCAGTGAGGTGGCGACGACGCGGGTGGTGAGGAGGGCGCGCTCCTCGGGGGTGAAATTCACCTCGGCAAGGCGGCGGCTTTTATCGACGCCGGCCTTGCCTAGGCTGCGAAGGAGGCCGGTAAAAAACGGTTTCGGCACGAAGGCGAAGTAGCGCTCGGGGAGGAAAAGGCGCGTGAACTTCCCGTCGGTGAAGATCAGCTCCAGCTCGATGTCATGGGCGTCGGATTGTCGGGCGCCGGGTGCGAGCTGCTTGACCCAGCGGATGCGCCACTGCTGGGATTGGCCGAGGGTTATTACGGTTTCCGGCGTGAGGCCGAGCCAACGAAAATCGTCGGCAAGCAGAACCGGGGTGAGGCAGGCGAGACGGAGACCGTCGTCGGTTTTTAGGGTGAAGAACCGGTCGAAGTGGCCGAGCTGTCGTTTGAATTCGAGGAGGCGGAGGTAAACGCAGCCGCTGAGGAGGAGGCAGCAGGCGACCAGACTGCCGGCCAGAAGGCGCGAGGCCCGTGAGCGTTGCGGCCGGACGCTGCTCACTTCTTTACGAAGCGGAGCAGCCACATGAAGAGGATCGCGCCGAGCGTGGCGAAGATGAGTTGGCCGAGGATGCCGTGGGCGGAAATGCCGAGCAGACCGAAGGCAAACCCACCAATGAATGCGCCGACGATGCCGACGATGATGTTGCCGAGGGCGCCGAAGCCGCTGCCTTTGACGATGACGCCGCTGAGCCAGCCCGCGAGAGCGCCAATGAGGAGAAAGGAAAGGAATCCCGTAAGCGACATGAGACGAGGGAGTGGCGGGCGGCCGGGGGCGCGGGAGACGGAGAGGAACGCGATTTACTTCGCGGGCGCGGCGGGTTTCGCGAATTGGGGGCGCACAATGACTTCGTTGAGGCGCCGGCGGAGGAGTTCGTCTTCTTCGACGGTGGTCTTTTTGTAAATGCTGCGCTCGAGGACGCGTTCGGTGAGCTCGATGCTGATCACGAAGATGTGGCCGTTTTTGACGAAGAGCTGGTTGCCGCGTTTCGCCGTGGGCGGGGGGCCGCCGGCGAGCATGGGGATTTTGTCCATGAACATGGACCCGCCGGGGAGCAGAATGTAGGTGACAAGCGAGCCGTCGAGGACGCTGGGGACGAACTTGGCGCTCTCAATAGAGGCTTCGGGGAACGACTGGCGGAAGTCACCCAGCACGTAGTTACTGAAGAAATAGACGAGGTAGTCCTTGAGGCCGCGGGTGGACATTTCCCAACGCTGGGTGGCGTCCTGTGGGAAGGCGGCGATGCTGATGTGGATGTTGAAGTCGTCTTGGAAGGTGACGACGTTTTCGGTGTCGGTGATGGTGCCGCCAAGTTCGGGGAGGACGGGGATGCTCACTTTGAAAGCACCCGTGGGCGAAATGTAGGTGCGACCGTCCACGCGGCCCAGCAGTGGCGGGGCTTCGTTGGGCGCGGAGCCGTCGGCTTGGGCGTGAAGGCTGACGAAACTGCCGGCCGTGAAAACAGCGAGGATGGCGAAGAGGAACGGGAAGGGAGAACGACGCATGGGAATTAATTGAAAGAGAAAATGTGTAACGTGGGCGAGTGAGCTTTCAAGTCGCAGTTACAGGGGGAACTACGAGGTGTTGCCAGGCGGAGACCGGGATATCTTCGGGGCGGCTTAGGGCTGAGAGGCCGACGGAGCGGAGATGTTCCAACCAGGCGGCGGCGGTGGGGACGGGAACGAGATGCCGGAGGAGGGAGCCGATCTGTTTGCGGCGTTGTTGGAAGCAGCCGCGGATGACGGATTTGGTGGTGCGGTCGAAGGTGAACGGCGCGGAGCGGCGGACGAGGTGGAGGAGGTAGGATTCGACGTCGGGCCGTGGATGGAAGCACGCGGCGGGGACCTTGTGGCCGGGGGCGATGGCATAGGCGGCTTGGAGGAAAATGGAGATGGCGCCGAAGGATTTGGTGCCGGGCTTGGCGGC
>JACMRG010000303.1 GCA_014376585.1 Opitutaceae bacterium | reverse complement strand
GCCGTCCCCACCCCCCCCGCCGTCGCGGTGTCGCGCTTCGCCGGCTCGGCGACGATATTTTTCTCCGCAATGACTCCCGCCAACGCCGCTCGCGTGGATGCGAGCTGTGCGGTGTTGGTGAGCACAAAGACATTCGCCGCCGGCACCACGCCTTCGAGCCGGCGCACGGTTTCCTCGACCAAGGTGCGCTCCGAAAAAAGCTTCAGCAGATGCTTTGGCATGCGCGCCCGGCTCATCGGCCAGAACCGCTCACCGCTGCCGCCGGCCATGACACACGCAAAAAAGTGGGAGGAATCGCTCATGGAAGGCGCGAATTTCCCAGCCCCGCCGCTACACGCCAAGCCTGAATCCGGCGATTTTCCCCTTACGGCGTTATCACGATCTTCCCGAATTGCCCGCCGCGCTCCATCAGATCGAACGCTTCGCCCGCATGCGACAACGGGAACACGTCGCTCACCACCGGCACGGTCCGGTGCAGGGCCACGAATTCCATCATCGCGCGCCAATCCGCCGGCGACCCCATGGTCGTTCCGAGCAGCGAAATATTGCGCCAAAACACTTTTCGCATCGGCAGCAGCGGAGGATTCCCGCGCGTCGCCCCGAATAAAACGATCCGCCCGCCCGGCGCCGCGAGATCGATCAGGTGCTCGAAGCCCACCCCGCCCGCACTGTCCACAATCACATCGAACCCGCCGCCGGGCACCCGAGCGGCCACATGGGTGGTCCAACCATCGACGGTGTAGTCAAAGCCGCCCTGCGCACCCAACCCGACCGCCCGGGCGATCTTGTCCGGGCTGCTCGACGTGACCCACACCTCGGCGCCCTGCGCCAAGGCGAACTGCAGAGCAAACAAGGCCACTCCGCCGCCGACACCCGAAATGAGCACCTTCTCCCCCGCCCGTAAGTGCGCGCGGGCAAACAGCGCGCGATAAGCGGTCAAACCCGCCAGCGGCAGGGCGGCGGCTTCGTTCCAGCTCAGATGCGCCGGTTTGGCCGCAAGCTGGGCTACGGGCACCGCGATCTGCTGCGCCAAGGTGCCCGCGCGGGGCAAACCAAGGATCGAAAATTCGCTCCCCTGCGTCGCCTCGCTCGGACCCCAGCCAAAACTCGGGTTGATCACCACTTCACGCCCCAACCATGCCGCCTCCACGCCAGCACCGAGCGCCGTCACGACACCCGCACCGTCGGAGCCCGGCTGCGCGGGATACTTGAGCCCCGCGTATTGCCCCAGCTTGATCCACAGGTCGCGGTGATTGAGCGCCGCCGCCTGCAACCTGATCACCGCCTCCCCCGCCGCCGGCACGGGCGCGGGCACATCGACCACAGTGAGCTGATTGATTGCGGTGAGCTGGAGCGCTTGCATGCCGCACACGTGAACACACTCCCGATCATCCGCAACCGATTCGTTTTGCGACCGGCACTTCCGCCCCACCAACTCCGGGTGTGTTACTCGCGTTCAACAAACCTTACGGCGTCCTGTCGCAGTTCACGCCCGAGCCCGGCTCGAAATGGCGGACCCTCGCCGAATTCGGTTTGCCCGCCGGTGTTTATGCGCTCGGCCGCCTCGACGCCGACAGCGAGGGCCTCCTGCTCTTAAGCGACGAACCCGGTCTTAACTCTAGTTTGCTTGATCCGCGCTACGCCCACCGCCGCGAATACTGGGCGCAAGTCGAAGGCATCCCCTCCGCCGACACCCTCGACCGCCTCGCCCGCGGCGGCATCGCCATCGAAAACTATCGCACGCTCCCCTGCCGCGCCCGCCTGCTCGATCCTCAGCCCGAGATGGTGCCACGCACTCCGCCCATCCGCGTGCGCAAATCCATCCCCGACCGCTGGCTCGCCCTCGAACTCGTCGAAGGCAAAAACCGCCAAGTCCGCCGCATGACCGCCGCCGTGGGCCACCCCACCCTCCGCCTCGCGCGCGCCCGCATCGGCGAATTTTCTGTCGGTGATCTCGCTCCCGGCAAATGGCGCGAGCTCAGCGCAGACGAACGCAAAATCGTTTTCAGCGGCGGGTAGTTTCGACTCAACCCGCGCTCAACGTCTCCAACAGATCGAGCCGCGCCGCACGGCTCGCCGGAAGCCGGCTCGCCACCCAGGCGGCAATCCCGGCGCCGGACCCAGCAAAGCCGCCCTAAATCCGCACGATCACATCCTCTGTCTTGAAGCGCACTTTTTTTCGCGCCGCGCCGGGATCATCGGCCGCACGGTAGCCGGCGGCGCAAGCGACGACACAGGCGTAATCAGTGCCGGCCAGGCCCAGGATCTCGTCAAACTTCTCCGGCGCGAACCCTTCCATCGGACAGGTATCGACACCCAGGACCGCTGCTGCCGCCAGCAACTGCCCGAGCGCGATATAAACCTGGTGCTGTTGCCATGTGTCGAGCGTCCCGCCGGCGCGCGCCTTGTCGAGATTGCCCATCGCCATCTGGCGAAACTTGCCCAGGGAATCGGGTGCCACTCCGTGGATCTCGCCCATGCGGACGATGTGACGATCCACGTGTTCGGCCCCGAGATCGCGGCGCACCGTCATAACGACGAAGTGCGAGCAATCCGTCACCTGACTCTGATTCCATGCGGCCGGCCGGAGCAGGGCCTTCACCGCCGGATCTGTGACAACGAAAAATTTCCAAGGCTGGATGCCCATCGAGGACGCAGTCAGGACGAGCGACTGCTCCAGCGCGTGCCACGTGTCGCCACCGATGATGCGAGACGGATCGAACTTTCGCGTGGCATAGCGCCAATTGAGCGCGTGAAGGAGGGCGTCGGCTGAAATAGGATGCATGGTTGGCACCGAAAGCTTGGCCAGCCGGCACAAAACGCAACGGCGGCAACACGCCCCGGCCGAGAGACGACCCGGTTAAGCCGGAACGACGCAGAAGACTCCCCGCGAATCACGCGAACGGAAGCAATTTTTAGATGCAAAACCAAATCCGTTAGCCATCCCTAAAGTCCACTGTTTGGTGAGCGTTCGTTTCTAACTTTTTCATTGGCGACCATTCGCGTTATTCGCGGCAACTGAATTTTTACGGCGAAGGTTCCCGGCCCGGTTCGCTGTCACGCCCAGTCCGCCCAACGCGCCACGCCCGAATCACCGTTACGCACTCCGCGCCCTTTGCGTGAGGCCGGGCTCGCTCCGGCCCCGGCGAAAAAAACGATCAAGGTCATCAAGATCGGACGGAGGCGAAGGCGGGCGGCGTCGAGCGCGGCGTTGGTGATGGAAGCGCCTTCCTCACGACGCTTCACGGCGAACCCGACGATCAGGATCGCGTTCTTGGCGGCAAGGCCGTTTGGCGTGAAGACGTTGTTCTCACCTGCGTGGCCCAGAGGCCGAACAGCGCGGAAAAGAGCGCCATCGGGACGACGAGATAACGGCGAACGCGGAGGCGGAAGCTCTCGTAGTGCGCGGTGAGAACGAGGAAAACCAAGAGGATGCTGAGCGGGAAAATGTAAACGCCCGTGTTGCCAGCGATGATTTTCTAGAACGCGGGTTCGGTCCAATCGAAGACCATGCCCTTGGAAAGAGTTTCCTTGGCGCGTTTCTCGATGATCGCCTCAGCTTGACCCGAGCTGAAGCCGGGGGTGGCGGCGCCCGGTGATCTCAGCGGCGGGATCGCCGCTGTGGCGCATCACGTGGTCGGGGCCGTGGGTTTCGCTGACCTTCACGAGGGCGCCGAGCGGGAGGACTCCTTTTTCAAAAAACTCGCTTTGAACCCACCGAATCCTTCGCCCACTGCTCGGCCATAAAACTACAAATCAAGAGCTGCAACGGGTGATAGACCATAAAAGGCAGCAGGATCAGGACGATGGCGGGATACGCGCCGAAGATGAATTTAGCCATGGGCTCGCCCGAGGCCAAAGTTTTCTTCGAGCCGCAGAACATCGCGGCGATGCGATCCTCGCGGCTGAAGCCCAGCGCCCGCGCCGTCCAGCCGGTGACCAGCATGGCCACAGTGAAGATTGCGCCCGTGCCGACGATCACCAGCAGCAGATTGCTCAGGCCGTTGCCAGACCAGACGCCCTGCCGGAAGGAATCGCAGAACGACGTATAAACGAGCACGAGGATGGTCGCCCGATCAGCGACGTTGATGCGCGCCTTGTGCCGCTGCGCCCACGTCGCGAGCCAAGGGCGCGCGAGCTGACCCAATACCAGCGGCAACACCAACCAGCACAAAAGATCGACGATGACCGGCCCCAGCGCGACGGACTGCCCTGTGGTGCGCAGAATCGCACCGACCCACAACGGCGTCAGCACCACGCCCAGCAAGCTGGAGAGCGTGGCGTTAAAGACCGCCCCTGCGACGTTGCCCCGCGCCGCCGCCGTGAGGGCGACTGACGAAGACACGGTCGAGGGCAATGCGCATAGGTAAAAAAAACCCAGTGTCAGCCCGGCCGGCACGTGCCCCGCCAATCCCCACATCGACACAAATCCGAACAACGGAAACAACAGGAACGTGCTGCCCTGCACGAGCAGGTGCAGGCGCCAGTTCAGCGCGCCCGCCTTCAGTGCGGCAAAGGACAGCGCCACGCCGTGCAGGAAAAAGATCAGCGCCACACCGCCCTTGGTCAGCAATTCCGGATGCAGCCAACCGCCCGCCGCGCCCGGTGCGGGAACCCACCACGCGAGGAGCGTGGCGAGGATCATTCCAAGGAGGAACCAGTCGAGTTTAAGCTTCACGCGGCATCACCCGGCTTTGCGAAATTTCGCGCTCCACTTGGTCGTAAGCGCCGAGAATCCCTCCCGGCCCTCAACTTTAAGAAGCCAAAGGACGACCGCGTAAACCGCCGCGCCCAAAGGAATCAATCCGCCGATGGCCACGACATCTCCCGAGCGCGCCCCGTCCAGCTCGTGCCGCGCGACCCACCACCCGCCCGCAACCACCGCGCCCATCGCCATCGTCGCGATCACGACTTTGCCCAGCGTCCGCCACAGGTCGCCAAAGCCCATGCCAGGCAACCGCCGCGCGAGCGCGATTTGTAACACGACCGTCTGCGCCATGATCGCCGCCGTGCTCGCCAACACCAGGCCCGGCGCGCCGAGCACATCTTTCAGACTCCAGCTAAGAGCGACGTTGATCACAAAGCTCAGCGTCGAAACTTTCACCGGGGTCATCGTATCTTTGACCGCGTAGAACGCACGCGTAGTCAGACTGACCACGGAGAAAAACGGCAGGCCCAAGGCAAAGATCGCCAGCAGCGGCACCATCGCGGCGGTCGCCTCGGCGGTAAACTTACCGTGCTGAAACAGCAGGCGCACGATGGGCTCGCTCAATAGCACCAAACCCACCGCCGCAGGGATGTTGACGAGTAAAATCAGCCGCACGCCCTTGCGATAATCGTCGGCCATCCCGGCAAAATTCCTTTCGGCGGCGTGACGCGCAATCAAGGGATAAACCACCGTTGCCACCGCGATGGCGAAGACGCCGATCGGCAATTCCATGAGACGGTTCGCGTAATAAAGCAGCGATGCGGCCGAGTCGTTGATCGAATAGGCAAACAGGCCCGAAATCAGCACGTTTACCTGATAGATCGCCGTGCCCCAAAGCCCCGGCAGCATAAGCGCGCCGATCTCCCGCACGCGCGGTGAGAGGGCGAGATCGGGCCGCGGACGCCAGCCGAGCCGGATGAGCACGACCGCAGGCACCGCCAGCTGAAAAAAACCGCCGAGCAGCACACCCGCGCACAACCACCTCATCCGGCCCTCATCCGTGTGCGCCAGATTCCAACCCGCGCCACCGAGGGTCGCGATCATCGTAAGATTAAGCCAAATCGGCGAGAGCGCAGGCTCGATGAAATGCTCGAAGACGTTGAGTGTGGCGTTGAGCGCCGCCGCCACGCAGATCATGACGACATAGGGAAAGAGCACCGCCGTAAGATCCGCCGCGAGATACCATTTCGAATCGTGGCCGGGCAGCAGCCGTGACTGACTGCACAAAAGAATCGCGAAGAGACCAAGCCCGCCCGCCACCACGAAAAGCCAGCTCACGACGTTGCTGAGCAGATCGAATGCGCCCGGTCGCCCGCGCTCCCTTATTTCCTCCTGCAGGGTCGGGACGAACGCCGCGGTGAGCGAGCCCTCACCCAGTAGCCGTCGAAAAAGATTAGGAATACGAAAAGCGGTGACGAAGGCCGAATTCAACTCGGCCGCTCCGAAGATCCATGCGCTGAGTTGATCACGCACCAGACCGAGCACGCGCGACACCGTGGTGAGCAGCGAGATCAGACCGATGTTCTTCAACTTCTTCGACACCGGGCAAGTCTCCGCGGCCGGCCCGCGCACGGGCAAGACCTTAACCGCCCCACCCGCTCAGCGCCGCCGCACCCGTGTGTCCAACGCCTCACGTGCCGTTGCCTCAAGTTCCACCGCATCGCCCCACTCGCGATCAAACTCCGCACACGCTGCGGCGAGCTCATCCCCGGAACGACGTTTCACCGCCAGACAACCGGCCAACGCGAGCCCCGCGTTGCGATAAAACGGATGCAGCCCCGGTATAGCCCGCTGCAGTTCCTTCGCTCGGGCAGCGAGCAGGGCCGCGACCATCGGGTCTTCGCTCTGGCGCAGCGCGAACCGCAGCGGCAGCACCGTGTCCCGCCCGCCCACGTCGAAAACGAACCGCGCCATATCCCCCAGTATCACGCGCGACTCCGCGCCGCCGAGCTGGGGCTGCGTGGCCAGCCGGCGCACGTGATGCCAGCCGGTTTGCCACCACAGCTCGCGATCAATCGCATCGGCAAATCTACCGGGGTAACAAGTCGCCAGCGCCGCCAGCGGTTCCTCGCCGGCCAGTAACCGCGCACGCAACGCCGGCCACTCCCCCGCCCTGCCCGACTCGGCTTGCAACCAACTGAGCAACCAGATCGCGCCGACGCCGAAGACGCGCGGTTCCACATCACTCCGGCGCCAATTCAGCAGGGCCTCCAACGCGGGTGGCGCGAGCGACGCCGATTCCTGCTGCAACGCGTCGAGCTGCGCCGGCTCTTCGCGGGTGCGCCACCACCCCACGCACGCTTGTTCCAGCCAAAGCGGCGCCGCCAATTGCGGCGACACGCCTTGCGCGGCGACACCGAGGCGCACCAGTAACGCCTGGACGAGCGCGCGGCGTAAAAACAGCGTCGGCGTTGATTCGCTCCAGCGCACCCGCACCGACACCACGCCACCCGGCTCCGCCGTAACATGAAACGGCACCGCTTCCGTCCAGTCCGCCGCCGGCACCAACCGCACGAAAATCGGCGAGGGAAATGCCGCCGGCAGACCCAGCGGCCCGGCCAGCAACCGCCACGCCGCACTTCCCTCCGTCATCGCATGCTCCGCCGAACTTACGTCAACGCTGGCGATTTCGAACTGCCCCGGCGCCGTGCGCGTAAGCACCGGCTGGGGCGCCGCGACCAACGCAGGCACGCAAGCACCCGCAACCCCCAAACCCCAGCCCGCGATCGCGAGCCCGCGATTCACGGCATCGTGAGTTTGAGCGCCGTTCCCACGACTGCGACGTCACTCAATTTGCTCCAGGCTTTGGCGATGTCTTCCGGCACCGGTTGCGCCTCAAAGATTTTTTTCATCACAAAAGCGCGCGCCATGGGCAGACGATCCACCGGGCATGAGCCTACCAGCAGCGTCGTGGGCTCGTAAACAAAGCCCTCCCCCGCCTTCACAAACGTCCCGCGGCCCTGCACGACCACGGTGAGTTCGAGGCCAAAAGCGTTTACCTTCACGGGCACGCCCATCTGGAGCGCGCTGTCGTTGATGCGAAAATTCGGCGCACCCGCCACATAACCGACGCCGCCGGACGCATCGGCCGGCCCACCGGGTTTTGCCGCGGGCACCGATTTGGGTCCGGGTGCCGGCGCCGCCGGTTTGACGGGAGCAACGGGAGCCACGCCGAAAGAATTGAGTTCGTTTTCGTCAACGATCACCGAACCGCCGGCGGCAAAAGTTTTTCTTTTTGCCGTGGCCAGCTTGGCCTTGGCCGAGTCGCGCCCCCCCTCGATGAAGTAGACTGAACTGCGATCAAGTTCATTATCCTTGGGGACTTCTTTCACCGAGATCACCGGCTTCAAAACCAAAAACACCACGCCCAATCCGGCGCCGATGATGGCGCTCAAAAACGCACCGATCGTGACCTCTGTCCAACTGGGTTCGTAGTCGCCGCGTTTGGTTTTAGCGCTCATAGTAGGTAATCAAGGTTTCACCGCAGGGGTGGCGGCGGGCGGCGCCGCCGGTTTGCTCTCTCCGCCACCCGCCGGAGCCACCGATTTCTTCTTGTAATCGGTGATGTAAAAACCGCTGCCCTTGAAGATCAACCCCGCACCGCCACCGATGAGGCGCTTGACGCCCGCTTTCTTGCACTTGGGGCATTTCTTGAGCGGCTCATCGCGCATCGACTGAAACAGCTCGAATGCGTGACCGCATTTGGGGCAAAGATACTCGTAAGTGGGCATAGCGTAAAGCGACCGCAGTGATGGGCCGCCCCCGCGACGTTGGCGAGGTTGTTTCGCGCCGCTGGCTTCGAAGCCGGCAATTTTGTTTGAGGACCACCCCCATCCCGGCGCTACTCGGACCCGATGGACTTTGCCGCCGCCCTCAAACGCCACGTCGCCCGCGTCGAGCAGGGACTCGACCGCTACCTGCCTGCGGCGACTGCGCGCCCCGCGCGCCTGCACGAATCGATGCGCTACAGCCTGCTCGGCGGAGGCAAGCGCCTGCGCCCCGTTCTCACCCTCGCCGCGGCGGAACTCCTCGGGGTCACCGATGACTCCGCCCTCCCGGCCGCGTGCGCCATCGAGTGCATCCACACCTACTCGCTCATCCACGACGACCTGCCGTGCATGGACAACGACGACCTCCGGCGCGGGCGGCCGACGGCGCACAGACAATTCGACGAAGCCACGGCCCTCCTCGCCGGCGATGCTTTGCTCACGGAGGCCTTCTTTATCCTGAGGGAGCCTTCCGCGGCCCAGCCTTCCCCCGCCCAGTCCCTCGTGCGCAAGCGCGCCCCCGCCGCCGGCAGCCGCCGGCTCATCGGCGGGCAAATGGAGGATCTGCTCGCGGAGAAAAAGAACAACGCCACTGCCGCCGAGCTTGAGTTCATTCATCTCAACAAAACCGCCGCCATGATCGAAGTGTCACTCGTCTTTGGCGGACTCTGCGCCCGCACGACGACGTCGAACATCGAAAGTCTTCGCGTGGTCGGTCGGCACCTCGGATTCGCGTTTCAGATCATCGACGACATCCTCGATGTCACCGCCGACACGGCGACACTCGGCAAAACCGCGGGCAAAGATGCGCAGGCCGACAAGACCACATTTGTTAAACTCCACGGCCTCGAGGCCTCGCGCCGCATTGCCCAAGAGCACAGCGAGGCCGCCTGCGAGGCGCTGCACAATGTCGCTGGCGACAAGACGTTTCTCCACGCCTTGATCGAAGCCATGGCCGTCCGCCCGCAGTAACCACCCCACTCCATGAAAACTCCGTCCACCCTGCTCGCCGCCGTCTCCGCCCTCATCGCCCTCGGGCTCGGCACGGTCGCGTGGCAGCAGCACCGCGAGCTCATTCAGCTGCGCGCCGCCGCCATGGAGACGGGAGACCGCGCCGCGCTGCAAAAGCGGGTCTGGGATGCCGAAAAGCGCGCCAAAGACAGCGAGACCCGCGCCCTCGCCGCCCGGAGCGAAGGCACCGACGCCGAGTCCGAAGCCAGCAAACCGGGCGAAGCGCCCAAATCCACCACGCGACCGGCCGCCGGCAAGAAAGGCCCCAGCCAGCAGGAAATTTTGGTCTTCCTCACCAACCCGGATGTCCAACTCACGCTCGCCAACAAATTCCGCGAACAGGTGGACGCCCGCTACGGCTCGCTGTTGAAGTCGCTCAACCTCTCAGGGCCGGACCAGGCCCGTCTTCGCGGGCTGCTCATCGAGCGCCAAGGCGCGGTGATCGACGTCGCCGCCGCGCTGCTGGCTTCCGGAAACAAACCGAAAGATAAAGATATGCACGCCCTCGTTGCCATCTCGCAGGATGAGACCGAACGCAAATTGCAGGCCGCGTTCGGACCGGAAGTTTACAACCAGTTCCAAGCGTATGAGCACGCCCAGCTCTTCCGCGGCGCGACCACCGATCTGCAGAAGGGTCTGGCGCGCGTAAACGCCCCGCTCGACACCGCGCAGGCGGAGAAATTTACCGCCGGTATCAGCCTGTTGGCCCAAAGCAGTTTCACCGCCGAGCAACAACAGGCTTTGCGGTCCATCACGCGCATGGAGCAATCGCGGCAGACGCTCAAGCAGGTCGAGCAGATCTACAAAGATCGGGAAAATCCGCCCAAGCCGGAGAAGCCGACGAAAAAGCCGGGGAAGTAATCCAAAAAATAGAACGCGGCCAGAAAAGGCCGCGTTCTAGAAAACAAACGGGGACGGCTTGACGGATCAGAGGACCGCCACTGCGGCCGCGGCCTTGACGAGTTCGACAAAACTGCGGGCCTCAAGACTCGCGCCGCCGATGGGACCACCGTCGATGTCTTTTTGCGCGAGAAGCTCGGGTGCGTTGGCGGGCTTCATCGAGCCGCCATAGAGGATGCGGATTTTTTGCGCCACGACGTCGGTGAAGTGTTTCGTGAGCAGACCGCGGATGAACGCATGAACCTCCTGCGCCTGCTCGGTCGTCGCGACCTTGCCGGTGCCGATGGCCCAGACGGGTTCGTAGGCAATCACCATGCTTGCGGCCTGGTCTTTGCCGACGCCTTCGAGACCGGCTTCGAGCTGGGTTTGCACCACGGAGAGCGTCGAACCCGCTTCACGCTCGGCGAGGGTCTCGCCCACGCATAGGATCGGACGAAGCTGATTCTTCAGCGCGGCGAGCACCTTCTTGTTCACGAGTGCGTCGGTCTCGCCGAAGAGCGCGCGGCGCTCGCTGTGACCGAGGATCACGTGAGTCGCGAAGAGCGCGCGCAGCATCGGGGCCGAGACTTCGCCGGTGAAGGCGCCGCTGGCTTCGAAGTGCATATTCTGCGCGCCGAGTTTCAGCGTGGAACCATCGAGGGCCTTGGCCGCGCTCTCGAGGGCGGTGAAGGGCGGGCATACGACGACTTCGACCTCGGATTGCTTGCCGATGGTGGCGACGAGTTCGGCGACGAGCGAGACGCCGTCGGACGACGTCTTGTTCATCTTCCAATTACCGGCGATGAGTTTTTTACGGGAGGACATGGTGAATTAGAATTAAGCGCCAAGATGCGGAGCCACAAAGATCGAAACTAAGAATGAAATCAGCCTTCACCCGGGGCTTCGTTTCTTTGCGTCGTCGCGCTTTCAGATTTAGCTTTCGAGGAATGCTACGCCGGGGAGCACTTTGCCCTCGAGGAATTCGAGGGAAGCGCCGCCGCCGGTGGAGCAGTGGGTGACCTTATCGGCGACGCCGAATTTCTTCGCGGCCGTGGCGGTGTCGCCGCCGCCGACGACGGTGATTGCCCCACTCGCGGTGGCTTCGGCGATGGCGTCGGCCATGGCCTTGGTCGCGGTGGCGAATTTCTCAAACTCGAACACGCCCGCCGGACCGTTCCAAACGATGGTCTTCGAGGAGAGAATGGCCTGGCGATAAAGTTCGATGGACTTCGGGCCGGCGTCGAGGCCTTCCCATTTGTCGGGTATGCCGGTTGAGAGATCCGCGGGCTGGGTATTGGCGTCGGGCGAGAATTTATCAGCGCAAATGAAGTCGATCGGGAAGATCAGCTCGACGTTGCGCGCGGCGGCTTTGGTCACGAGTTCTTCTACGATCTTGGCGCCCTCGGGGTCGTAGAGGCTGGCGCCGATGGGCGTGCCGCGAAGGACCTTGTGGAAGGTGTAGGCCATGCCGCCGCCGATGATGATTTTATCGGCCTTCTCGATGAGATTTTTGATCAACGGAATTTTGTCCGCGATCTTCGCGCCACCGAGGATGGCGAGAAGTGGACGCGCGGGATTATCGACGACTTTTGCGAAGGCGTTGAGCTCGGCTTCCATGAGCAAACCGGCGGCCTTGATCGGGAGCGCGACGCCGACCATCGAGCTGTGCGCGCGGTGGGCGGTGCCGAAGGCATCATTCACAAACACATCGCCGAGCTTCGTGAGCGAGGCACGGAAGGCAGCGACGGTGGCGGGATCGGCTTTCTTGGAGGTGCCGTCTTCGAGTTTCACTTTACCCTCTTCCTCGATGTGGAAACGGAGATTTTCGAGAAGGACCACGGCGCCGGGCGCGAGCTTGGCGCAGGCGGCTTCGACGGCGGGGCCGACGCAGTCGTCGAGGAACGTCACGGGCTGGCCGAGGAGTTTCTCCAGCTCGGCGGCGATGGGTTTGAGCGAGAACTTGGCGATCTTCTGGCCATCGGGACGGCCGAGGTGCGACATGAGCACGACCGAGGCGCCTTTTTCGAGGGCAAACTTGATCGAAGGGAGCGCGGCGGCGATGCGAGCGGTGTTGGTGATCGCGCCGGTCTGTTTGTCCTGCGGGACGTTGAAATCGACGCGCATCAGGACGCGTTTGCCGGAGAGGTCGAGATCGCGGATGGATTTGAAATTGGACATGGTAGGATTCAGGAAAAAGTTAACCACGGATAGCACGGATGAACACGGATAGGAATTTCTTCATCCGTGTTGATCCGTGCTATCCGTGGTTAGATAGATCGGTTGAGGTTACGATTACAGCTTCGCGGCGATCTTCTTGGTAAGATCGACGACACGGTTGGAGTAGCCCCACTCATTGTCATACCACGAGACGAGCTTGAAGAACTTGCTGTTGAGCTCGATCGAGGAGCCGGCGTCGTAAATCGACGATTGCTTGTCGTGGATGAAGTCGGAGGAAACGACCTCGTCGCTGGTGTATCCGAGGATGCCCTTTAGGTAGGTCTCAGACGCTTTCTTGAGCGCGGCGTTGATTTCGGCGAGGGACGTTTCCTTGGTGGAACGGAAGGTCAGGTCGACCACCGAGACGGTCGGGGTCGGCACGCGGAAGGACATACCAGTCAGCTTGCCCTTGGTCTCAGGGAGAACGAGAGCGGTGGCCTTGGCGGCGCCGGTCGTGGAGGGGATGATGTTGACCGCGGCGGAACGTCCGCCCTTCCAGTCTTTCTTCGATGGGCCGTCCACCGTCTTTTGCGTGGCGGTGTAAGAATGGATCGTGGTCATCAGACCTTCTTCGAGGCCGAAGCCTTCTTTGAGGAGCACGTGGACGATCGGCGCGAGGCAGTTCGTGGTGCAGGAGGCGTTGGAGATGATGCTGTGGACCGCGAGGTCGAGCTTCTCGTCGTTCACACCCATGACGATGGTGATGTCTTCGCCCTTGGCTGGCGCCGAGATGATGACTTTCTTGGCTCCGGCGGTGATGTGACCCTTGGCTTTTTCGGCTTCGGTGAAGAGACCGGTGGACTCGATCACGATGTCGATCCCAAGCTTGGCCCACGGGAGCTCGGCGGGAGACTTGGCGGAAACCACGAGGATGTCCTTACCGTTGACCACGAGCACATCGTCTTCGGCCTTGTCGGGCGAAGACTTCTTGGAAGAAACGGTGCCGGCAAATTTGCCCTGCGTGGAGTCGTATTTGACGAGGTAGGCGAGGTTGTCCGCCGGAACGATATCGCCGACGGCGACCACGTCCAAGGTGGTGCCGAGCAGACCTTGCTCGACGAGAGCGCGGAAAACGAGGCGACCGATACGACCGAAACCATTGATTGCGACTTTGACTGCCATGGGAGACTCCGTGTTTTTAGGTGTTATTGCTAGATCGTGGCTGAGTGATTCCGCGCGAGCGCGGAGGCGGGTGAAAGAACACCCCGCCCGCGCGGTTGCAAGGGGTTTTGACGCCGCAGGGTGTCACACTCGATCACTCGCTCAGCCAGAGGGCGCAGCCCAGCGCGGGGATGAAGAGGAAAGCCTCGACCGGGGCCATCGCCGGATGGCTGGTCCCGGAATAGAACCGTTCCTGATCGGCAAGCTGCCGCCAAGCGCCGCTCGCCGGAACCTCCTCACCGAGCATGAGCGTGACATCCCCGAGGGTCGCGTTGACGGCAAAGAGCAGGCGCTCGGGTCCGAGCGCGCGATCCGCATTGTAGATAACGGCCAGCGCGGGTGAGGCGTCGGTGCGGAAAAATCGGAAAAAACCCTCGTTGGGCCGCTTGAAGTGACGCAGGAGCCGGCCGATTTCGCTGCGCCGAAAAGCGATCCAATCCGCGAAATACGCGTGGGTGCCGAGGTAGCGATAGAGCCGGCGGTAATCGAGGAAGTTGAGGTCGCCGCGCAGGTAGGTGTTGTTCACGCCCTGTTTCGACCGCAGGAAATCTTGGCCTGCGGCGAGCATCGGAATGCCGAGTGACATGAACAACACCGCCGCCATGAGGTGCGTGCGGCGGCGGTCGTTGGCGGTGGGCGTGGAGCCGTCGTTGCCGGGATTCTCCGTGATGACATCAAGCCAGCAGCGGTCGTCGTGCGACTCGGTGTAGTTCACTGTCTGCGCCGGCCATTTCGCAAAATACCACGGTGAACCCCGCAGATAATACTCAAGCCGCTCCGCACCGCCGTTGCCGCGGACGTAGTCCCGCACGAAATCACGGTAGCCGTCGTTCCACGAAGCCCAGCCGGTATCGCGCAAGGCGCCGGCGATGTGTCCGCGAAAACTCCAAGGCTCGGCGATCAGAATCACGTCGGGCTTCACGCGTTTCAGCGCCACCTCGATGTCGCGCAACACGTCGGCACCGAGCAGCTCGGCCAGATCGAAGCGGAAACCATCCACCCCGAAGGCCTCGATGAGATGGAGGCAACTGTCGATGATGAGCCGCTTGGCCATGGCCGAACGGGCGCGCACGTCGTTGCCACAACCGCTCCAGTTGGCGAGATCGCCCGCCGCGTCCTGCTCGAAATAATAGCGCCGGTCGATGAAGAGCAGATGCGCCGGCACGCCCACGTGGTTGTAAACGACATCGAGCACCACCGCCATGCCGCGGCGGTGAAAGGCGCGCACCAACGCTTGAAATTCGTGCACCCCCGAGGCTTTCGCGGGGTCGAGGGCGTAGGCACTCGCGGGCGCAAACCAGTTGTTCGTCATGTAACCCCAGTGATATTCGTCGCTCGTGAGGTTATCGAATTCCTGGACGGGCTGGAGTTCGACGCAGTTCACGCCGAGGTGATGCAGGTAAAACTCGGGGCTCTCGACCCACTTGGTCAGGCCGGTGAAGCCACGACGCTCATCCGGTGCGGCCTTCACCGGGGCGTGGGACCCGAGATCGCGGACGTGCGCCTCCACGATGATGAGATCTTGCCAAGCGGGAGTTTTAAAATCGCGTTCACCCTCCCCCACCCACGCGCGATCCAGGACGATGCCGGGACCGTCACGGTGCACCGCGGCCAGCGCATAAGGATCGAGGACCGCCATCGTGGGGTCGAACCGCCCCGCACCCTCGCGCACACCGTCGATCACATACCAATAAAACCAGCCGTGGAGATTCCGCCCCAACGCGATTTCCCAAACCCCGGCCGCACCGTCGGCATCGGCGCGGCGCGCCAGCGCGAAATCCCGCGCGCCCGCTCGCTCGGCGAGATCGTCGCAGAAAAAAAGTTTTACGCCGCGCGCGCGCGGCGCGAAGAGCCTGAACACCGTCTCATTGCCACGCACGAGCGCACCGAGCGGCAGATCGCTTTTGAGCTCGTAAAAGAAATTACGCGGCGCGATCTGCACGACTTCGGATTCCGGCTTATTCGCCCACGCTACCGACCACGCTTCGGCGAGTTCGAGGGGCTGCGAGAGAGTGAACCGCCACAGATGCCGGCCCGTGCGCGCAGGATCGATCACACGATTGAGGTTGCCCCCGGCATCGCGGACCACGTTCGGCGCCTCTGAGGGCAAGCCCAGCCATTGGTGCTCGCCCGTGACGAATTTGAAACGTTGGCCGGGTGGATCAAGCAACCCCGCCGCGGGTCCCGACCACAACAAGACCTGCTCGCCGTCGAGCACGCCCGGTTTCAACCGCCACTCCTCCCGACCCACCGCTTGTTGCCAGCCATTGAAATCTCCCGCCACATAAACCGTATCACGCTGCTCGTCGATGACCGTGCCGTGCTCCGGTGTGAGCGCGAAAACCATCTCGCCCGCCGGATTGACGAAGTAGCGGTAAGACACCGCGGCCATCAGCCCCGAGTCCGCCGCCAGCCCCGCCGGCGCCGGACACTGATCGCCCAACGTAAACCGCGGCGGACGGTTCGAGCGCCAGTCACGATCAAGTTCCACCACCCCCGTGGTGAGCGATTCGAGCCAGGCGCTGACGATGAGGTGGGGGGATTCTGCCATGTGGAAAGTAAAAGCAATTGCCGGGCCGCGCCGCGCACAAGCGGAAACCAGACCCGCCGCCCCGCGTCTGCTCCGCTCCGCACAACCCGGGGTTCATTTGACAAAGCGCGCCGCGCCCACGTCGTTTTAATTTCCAACCACCGTGGCCGCCCGCGAAAAAATTCTCGTCGCCCTTTCCGGCGGCGTCGACAGCTCCGTCGCCGCTCTGCTCCTCAAACGGCAGGGTCGGGACATCGTGGGCGTCTATATGAAGAACTGGATCAACGAGGACAACGTGATCGGCCATTGCCCGTGGCAGCAGGATATCGAGGACGCCCAGCGTGTGGCCGACCAGATCGGCATCGAGTTCCAAGTCGTCAATCTCATGCGCGACTACCGTGAGCGCGTCGTCCAATACCTGCTCGACGGCTACGCGCGCGGCCTGACGCCGAATCCCGACGTGATGTGCAACCGCGAGATCAAGTTCGGTGTGCTGCGCGCCTGGGCACAAGACCACGGATTTGGCGCCGTCGCCACCGGTCATTACGCGCGCCGCATCGTGCAACCCGACGGTCGCTGCGATCTGCTCGAAGGCCTCGATAAAAACAAAGACCAGTCCTACTTCCTCGCGCTCCTCGATCAGCCCCAGCTGCGCGACGCACGCTTCCCCATCGGCCACTTGGACAAACCAGAGCTGCGCCGTCTTGCCCGTGAAGCGGGACTCGTCACCGCCGAGAAAAAAGACAGCCAGGGCATCTGCTTCATCGGCGAGGTAAAGATGCACGATTTCCTCCACGCCTACGTGCCTGAGCAGCCCGGCCCCATTCTGCGCGCGGGCGACGAGCGCCTGCTCGGGGAGCACCGCGGACTGCACTATTACACGCTCGGCCAACGCAAAGGCATCGGGGTGCCTTCCAACACCGACCGCCAAGCCTACGTCGTGGTCGGCAAACGCGCCACCGACAACGCCCTGCTCGTCGCCTTCGACCAACCGGATGCGCCCGGGCTTTTCCAGACCGAGGTGCGCGTGCACGGACTCAGGTGGCCGGATGCGCCCATCACCGTCGCGCGTTCACTGGAGGGCCGCGTGCGCTACCGCGATCCGCGCATGGCGCTGGAGTTTATACCCGAAGCGGGTGGCACCGCGCGGGTGATTTTCCGCGAGCCCCAACGCGCGCTCGCCAGCGGGCAGATCTTGGCGCTTTACGAAGGCGAGCGACTCCTCGGCGGTGGCGTCTATGTGTGAAGCCCGGCGAGGTCGCTCTGACATGAAGCTGATCAACGCCTTGAATCGCTTTGCGAAGAGCGCCCAGGAAAATGAAGCGCTCCGCCGCGCGCAGCGGGTCTTCAACCAGCTCGGCCGGCAACGACGGAACTGAGCGCGATGTTGCTGACCCGAAGAGGCCGCTAGCGCATCGAGGCCAGCACCAGGCTGAGTGCGAAGGCGATAAAAACGACCCCGAGCGCGCGATCCACCCAGTGGCCGTGACGCAGAAATGCCGCGCGCACCTTCGCCCGCGTAAACACCGCCGCAACGAGGCAGAACCAGGCCGTTGTCGCGACAGCCATCCAAACGCCGTAACCGACCTGCACCCATTTCGGCGTCTGTGGGCTGATCACGGTCACGAAGAGCGCGACGAAAAAAAGCGTGACCTTGGGGTTGAGCGCGTTGGTGAGGAATCCGGTGATCCACGCAGTCCGGGCGGTGGGCTGATCCATGAGAGCGGCCGGGGCGGTCGCTTCCACCGGGCGCCGCCGCGTCCGAAGTGCCTGCACGCCGAGCCAGGCGAGGTAGGCGGCGCCCGCATATTTCACCGCCGCAAACGCGAGCGGCGAACTTTTGAGAATCAAGCCGATGCCCAGAAGCGAATACGCGACATGCAGCAAAATCCCCGCGCCCACACCGACGCTCGTCCAAGTCGCCGTGCGCCGGCCGTAGAGCAGGCTTTGGCGGAGAATGATTGCGAAATCCGGACCCGGACTCGCCACGGCGAGCAGATGAGCGGCTGCAACCTGGGAAAATTCGAGCCAGTGATCGTGCATCCGCCGCGGGCGAATCAGAGCCCGACTTCTTTGAACATCTGTGAACTCAGCATCGACTCCAACTGACGGCCTTGCACGAACGCGCGGACGGCCAAATCGGTGCCGTGCTTTTTTTCGACTTTGGTCAGCAGAGCACGCGCGTCGTCGGCGCGACCGAGGAGCGCCAAGGCATACACTTGTTGAAGATAAGGCTGCGCGACTGTCGGCTTGAGTTTGTAGGCGGCTTCGAACGCATGGAGGGCCGATTCGTAGGCCTTTTTGGCGGCGGGGCGTTGGCCGAGACGCACACGCATCGAGCCGAGACTGATCCAGTAGTTGCCATTGTCGAACTCCAGCGCCGTCGCCTTGGTCAGCAATCCTTCGGCCCGGGCGTAGTCTCGGAGGGTCATCGCAAACTGGGCCTCGCTCACGAGATTGGCCGCCTCCTTGCGCTGGATGGAGGTGATGCTCGCGGCCTTCGGCTTACAGCCGCCGAACGAAAGGGCCAGCAGCGCGCACAGGAGAAGAGACAGGGGCTTGATCATGCCGCCGAGAACGTAGCAACGCGCGGTGGGCGTCAATCGCGGCGGCGCGGATCGACCTCGGCGGCGACCGTTCCCGACTCACATATCGGGCGGAACCGTTGCGATCGCCTCTTCGAGAGTGGTGAGGCCTTCCTTCACCTTGAGGAGACTGTCCTGATGCAGCGTCTTCATGCCGTTGCGCATGGCGATTTTCTTCAACTCGGCGGCCTCAAGTTCCTTGTTGATCGCGGAGACAAGTTCCTCGTTGGCGGTCATGAGTTCATGGATGCCGACGCGCCCCTTGTAGCCGCTGCTACCGCATTTGGCGCAGCCCTTGGGGTTGGCTTTGAAAATCTGGCCACTCCAGCCGATGCCTTTTTCGAGAATTTCTTTCTCCCGTCCCTCCGGCTTGTAGGGGACGCGGCAGGTCTTGCAGACGCGGCGCATGAGGCGCTGGGCGCAAACGCAGAGCAGCGACGAGGAAATCATGAAGGGCTCAATGCCCATGTCGGTGAGCCGGGAAATGGTCGTCGGCGCGTCGTTGGTATGGAGCGTCGAGATGAGCAAGTGACCGGTAAGCGCGGCCTCGATGGCGATGCCCGCCGTCTCCTTGTCGCGAATTTCGCCGACGAGAATGATATCCGGGTCTTGGCGGAGAAACGCGCGGAGGGCGGAAGCGAAGGTCAGGCCGATCTGCCGGTGCATCTGCATCTGATTGAGGCCCGGCAGCGTGTATTCGATCGGATCCTCGGCGGTGCGAATGACGATATCCGACGTGTTCACCTCGTTGAGCGCCGAGTAGAGCGTCATGGACTTGCCCGAGCCGGTGGGGCCGCAATGCAGAATCATGCCGTAAGGCTGACGGATGCAGTCGCGGTAACGGGCCAGATTCTCGTCGGAAAAACCGAGCGCAGTGAGCGGCAGCGTGCTCTTCTGTTTGTCGAGAATACGCATGACCACGCCTTCGCCATGATTGAGCGGCGAGGTCGAAACGCGAAGGTCGAGATCGAGGCCCTTTTTGGTGTATTGCTTGAAAACGATGCGCCCATCCTGCGGCAGCCGCCGCTCGGAGATATCGAGGTTGCACATGATCTTCAGGCGGGCGACGAGCGCCGGGCCGACCTTCTTGGGCAAACGGAGTTTTTCGGAGCAGATACCGTCGATCCGGTAGCGGACGACGATGTCTTTTTCCTGCGGCTCGATGTGAATATCGCTCGTGCCGGTGTAATAGGCGTCCTCGATGATGCGGTTAGCGATCTGGATGATGGGCCCCGATTCCTCGTTAACATCCTCGGCCTGCAAATCGGCCTCGACTTCGCCGCCACCGAATTCGGCACCGATTTTCTGAACGACATCGTCGAAACCAGCGGGGCGTTCCTGACCTTTGGTGAATTTATCGCGGATGTCTTTTTCGCGCGCGAGCAGGCGGACGACACGTTTGCCGGTCATCTCTTGGATCTTGGTGGGCAGCGCGACCTCGAACGGATTGGCGAAAGCGACCAAAAGCAGATCGCCGACCATGCCCACGGGCAGGACGAGGTTCTGCTGGCAAAAATCCTGCGGAATGCGCTCAAAGGTCGTCGAAGTCAGTTTGAACCGGCTGATGTTAAAAGGCGCGAGATTCACCGCGCGGGCTTTGGCGACAAGGAACTGGAAGGGCGTGATCTTGTAGTCGTCCTGAAGGAGGCGGTCGAGGGCGTCGCCGTTCAGGTCCTCCGGTCGCGAAGCGATCGCGTCGCGCTGGTCCGACGTGATGCGCGACATCGCGACCAGTTGCGCCACGATCTGAGATTGGACTTTGCCGAGAGGCATGGAGGAAAATTAAGAGGCCTTCACGACAGACTTCGGGAAAGGCTTCATCGTGCCGCCCTTGGCCGACGGCGTGGGCGCGGTTGCGGCGGGTTTGGCGGCGACCGGGGGCTTGGTGGCGAAAGGCGAACGCGTGTTGGAGGCCTCGGCATCGGCCCGCTCAAGAAAATCGGCGATGCTCTCCAGCGTCGTGCCATACCAGAGAATGGGACCGGGAAACTGCTTTTCCCAGTAGTTGCGCACCGCGGGACTCAGGTAATAAGCGCTCGCGATGAACGTGAAATCCTCCTCTTGGTCGAACGGCACGGACCACGTGGCCCAGGCTGCGCCGCGGTCCATGGCCTTCTTCAAATCTTCGGAAATATCGTATTCGCGCAGGTCCACGAGCCCCATGCTCTCGGACTCGATGAGATGTGAGAGAACATCTTCCTCGCGCACGACCTTCATCTCGTAGGCGAGGATACCGAGCACCGTGCTCTGGCGGGGCTGGTTGGTCGCGACGATCTCCAGCAGGCGCTCGTTGGCCCGCTCGAGATCCTCGATCTTGACCAAGTTGTGGTCCACCAGTGCGGCGCCGAGACGACGGTTGGCGTTCATCATTAGCGAACGATGTTCGGTGGACATGGCTGGCACGGGGGCAGAATTTCTCAGCGGGCTTTCTTAAGCGATTTTTTTTCGCGAACGCGGAAAGCGATGACGCGCTTTAACAACTCTTTCTTAAGCTTATCCAAGCCCGTGCCGGTGCGGCACGAGATCTCGACGATATCTACCTTATGGCGCTTCTTGAATTTGACGAGCTGCGCCGCGGCCTCGGGCACATCCATTTTGTTGGCGGCGACGAGGCGGGGTTTTTCGAGGAGCGCGGGATCGTAAAGTTTGAGCTCTTTGAGCAGGTGTTTGTAGTCGTCGCGCGGATCGCGGGCATCGGTGCCAGCGAGATCGATGATGAGCACCAGCACGGCGCAACGCTCGATGTGGCGGAGAAAGCGATGGCCCAAGCCGCGGTTTTCGTTGGCCCCCTCGATGAGCCCGGGAATGTCGGCGAGTAGAAGATGGCGGTGGCCTTTCTTCACATCGAGAAAATCTATCACGCCGATCTGCGGATGCAGGGTCGTGAACGGATAGGCCGCCATCTTCGGACGCGCTTTCGTGATGGCGTTGGTGAGCGACGATTTGCCCGCGTTGGGGAAACCCACGAGCCCTACATCCGCGATGCTTTTCAGCACGAGGCGATAGGCGCCTTTGCCGCCTTCGAGGCCGTCGTTGGCGCGCTTGGGTGCGCGGTTGGTGGAATTCTTAAAGTGCGTGTTGCCCCAGCCGCCGTTACCACCCTTGCAGAGAATGACGCGCTGTCCTTCTTCCACGATCTCAGCCACGGGAAGCTCGGTCGCCTGATCGATTACGATGGTGCCGAGCGGCATCCGCAATTCGGCGGATTTACCTTCGCGACCGTTGCAGTCTTTGCCCATGCCGTGCTGTCCGCGTTCCGCGCGCCAGTGCGGCTGAAAACTATAGTCCACCAGATTATTGGTATTTACGTCCCCCACGAGGATGACGTCGCCGCCTCGGCCACCGTCTCCACCGTTGGGGCCGCCCCACGGCTCGTATTTTTCGCGGCGAAACGAGACGCAGCCGCGCCCGCCATCACCAGCGCTTACTTTGATTACACATTCGTCAACAAACATAGTTTTAGAAAATGCAGACGCCGGAGGATTTGCAAGGGGCGGTTGCGGGTGGGGTTCGAGTTTCGCCTCCGACATCGGCAACCCTTTCGTCGAATGACCCACGCCCACCGCCGCCGGCCCAACCAAGCGCAACCGGTATCGTTAAGGCGCGGCGAATAACCGCACCAGCGAACAGATCGGCGACCGTTACTCCTCAGACTCAAACGAAAGATTTGAACCAAGTCCCGCCGACAAACGTTGGCCGGCAGAACAGTTCAACCTAGCCACGTCCGTGGCGATGAGCCGCCATCCAACGCCGCAACGTTGTTCGGCAGATTAAAATATACGGGCGAGAAGATTTCAAAACATACGTTGTCGAAAGTTCCAGTGTGCTCCTTTTCCGAGGGTGATATGGCCGTCTTCCCAGTGTTCTAACGGATGGGGTCCACTTCATAATAAACATGTTAAAAACCAGTTCTGTTCAATTTTTGCTGGATAGCTCGCGGAAGCGAATACAGCTATCGCCCTCACAAATTCGTGATCGAGACCCTGAGGAGGGTCATATCACATGTTTCAGCGACCCCAAATTTCAAAGGGTGCTCACACGCTAACTTTACTACACGTCGAGCCGGATGTCGCGTGGCGCGAAGCCATCTGCCGAGTATGCGCCGAGATCGATTCAATAAACTATTGCGGATATTGTTTTACCGCGCATCAGGCTATCGATGCCTGTCGCGCACTCATGCCGGACATAGTATTACTGGAACTCGCTCTTCCCGATTTTGATATATTCACAGCGATCGAGACCTTAACAAAGGAACCGAGTTACCCTCAGGTAGCGATTCTCACAACACGCTGCGACGATGTTTCAGTTCATTTGATAGACATGCTAAATATAAGAAGTTACCTGTGGAAGACGCCGCATTACGAAAACGATCTAAAATGTGCCTTTAACGCACTCAGTGCTGGAAAAATATACCTCCCATCCGAAGTGGTAAAAGCGCGAAACACTCTTCGAAGTTCCAGTAATGCATTTTTTAAAATACTCTCTAAAACCGAGCAATCCCTTGTTCCCTATTTTGGAAAAGGAGTTTCCGACGAAGCTATCGCGGTAGAATTCAATATGAATGTGCTGACGGTGAGATGGCATCGCCGAAGGATACTTGCACCATTAGGACTGCATCGGAGTATCGATTTAATTCAATGGGCTCACGACAAAGGATTCGTGCATGATATGCTACCCTCCCCTCCATGCATGTTTGAGTCACCACCACATGAAGAGTCAGCGTGATGGCAAAATCGCGCTAACGCCGAGTGGTTTTAGAGAGTTAACTAAGCACAAAGACCTCTGCCAGCACGACGCCTGAACCTCCATCAAGATCGCGCACCAGAGTAGAGTAATTCCCTTCCGGCAATTCGATGATTAAAGCCGCATCTTTATCCAAAAGTGGTGGAGCATTGAGCGCCCGAGAAACCGATATAATTTCTTCGCGCTCGGTCTCTTGAGCATTATAGAGCCCAAAATTCGATCCCACCACCTTGCCGGTTTGGTCAACAATCTCGATCCAAGGCACTTTCAGAGTGTTTTCTATTCCGAATTTCTTCAGAGAATCACCGAGAGCGCGGACTAATACCTTTCTGCCACCAGAAGGAACTGAGAATCCAATGATCATCGTATTTTCGTTTGGCCCGGCAAAACCTCGGGTAGATATATTCGTAAACCCTCCACTAGCCGATGAGCCTTGCACCACTGGCTGGGCTGGCGCCAATTGACCGTTATTTTGAGATTCAACGCCACCTGAGTTTTCGACTGGGCTCGCCGGAGGCTCCTCATCGGCAAACCCCAAAACTGCAACCGATTGCCCGAGGTTACCGTAATCGCGCATGACGCCGCCATTGTCCCATTTAATTTCTTCGAAAATTGGAATATGCGGCCGATCACCGCTCGAAACCGAAATTACACGAAGGCCAAGGTTCACGGCCCACGCCCGAATTCCGTCTCGGTCCATGAATTGATTTACATGAAGGCCGTTAAGGCTCTCTTTGACAGAATCTTCAAAAATTATCCAATGACATAGTATCCGAAATTCGAGAAAAGAGAAAACAATGCGACCACCAGGTTTTAGAATTCTCTTCGCCTCTCGCAAATAACGGAACACGTCCTCGTGCGATAGGTGGGTGAATACCGAGAAAAAACATACAAAGTCAGCAGTTTGATCTGCGCAGGGTATGTCCGTGCTCCGTGTTTGCAGAAACTCCCAGTCTTTGCGCTCTGCGAGCTGTGCAGCATACTCAAGCAGTTCCGACACCACATCAATACCGACGTAGTGCAAGTCTTTCATAGGAGCAAGTTGGCAGGCCAATCGTCCGCTGCCACAACCGACATCCACTACCCAGGAATCGCTCTTTAGTCCGAGCGAGATCAAGAGAGACCGCTGGAGAGCGCCAATTGCAATAAACTCGCCCCCAATAGCCTCTCGAAGAGCCTGATCTTTTTGTAGTGCCTGTTTCAATTTGGCGACGTGCGTGACGTAGCTTCGATCCACGGCTTCGTTGGTCATATGCTAAGAAATAGATTACCCGTGATCAGAAGGTCAAAAGGTTCAGCTATTTCCCTCATGCAATTTTATGCGATCAAGCTAAATCGCAGGTAATTCGCACGCTGAGCACTGGACTTAGAAAAGCACTCATTTTTGAGGGATCAGAGTCGTTGGGCCATCCTGAGTAACGATGGCTGATATGTGGTATAGCAATGAGCAAAAGCTCATTTTCAAACAAACAAACAACGACAGGTATCCGCATAAAAAAATGAAACTCAAAGCACTGATCGCAACCGCGATCTTCACAGGTTTCGTCGCAACCGGCTATTCGGTTGGTCCGACTATCAATTGGAGATCAATTCCCCAGAACACACATGCAGGCTCAGTCATATTCCCCATCGCCCAGGTAATACCTGGAACCAACGCCGTAGCTAATCTCACTATTGAATATAACTATAATGGCGGGAGTTGGTCGACGTTAATCTACACAACTTCCTTCAATGCCAATCCAGCTACTGGTGCATCATACACCGGAGGTGGATGTTATATGGGGACCACAGGAACATTCAATATACGGGCTACCGTAGTTGATTCATCGTCTGCCTCATACTCGCAAACCGCATCAATACCAGTCAATTCAAGCTACAATGGCCAACCCTCCTTGTTAGCTGCGGCCCAAGATGCGGGGTCGCCGAATTATTACGGGCCATATAACTATGGCGCTGCATGGATGTATAATGGCGGTCATCGCGTTTGGTGGACAGGGAAATACCCCTCTAACGGAGATTGCATTCTGACATCGTTCTCAAGCGGAGGCCCTCCCGGAACGACCGCTCCCTCGATAGCGGTTTCGTCTTCGTCTTATAGTAACCGCCTAATCTCGAATCCGTCTGTTCTTAAACAAACCATCACCTACGGTGGAAATACATATTCGTATGTTATGTATGTGACGGAGAGTGACGGCACTAATAATGGTATCGGAATATCGTTTTACGACAGCACTACGGGTTGGACGACGCCAGTGCACATTCTTGATACCGACTTCACGGCTGGCGACTTCTTCGGCATCCCCTCGGTTGTTAAGCGCGGCAGCACATGGTGCATGTTTACAAACGATCGCGGTGCCTACACTGATTCCGGAAGTATAGTGCTAGGTTATCGAGAATCAAGCGATGGTATTAATTGGCCATCCAGCCGATCTGTAACAGTGACAACTAGCGGCATGTCGCCCGCGCCAAACGACATCAGTGCCAACGGTGCAAATGTCGTGTTTACGCATCGCGGAAGCGAGTGGTTTGCCGTCTTTACTGCCACGTATACAGTGTATGTTTACAGCAAATCCGACAGTGTTGCGTTAAATACGGGATCGTGGAGTCTAGTGACCACCGTCCCGTCAAACGTAAGCTTCGCCACGAAGCATAACGCGGGGTTTTGGACTGATGCCAACGGGGAAATGGCGGATGCAACGAACATTGTATTTTCCTTCACCGGTGATAACGCCCTTGGAAATCTGGAAGATTCGCAGCTCTTCTACGTGGTTTATACTCCATAGGTCGGTGGCGATATCGCATCACATGTCCGGACTTATTTTTAGGTCCGGACATTTGTTTTTTTAAACCCACATAAGCTTTGAAAGACGCCGCTCCTCCTCCCCTGAGAGGTCAAGATACAGAGCGGTGGTTTCGAGCCTCGCATGTCCCATCCCTTTTCGAGTTACTGATAATAGTATGTCGCTTTGCACGCACAGCGACAGCCATTGAGTGACGTAGGCCCTTCGGTGACGCCATCGGCCCAATTGTTCCGGCACTCGTAATCAGATCCTTTACGCACCGATAACCAGTCGGGCGTTCGAACCGAGGATGAAAAAGCCCAGGCGTTGCTATATGTGATCGCGAGGCGGGAGCAAGCCTATGGGCGGCTCGGAAAGCCGCCCTCTTTTTCAGAGGGCTACTCTGATGCCTTTGCGCAGGTAGGTGGGGACATCGAGGTCCTGGCCGTCGAAGAGGTTGCGGTCGGTCTTCTCAAAGTGGCCGCGGCTTTCGACTTCGCCGAAACCGAATTCGTCCTGGTCGAGCTTGTCGGCGGCGGCGGCGGTGCCGTCGGGGAGGAGGGACTCGGGCGCGGGGGCCGGCACGGCGGCGATCGCGCCCGGTGAGGGAGTGGCTTCCGGACGTCCCAGCGGAGTCCGCGTGCGCGCCGAGACGGCGAGGCGCCGGGTGAGACCGCTTCGACCACCGAGATCGCTGGTGCCCAGCACGCAAATTTCCACGCGATGCTGCATCGCTTCGTCGATCACGGCGCCCATGATGATGTGTGAGTCGCGGCCAAATTTCTCCGCGATGGCACTCATCAGGTCGTTGACCTTGGGGAGCGTGAGATCGGTGCCGCCGACGATGTTGACGAGGAGACGGTCAGCCTTGCGGGAAAATTCCGGCGTATGGAGCAGCGGACAAAGCTTGAGACTTTCGATCGCCTCAGCCGCGGCGTTTTCACCGGCGCCTTCACCCAAGCCGAAGAGGGTTTTGCCGCCGCGCTGTTGGAAGGCCTGACGCAAGGTGGCGAAGTCGAGGTTGATGAGGCCGGTCTTCATCAGCATCGCCCAGATGGATTTCACGCCGCGACCGATCCACTCGTCGGCCCGGGCGAAGGAATCGAGGACGGTTTCATTTTCACCGGCTTCTTGGAGGAGAATATCGTTGGGAAGGGGGATGACGGCGTCGCAGACCTTGCGAAGCGCGAGCAGACCTTCCTCGGCCTGCTTGAGTCGGCGTCCACCCTCGAAACTGAAAGGCATCGTGACAAAGGCGATGACGAGCGCGCCGGTTTCGGCGGCGATCTCCGCGACGGTCGGCGCAGCACCGCTACCGGTGCCACCGCCCATGCCGGCGATCAGGAACACGAGGTCGCAGTCTTTCACGACGGTGGAGATTTTTTCGCGGTCCGCCTCCGCGGCTTCGCGGCCGAGTTCCGGGTCGCCGCCGGCGCCGAGGCCGCGGGTGACGCTCATGCCGATCAGAACCTTGTCCTGCACGGGCGAGCTGGCGAGGGCCTGGTGGTCGGTGTTGATGACCGCGAGCTGGAGACTTTCGAGGTTCTCCATCTTGAGCCGGTCCACCGCGTTGGCGCCGGCGCCGCCGACGCCGACGAGCTTGATGGCGACATTGCGGTCTGCGAGGAGGTCGTGGCCGAGGGGAAGTTCGTTGAGATTCATGGCGCGACTCAGGAGGTGGCGAAGAGACGGGACACGCTGTGGAGGAAACCAGCCTTGCGGCGCGACGGGGCGGATTTTTCGCCCTGAGCACTGACCCCGTAATAAAGCAGGCCGAGCGCGGTGTGATAACCGGGCTCGCGGAGGTTTTCCGCGACCCAAGCGGGCGCTTCCCCAAGATGGGCGGGAACGCCAAAAACCTGCGCGGCGCACTCGGCGATCCCGGGGAGTTTGGCCGTGCCGCCAGTAAGGACGACGCCGGCCTGGCAAGTATCAGCCGAGAAGGCGTGGCCGAGTTTTTTCTTCACGACCTCAAGGAGCTCCCACGTGCGGGCGGAGGTGATTTGCTCGATGGCGTAGCGTGGAAACTGGCGGTCGCCGATGGCAAAATTACCATCAAGCCAGACTTTTTCGGTTTTGTCGCGCGCCTGCAAAATCGCGCGACCGTGGCGAAGCTTGAGTTTCTCGGCCTGACCCTCGGTGAGGCGGAGACCCAGGCTGAGATCGTTGGTGAGATGCGTGCCGCCGACGGGAACGACGCCCGTGGTGTGCGCGACCCCGTCGCGGTAGAGGACGAAATCCGTGGTGCCGGCGCCAATATCGACGGCGAGCACACCGTTTTGCCGCTCCTCGGCGGTGGTGATCATATGGCCCGAGGCGAGGCCCGCGAGGACCAGTTCGCGGACCTCAAGGTTAAAGCCGCGGATGACGTGAATGTTGTCGGCCAGGCGCTGTTCCTGGCCGTGAACGTTCCAGTAACCGACTTCGAGTTTCTGGCCGACGAGATTTTCCGGTGAGGTCGGAACGAGGCGACCATCGACGCGGAATGGGCGGCGGATGTTGTGCACCACCATGCGGCCGGCGGGGAGCTCCTTCGACTTGGCGAGATCGCAGACGGTGCGGATATCGTCGCGGTCGATCATGTTGTCGGCGGACTTCACGTTGACGGCGGCTTCGTTGTAAAACCCTTCGAGGTGGCCGCCCGTCTGGGCGAGAAACACGAGTTCGATGCGCTCGCCGGCGTCACGCTCGGCGAGTTCGAGGGCGCTGTGCGTGCAATCGCTGGCCGCCTTGTAGTCAACGACGGCCCCTTTGATAACGCCGCGCGAGGCGCATTCGCCGCGACCGATGATGGCGAGTTCGCGGCCGTTGTATTCGCCGATGAGGGCGGTGACTTTCGAGGTGCCGATTTCGACGGCGCCGATGAAGGTGGGTTTAGAACTCACGGGTCGTTTTTGAATTGGTGGAGAAGTTACCGAAGGCGGGAAGATGCGGGGTCGCGGCCTTGCGCGCAGCCGGAGTGGCGGCGGACGTAGATTTACCGGCGGGAGCGATGGGCACTATGGGCTGATCCATCGTGACGGTGACATCGCGGCCGTTGGCTAGATTGATGCGTTTGAACACCGCGCCCTGCGCCGTGAGCTTGTCCATCGCGAGATCGAGATTCGCGATCTGGGAAAAATAATCGGACGTGGCGCTGAACACGACGGTCGCGCCCGAAGCGGTGCGCACGTCAATCTCGGCATCGGTGTTGAGGCGGGCGAGCGAAACGACACGCCAGGTGGCATAAAGATGCTCGGCCTCAAGCTTGGCCTTGCCGAGAAGTTCAGCGACGACGCCCATGCCGGAGATCGGCAAGAAGCCGTCGCCATCGCGCGCGAGCTTGAGCGGTTCGAGCCAAGGCAGCGTGTTGAGCAATTCGGCCTCGTAGCCAATGCCGGCAAAAACCACCCCGTCACGCGCGACTAGGAAAGCCTGCGGCTTGCCGCCGGCGACCTGGGCCATCACGCGCGCGATGGGCGAGCGCTCGGTGACGCGGACTTTGAGCGTAGCGGGGAAAATCTTTGTCAGCACGGCGGTGTTGACCTGGCCCTGCGCCAATAGGCGATCACGAAGCTGCTCCAGATCAAGACCCATGAGCGTGGCGTTTTTCGGGAGCGCCAACGTGCGAGCCAGCCACCGGGGATCGGCGGCAAGAAATCCGTCGGTCTCCAATTTCGGCGCGCTGACGGGCACGGCGGCGACCGCGGGGGCGTTGCGCGGGTTTTCGCGCAGCGCGAGGGTGACTTGCCAACCGCCGACCGCCACCCCGGCGAGCACGGAGACCGCGATCAGGAAACGCAGCGTGGACCACACCAGCCGACGCCGCCCCTCCCGCGACATCGCGCGCGGTTTCACCGGCTGGGGAATGTCTCTCCAACTGCGGGCGGCGGGGGTGTGGTGGGTGTCGAGACGCACGGAAATTTCAGTGGGACGTCGCCGCCGAAAAACGCCCCAGCGCAGGCATCACCAACTCACGAATCAAAGCCGTGAAATCCAAGCCCGCGCAGCGCGCACTCATCGGCAGCAAACTCGTTTCTTTCATGCCGGGTAGCGTATTGATTTCGAGCAAATAAAGCTCTCCGACACCGACTAAAATGAAATCGACGCGCGCGTAGTCGCGGCAACCGCACGCAGCAAAGGCGGATTCGGCGGCGCGCTGCACGGCGAGCGTCGTCGCGGCATCGAGGGGGGCGGGGGCGAAATACTCCGTGGCGCCCTTCGTATATTTGCTCGCGTAGTCGTAGACGCCCGACTTCGGGCGGATTTCAACGACGCCCATCGCGGCGCCGCGCAACACACCGACGGAGAGTTCGCGTCCGACGAGACGGCGCTCGGCGAGCCAGGAGCCGGGCGTGAGCTGACCGAGGGAAGCGGCAAGTTCGGCGCGGGTGAGGTTGATCGTCAGGCCGACACTGCTGCCTTGGTCGTTGGGCTTGAGGACAACCTCTTCGCCCAGTTGGGCGACGAGGGCATCGGCCGTGAGCGTGGCGACGGAAGATTCAGCGGTGGCAGTCGAAGTGGCGGCGACGTTGAAGACCACGCCTGGACCGACCTGCACCGCCCGACTGGCGGCGGCTTGCTTCGTGCGGGTTTTGTCCATCGTGAGCGCACTGCTGGCGGCGTCGCAGCCGGCGTAGGCGATACCGGCTTCATCAAGGAGACGTTGCATGGAGCCGTCTTCGCCAAAGCCACCGTGCAGCGTGGAGAAGACCACGTGACGCGCGGGATCGAGGCCGGCGGGCAGAGCGTCGGAGGTGAGCTCAAACACCTGTGAGGGAAACGAGCGCGCAAGGGCAATGGCGCTGGCGCGGCCGGAGCCGAGGGAAACTTCACGCTCGGAGGACGTGCCGCCGGCGAACACGGCGATAATGGGACGAAGGGAAGACATGGAGAATTTATGATTTACGATTTTCGATGGATGATTTCCGTCGAGGGGACTGCGGCGTCAAAGAACCTCGCTCCAGTTTTTGCCGTAGAGGAGGACTTCGGGTTCGAGATCGATACCGTGAGCGGCTTGGACGCGGGCGCGGATGCGGCGGACGAGTTCAACCAAGTCGGCGCTCGTGGCGGCGCCGCGGTTGACGATGAAATTGGCGTGGACGGCGGAGACCTCGGCGTCCCCTACCCGCTCACCCTTCAGGCCGGTCTGGTCGATGAGGCGGCCGGCGGAGTTACCGGGCGGATTTTTAAAAATGCAGCCGGCGCTCGGGTCGCGCGGTTGAGATTCCTGGCGCTTTTTTTTATAAACGTCGATCTGGCGGCTGACGGCATCGGCGTCGGCGTGAGAGCCGGGGCGGAGCAGCGCACCCAGGGCGATGGCGGCGTGGAGTTCGGCGCAGTGGCGGTAATCCACGTGCATCGCGGCGCGCGGCACGGTGCGGATCTCGCCGGCGAGTGTGATCAGTTGCACGGCTTCGACGACATCGAACATCCAACCGCCCATGGCGCCGGCGTTCATGCGCAGCGCACCGCCGAGATTGCCGGGAATGCCTTCGAGAAACTCGAAGCCGGTGAGGCCCGCCTTGGCGGCGAGGCCACAGAGGTTTTTTAAGCGCAGGCCGGCGCCGGCCCACACGCGGCCATCCGGACGCGGCTCGAACGTGGCCCAAGATTCTTGCGCGAGCGAGATCACGAGGCCGTCCACGCCGGAATCGGGAATGACGAGATTGGAACCGCGACCGAGGGGAAACACGGCGATGCCGGCGGCGGCGGCAGCGATGAGCAAGGTGCGCAGATCCTCGGCGCTGCCGGGCTCGGCGTAGAGACGGGCGGCGCCGCCGATGCGGATCGTGGTCTTGGCGGCGAGCGGCTCTTCGAGGGAAAATTTGGCCGTGGCGGCGAGACGCGGCCGCACGGCGGCGATGAAATCGTCCCAACGGAGTTTTGGCGGAAGCGGCAGCGCGGACGTCATGCGGTGACATTGGCCCGGAGCGCGGGCGGCGTGGGCGGCGCGGCGAGCGTTTCGAGATCGCGCAGCATGAGATCGAGCGAGTTCGCGCGGTCCATGCGGCGGAGATTGCCACGGAATTTACGGAGCAGCCAATCGTTGAAAATGATGTCGAGGACTTCGGCGCGGAGGTTGCCGATTCCGGATTGTTCGAGGACGACGCCGCCGCCCTGACGTTCGAAAAAGGCGGCGTTGGCGCGCTGGTGGTCGTCGGCGGCGTGGGGAAACGGAATGAGGACGGCGGGCGTCTCGCAGCGGATGAGTTCTGCGATGGAGCCGGCGCCGGCGCGAGACACGACGAGGTCGGCGGCGGAGAGGAGTTCGGCGACGCGATCACTGAACGGAACGAACACGGCGCGGATGGGTTCGCCCGACTTAGTGCGGAGTTCGACGGTTTCGTCGGCGCCTTTGCCAAGGCCGGTGACGCAATAGAGTTGGATGCCTTCGCTCGCGAGCGGGGCGACGTGCTCGCGGGCCCACTGGTTCAGGGCGGAAGCGCCCTGGCTGCCGCCGAGAAGGACGAGGAGTTTTTGCGCGGGGTCGAGGCCGAGTGCGGCGCGGGCAGTGGCTTGGGGAGTGCGGACGATCTCGCGGCGGACCGGCGGACCGGCGTAGCGCGTGGCGGCGGCGCGGACGCTTTCGAGATGCACGCCGGGGGGAAGATAGACGCGTGTGGCGAAGCGACCGAGGACGCGAACGGCCATGCGGGGGATGCGATTCGACTCGTGTAACATGACAGGCAGCCCAGCGAGCCGGCCGGCGAGCACGACAGGCGCCGATGTGAATCCACCAAAACCGACAATGCCATCGGGCGAGGTGGCGCGGATGAGTGCGCGGCAAAAACGCAGGGCGCGAAGCTGCGAAACGGCGCAGCGCAGAAGTTGCGCCGGACGCCACGAGAAGCCGGTGCCGGGCATGCGTGCGAAGCGGAGGTGCGGATATTTCTCGATGAGGCGGGCGTCCACTTTCTTCTCACTGATGAGGAGCGTGGCGGAGTGGCCGCGGGCGACGAGACCCTCGGCGAGAGCGATGCCGGGAGAGAGATGACCGCCGGTGCCGCCGCAGGAGATGATGAAGTGGCTCATGTGGAAACTTCGCGCATCGCGCGGGATTTTTCAGACAGCACAGCACGGCCCCAGGTGCGCTGGGTGTTGAGGATGATGCCGAGGAGCAGGCCCATCAGCAGGAGGTTGGAAAGGCCGGCACTGATGAATGGCAGCGACATGCCCTTGGTGGGAAACACACCGGTGACGACACCGAGATTCACGATCGCCTGAAGGCAGATCAGCATGAGGCACCCGGCGACGAGCAGGAAATGAAACAGGTTGGGCGCGCGGCGGAGGTGGACGAGGCCCGCGATGAAGATGACCGCGAAGACCACCACGATACCGAGCGTGAACCAGAGGCCCAGTTCCTCACCGACGACGGCGAAAATGAAATCAGTATGCGCCTCGGGGAGGAAGTTGAGTTGCTGGCGTCCCTGCCCCAGCCCGGCGCCATCCGTGCCGCCCGCGGCGTAGGCGGCGAGCGCCTGATAGAGCTGGTAGGTGCCGCCCTGCTTGTTGCCCTCGACATCAAGGAAAGCCACGAAGCGACGGAGGCGGTTGGGTGTGAGCATCACGAGCACGGTGAATCCCGCCACCGCGAGGGCGATCGTCGGGAGGATGTAGCGCCACTTCGCCCCGGCCAAAAATAACAGCGTGAGGCCGACGACCAAGGCCAATGCGGCGGTGCCAAAATCGGGCTCGCGGACGATCAAAACGACGAAGGCACCGATCAGCGCCAGCGGGTAGAGATAGCCGCGCTTAAGCTCGCCGATGCGCGTCTGGTTGAGCGCAAGGTAGTGCGCGAGGCAGAAGACGAGAGCGAGCTTGGCGAACTCCGAGACTTGCACGCGGATCGCGCCGTAGCCGAGCCAGCGGCGGCTGCCCTTCACCGAAAGACCGAGGTGCGGGATGAGGACGAGCATCAGCAGGAAGAGTGCGATGCCGGCGATCCACCACGAGTAGCGGCGCGCGTAATCGAGGTTGATGCGACTGGCGACAAAGCAGAGGAACGCCGCGGCGCCCACGCCGATGAGCTGCTTGTGCAGGTAAAAATACGGACCCTGTTTAAAGGACGCGCTCGCGCTGAAGAGGATCGTGAGACCGAGGATGGTGAGGCCGATGCAGCAGACGACGATGAGGGCGGCCGGATTTACGAGCTGACTGGCGCGTGGAGAAGCGGCGGGCGCGGGCGACATCGGCGGTCTCGGAGGCGGGTGATCCGAGATGTTGGGCTAGAAGCGTCGGAGCGGAACAGAGGACAACGGCGCGGAGTTTGGAGCGACGCGGCAGATTATTTCTTCGGCGCTTCCTCAACCTTGATCACGGGAACATCCGACGCAGGCGCCGATTTCAGGCCGGAATCCAGGTCTTGCTCGACGGGTGGAATAATAAAGATCGGCTTGGCCGTCTCGGCGGATTTCCCGGTGGCATCGTTGAACTTCGCGGGGGCCTTGGCGGCGGTCGTCTTCGCGCCGGGCGCCTGCCAGCCGGGGATCGTGAGGATCTGGCCGGGACGGATCGTCTTGGGATCGGTGATGTTGTTGGCGACGGCGACGTCACCCTGTTTCACGCCGTATTTCTTGGCGATGACACTGAGGACTTCGCCGGCTTTCACCGTGTGCTGAATGGAGTCACCAGCGGCTTTTGCGCCCGTCGCGGTCGAAGCGCTTTTCGCGGTGGCGGTAGCAGCGGACGCGGTGACCGCAGATGCGGCCTTGGGCGCTTTGCCGGGGATGATGAGCTTCTGGCCCGGATGGACCTTGGAGCCGGCACTTATGTTATTGGCGGCTGCGAGTTCGCTGATGGTGAGATGGTTCTTGTTAGCGATGGTCCAGAGACTGTCGCCTTTGGTGAGCGTGTAGGTCGTCGCGGGAGTGACATCAACGATGGGCGCGGGTTCTAGCGCGCTGGCGGCGGGAGTGCCGGGGCGGGTGGGGGTGAAGCGCACGCTCGCGACCGCGGGGGCGCTGGGGTCAAAACCTATCGGCGCGGCGGCGAGGGTGGACCGACTGCCGGCACCGGAGAGCGGCACGGTAACCACGGACGCCTCGGGCGCGGGTGTGATGGCGGTGTCTGCCGGCGCCGGCGCGGGCTTGCCGGTGGAGCTGCAGCCGGGGTTGGCGAAGATGAGCATCAGGGCGAAGAGGTGGACGCCCACAACGACGCCGAAAACACGGATAATTTTCATAGGGAAAGGGGATGATTAGTTAGGTTGAAAACGCACGATAAAACGGGAAGAAACAAAGGGAAATCAGCGGAGAATGACCGCGGTGGCGGCAACGGGTTCGCTTTGAGCCGCATCAGCGGAGTTTCAAGGTGGCCAGACCGGCGAGCGCGAAGATGAGCGAGAGCACCCAGAAACGAAGCACGACCTTGGTCTCGGGCCAGCCCTGTTTTTGAAAATGGTGATGGATCGGCGCCATGAGGAAGTAGCGCTTCCCCTCGCCCGTCGCGCTGCGGCGTTTCGTGTATTTGAAGTAGCCGACTTGGATGATGACCGAGACGGCTTCCCAAACGAAGACGCCGCCGACGATCACGAGCGTGAGCGGCTGCTGCACCATAAACGCCATGATGCCGATGAGACCGCCCAACGCGAGGGACCCGGTGTCGCCCATGAAGAGTTCGGCGGGGTAGGAATTATACCAGAGAAAGGCGAGGCCGGCGCCGACGAGCGCGCCGCAGACGACCGTGAGTTCGCCGACTCCGGCCACGTAGGGGAGCAAAAGATAGTCGGAGATGATGATGTTGCCGGCGACGTAGGCCAGGATGCCGTAAACGAGAGAGACCGAAATCGTGCAACCGATGGCGAGGCCGTCGAGACCGTCGGTGAGGTTGATGGCGTTGGAGAAACCGACCAGCCAGAGGTAGATGAAAATGAAAAGCGCGGGCAGGCCGACGAGGCCGGAAAAAACATAGACGGGGTGCTTCACAAACGGGACCCAAAGTTCGCGGATCTTTTCGGTGCTCGCGGGATGCCAGAGGAGCGCGGCGAGGGCGATGACGGTGATGAGCGTCTGCCAGATGATTTTCTCGCGCGAGGAGACGCCGTTGCGGTTTTTGCGGACGACTTTGAGCCAGTCGTCGCGAAAGCCGACGGCGGTGAGCGCAGTGTAAACAAACAAGGCGACCGCGACCCAAATCTTGGGCTCGGCCCACAGGACCGATGCACCGAAGACCGCCGCGAAGATGAGCAGGCCGCCCATGGTCGGCGTATTCTTTTTGTCGAAGCGTTGGGCAAGATCGCCCGTGCGGTCATCGTCGTAGTGTTGGCCGAATTTCAGTTTGCGCAGCCGGGCGATCAGCCAAGGACCGATGATGAAACCGATCATCGCGGCGGTGACGGCTGCGCCCACGGTGCGGAACGTGAGCGAGCGGAAGACGCGCAACGGGCCAAAGTATTCCTCAAAAGCTGCGAGGTAGCTCAGCATGGCTGAAGATGGACGGACGGAACGTGGAGAGCCTTTTCGAGTTGATAGCGCCGGCTGCCCTTCACGAAGACCGCGCCGCGAAATCCGGCGAGACGGGCCGCGATGGGGTTGTGCGTGGAAACGATGGTGAGTTGCGCAGCGGAGTTGCCGTTTTCGAGCGCGCCGGTGCGGACCTCGTCCGCGTGGTCGCCCATGGTGAAAAGTTCGTCCTGCGGGCGGAGCTGCAGCGACCGGCCGAGAGCGCGGTGGTGGTGGGCGGCTTCGGGGCCGAGTTCAGCCATGCCGCCGATGATAAAGAGGCGCGGTTCGGCGGCGGGGGCGACGGCGTAGAAGGTCGCGAGCGCATCGAGCATCGAGGCGGGGTTGGCGTTGTAGCAGTCGAGGTAGAGCAGCTGCGAAGCGGTGCGGCGCCATTCGCCGCGGAGGGGCGCGGGCGCGTAGGCGGCGAGGCGCGACTGGATGACTTCGCGGGAAACGCCGAGCCAGAGCGCGGCGCAGATCGCGAGGACGGCGTTTTGCGCCATGCCGTCGGTGACGCGGCGCAGCGTGAACGTGAGTGGCGGGGGTTCACCGTAGGCGAGCGCGATGGCGGTCGTCTCGCCGCGCTGGGTGATGGCAAAGTAAACTTTGTCCTTCGGCGGGGCGGAGGGACGGATGACCTCGGCGGGCTCAATCACCATCTGGCGGACGGCGAGATCGCGAAAGGCGGCGAACGCGGCGCACGGGGTCGGGAAGATCGCCACGCCGGTCGGGCGCACGGCGGCGGAAAGGCGGGATTTCTCGCGGGCCACGCCATCGAGCGAACCGAGTGCCTCGAGGTGGGCGGCCGCGATGAGCGTGGTGAGCGCGAGGTCGGGCGAGATCATCGCAGCGAGCGGGTCCATGTCGCCGGGGCCGCTGATGCCGGCTTCGACGACAGCGAATTTATGCTGCGCAGGATCGAGGCGGGTGAGCGTGAGCGGGACGCCGAGGTGGTTGTTGAGATTGCCCTCGGTCGCCAGGACAGGGCTTGAGGAATCGGAGACGGCGGTGGCGCCAAGAAGGAGCGCGAGGAGATTCTTGGTGGAGGTTTTTCCCGCGCTGCCGGTGACACCGATGACCGGGCCGGTGAAGGCGCGGCGGTGTTCGCGGGCAATGGCTTGAAACGCCGCTAGTGGATCGGCGACGACGAGTTGAGGCAGCGCGAGTGCCGCGTTCGGCGTGGAAACCAGCGCCGCGGTCGCGCCGGATGAGGCGGCGGCGGCGAGAAAATCGTGGCCGTCACGCGCGGCGGTTTCGAGCGCGACAAAGACGTCGCCGGCGCGCACGGAGCGAGAGTCGATGGCAAAGCCGCGCAACGGCGCGGAGGGAAGCGTCGTCCAGCGGCCGGCGGTCCAGCGGGCAAGTTGGGCTGGATCAAACGTGGGCATCAGGGGCGAAGCGTTTTGAGGGCGAGAAGTTCGCGGGCGACTTCACGGTCGTCGAAGGGCACGACGGTGGCGGCGAATTCCTGATAACTCTCGTGGCCCTTGCCGGCGATGAGGAGGCAGTCGCCCGGTTTGCACGCGTCGAGCGCGAGGCTGATGGCGCGGCGGCGGTCTTCGATCCACGTGATCTTTTCGGGTGCGGTGACGCCGGCCTGCATTTCGGCGAAGATTTGGGGGACGGTCTCGTTGCGCGGGTTGTCGGCGGTCGCGATGGCGAAGTCGGCGGACTCCTGCACGGCCCGGACCATGAGCGGTCGGTGGGCGCGGTCGCGGTTGCCGCCGCAGCCGAAGACCACCATCAGGCGGCCCGGCGTGATCGGGCGGAGCATGGCGAGGGCGTTGCGGAGCGCGTCGTCGGTGTGGGCGTAATCGACGAGCACGTTAAACGGCTGGCCCTCCTCAATGCGCTCCATGCGGCCGGGGACGCCTTTGAAGGCGCGCATCTTGGCGAGGAAAACTACAGGATCGCGGCCGAGGCTCCAGACGGTGGCGATGGCGGCGAGGAGATTGCTCAGGTTGAAACGGCCGATGAGCGGGGAATCGATCTGCATCACGCCGGCGGGCCAGACGAGTTTGAAGGTCGTGTGCTTGGAATCGAGGGCGACGTTTTCGGCGCGGACTTGGGCGGCGGGCGTTTCGCCGAACGTGACGGTGCGGACGTGTGCGGGGATTTTGGTGACGAGAAGGACCCCGTAAGGGTCGTCGAGATTGACGACGGCGACCTTGGGCGTGGCGCCGGTCTGGCCGTTGAAGAGGCGCGTTTTTACGTCGAAGTAAGCCGCGAGCGTCTGGTGATAATCGAGATGGTCACGGGTGAGGTTCGTAAACACGGCGGCGCCGAACTGGAGGCCGAGCACGCGTTGCTGGTCGATGCCGTGCGAGCTGACTTCCACGACAGCCTGGCGGCAGCCGGCGTCGCGCATCTGCGCCATCATGCCGTAGATATCGAGCGCCTCGGGCGTGGTGCGGAAGGACGGAACGGTGCGGTTGCCCAGATCGTAGTTGATCGTGCCGAGCAGGCCGACGCGTTGGTCGCCGCTGAGGAAGTGTTTGATGAGGTGGCTGACAGTGGTCTTGCCGCTAGTGCCGGTGACGCCGACGACGGTCATGTCGCGGTCCGGGAACTTGAAGTAGCGCTGGGAAACGCGGGCGAGCGCGGCGCGAGCATCAGCGACTTGGATAAAGGTGACTTTGGCCGGCGGGTGCGCGGGCATTTTTTCGGTAACAACGGCCACGGCGCCACGACTCATGGCTTCGTCAATGAACATGGCGGCGTCGGCACGGAGACCGGGGAGCGCGAAGAAGAGGTTGCCGGGCACGACGCGGCGGCTGTCGATCGCGAGGCCGGAGATGGGGCGATCGAGACTGCCTTTGAGGGCGATGATCTCGCCGTCGTGGAAGTAGTCGGAAAGTTTGGGGGCGGTTTTGAAGACGCGGTTGAGCGCGAGCGTTTCACCGCGGGTGCGACGCACGGGGCGCGGCGCGAAGGCGGCGATGAGCGCATGATTGGAAGCGAGGTAACCGATCATGGACGGACTCCGGAAAGGGCGAGCAGGGACGCGGGCGACTTGGCGGCGGGCGTGGGTTGGTAAACGGGTTTGATGTCGAGATGGCGGATGAGCTGCTCGGCAAGGCGCTTGAACGAGGGCGCGGCGATCTTGGAGCCGTAGGCGACACCGCCCGGACTTTTCGCATCGGCGTCGTCAATGATCACGGAAATCGCGACCCGAGGATTGCTCGCGGGCAGAAACCCAATGAAAGAGACCACGTGGTGTTTCTTCGAGTATTCGAGGCGGGTGCGACCGCGGGCGTCCGTAACGGGGAGAAGTTTCTGCGCGGTGCCGGTCTTGCCCGCCACTTGGTAATTTTCGATCGCCGCTTCCGGCGCGGTGCCGTGACTGGAGGCCACCCCCATCAACATATCCGACATGATGCGGGCCGTGCGCTCGGTGACGACGCGGGTGCCCGGCTTGGGATCGAAACGGAAAACAAGTTCACCGGAAGCGTCGCGGATTTCGCGGATAAGGTTGGGGCGCTGGAGCAGGCCGCCGTTGGCGATGGTGGCCATCGCCTGATGCATCTGAATCGGCGTCGCGGCGATGGAGTGCCCCATGGGCATGCGGGTGATCGTGAGCCCGTCCCATTTCTTGGGTTCGGCCAAAATTCCGGCCGCTTCGCCGCGCTCGGGGAAGCCCGTGATCTGACCGAAACCGAACGCACGGACGTAGTCGTAGAAACGATCATCGCCGAGTTTCATGGCGAGTTGAGCGGCGCCGCGATTGCTGGAGTAGCTGATTACCTCGGCCAGGGTGACGTGGCGGGGGTCTTCAAAAACGTGATCTTCCGCAGGTAGTTTCCTTGGAGTGATCTTCGCGTCGTGGTCCCCCTTGTAATCGATTGAACTCAGCGAGCAGTCGAAGCTGGTCGATGGAGTGACCAAGCCCTCGTTGAGCGCGGCGGAGGCGGCCACGATTTTGAAGACGGAGCCGGGCTCATATTGGTCGGCGATGGCGATATTGCGCATGCTCCCCTGCTCTTCCTTGGTGAGCTGATTGTATTTGTTGAGGTCGAAGCTCGGATAATTGCCCAGCGCGAGGATGAAACCGGTCTTGGGATCACTGACGATGATGGTCGCTTTTTCGGGCGAGTATTTCGCGGCGAGGGCGGCGAGTTCTTCATCGACGATCTGCTGGGCGACGGAGTCGATGGATAGTTTGACGCTGTAGCCGTGCGACGCGGGCACTTCGCGCGAGCGGAATTGGGCGAGCTCAACGCGCTTGCCGTCTTTTTCCGACTCGATCCAGCCATTCAGGCCGTGGAGGTAGATATCCGCATAACGCTCGATGCCGGTGATGGCGCGCTCCTCGCGATCAACGTAACCGATGACGTGTGCGGCCAACGTGTTGTTTGGATAGGCGCGACGGTAAACACGTTTGCCGTAAACTCCCTTGATCGCGAGTTGCTCGATCACGGCGAAGGTAGTTTCGCTGACGGCTTCGCTCAGCTTGGCGAAACGGATCGGACGGTTGCCCGCGGCGTCGGGGGTGGCGTCGACATCCGTGTCATCGTCGTCGTTGGTGGCCACGGTGACGGCGGGAACTTGCGCCGCGGATGCGATCAATCCGGAAGAAACGTCGAAATTGAAACCGACGGGCGCGGACGGCGCCGTCACCGGTGCCGCAGCGGATTTTGGCAAGCTGGCGGGGCGGACTTTGGTGTTGAAAATCTTCACGAGCTCGGCGGGCGTGAGTCCGATAAGGCGCGCGAGTTGCGGCCATTTCGTTTCGTCTTCTTTACGGAGGGACTGGGGATCAACGCCGAGGATGATGAGCGAGCGGCTGGTCGCGAGTTTGGCGCCGTTGGCGTCGAGAATATCGCCGCGGCGGCCGGGGATCGGATCGATCTTGTAGCGGGCCTGAGAGACGAAGCGCAGCAATGCGTCACGGTCGATGACGTGCAACCAGACGAGCCGCGCACCCACGCCGGCAAAACTCGCGAGAACGAGAACGGCCAGGATGAGCTGACGGGAACTGGAGGCGAAGCCCTTGGACATGATCAGTTGCGTGCGGCGAGCTGGAAGGAAATGACCGGGGCACGATCATTGAGCAGCGCACGGCTCGCCTTGGCGGCGAGGCGGAGGGCCGGGTTCTCGGACACGTCTTGGACCACCGGAGGGATCAGACCGAGGTTCATGCTGACGTTGCGCTGCTTGAGGAGAGCGGTCCCCTGCTCGATCTCGATGGTCGTGGCGGTCTCGGCGAGATGGCGGTTCAGCTCGGCGAGGCGGGTTTCGAGGAGCTTGTTCGCGTTGGCGGCGAGGGAGATCTGATGGCGCATCCAGACCGTGCCGAGGCCGATGGAACCGCTGAAGCAAATCGTGACCAGCGTGTAGATCACGAACTGGTTGACGAAGGCGTGGTTGTTAGAGCGCATGGGAAAAGGCGGGGACGTGGCGGAGCGGTGACGGTTTGGGGCGGAGCGGAGGCTTAGAGCTTACGGAGCGCGCGGAGCTTGGCGGAGCGGCTGCGGGGATTGGCCGCGATCTCGTCGTCGGCCGGAGTGACGGGCTTGCGCGTGAGGGGCTCGGCGTATTTCACACGGAGATCCTGCGGAAGAGAATCGTGCGCCCCCTCGGGCTGGCCGCATTGGCGGCGGAAGAACTGCTTCACGGGGCGATCCTCCAGGGAATGAAAGCTGATGACCGCGAGCACACCGCCCCGGGCGAGCTTGACGAAGGCCGCGGGCAGCGCGCGCTCGATGGCGCCAAGCTCGTCGTTGACGGCGGTGCGGATGCCTTGAAAGGAACGGGTGGCCGGATGGATTTTCGAGGTGTGGCGGTCGCGCGGCGGAATGGCCTCGGAGATCACCGCGGCCAGCGCGGCGGTGCGGGCGAGCGCGCCGGTGGCGCGGGCGGCGATGAGCGCACGGACGACACGGCGCCAGTTTTGCTCCTCACCATAATCGCGGATGGCGCGGACAAGCATCTCCTCCGTCGCGGTCTCCAACCAGCGGCTGGCGGGGACGCCGGCGCGCGGGTCCATGCGCATGTCGGCCGGGGCATCGTTGCGAAAAGAAAATCCGCGCTCAGCATCGTCGAGTTGGAACGAGGAGACGCCGAGGTCGAAAAGAATGCCGTCGAAAGCGGTGTCGGGAAGCTCGGCGATTTGGCCAAAATCACGGTCCACGAGGGTGAACCTTTCGCCATACGTGGCCTTCAACTCGGCGGAGCGGGGCGCCGCGGCAGGATCACGGTCGAGGCCGATCACGCTTACGTCGGGCGCAGCCTCAAGCATCGCGCGCGTATGGCCACCACCACCGAAGGTGCAATCGAGGTAGCGGCCCGAGGGACGGGGCGCGAGGAACCCCAGCGTCTCGCGCAGCAGGACAGGCTGATGGCCGGAAAGCATGGTCGGGGAAGTGAGTTCAACGGCCGCCGCGAACATCGGAGGAAGCGCGAAGGCGTTTGGCTTTGGGTGACCTCACGGCGCGGAGCACGAGACCGGCGCGCACGCGTGGCGTGACCCGGGGCGCGGCGGTGACAGAAAACGCGAGCCCGTGCTCCGCATCGATCCACGCGGGAAAGGCGCGACACACGACAGCGGCTCCGACGACGGTCTTGCGGAGGGGCAGACGAGCGGCGGTGATCTTGGCGATGCGGCGCATGGTCGTCAGATCCCGAGCCGGCGCATGATATCGCCGTAGTTTTCACCCGAAGTGCGCGCCTCGACCTTTTCCCACCGCGAGGGAGCGTAGAGATTGAACTTAGTGAGCGAGCCGACGAGCACGGCGGCACCGTCGATGCCCGCGTGTTTCAGGAGATCGTCGCCGACGATGAAGCGGCCTTGTTTGTCGAAAGAGAAAGACTGGGTCTGCGAGAAAAAACGGGCGACGAAATCCTGCCCCGCCCCATCGCTGAGCGCCATCTGCGCGATCTTGGCGTGAAGTTTCTCGACCTCGGCGGGCGGCAACACGGCCACGTAGCCATCGGGGTGCGGTGTTGCCAGAAAGGTGTCGCTCTCCTCGTGGGCATAACGCCACGCCGACGGGATCGTGAGCCGACCTTTTCCGTCGAGGGTGTGCCTAAAAAGGCCCGTATAAGAAGCTTTGCCGGTTTGCGCCATGTGGTTGCAGAGCCGCCGAGTGCTCCACAACGCCCCTTTTCAACCCACTTTACCCCACTACGGTCAAGCTAAGACCCATTCAAAACGTGTAAACTTGTTCACATTTCAACGCGGGTGGTCCGGATGCACCGCCGATCGGGACCAAGATTTAACGAACCGAGGTTGAGCGGGTCACCGGGTCTCGAGTGGCTAAAAGAGGCACCTTTAACGCACATGGCCAAATTCGGACGTCGCGCGTTTCGGGCCGCTGCCCGAGCTAAACCGGCTCTCTCCGATGAGACATGGGCGAACTCGATAAGGACGCATTTCACACCGACCGAACCGCGGCACGCGGCTAGTCCGGGAAGTAAACCTTGAGAGTTCGAATCTCGTCGCTCGCCCATCTTTATCTGGAAACAGCATCGGAGAAATTTGATTTTGTTATTTAGGCGTGAGTTTGCACCGTTGCGGCCATGGCCACTGAACAAAATGAAGTTCTGAGTATTTTCACCCGAACGCGCGCGCTGCTTACCGGGCATTTTGTCCTCCGTTCGGGACTGCACAGCGGGCACTATTTTCAGTGCGCGCAAGTCTGCCAGCACATGGATGCGGTGGAACGTCTGGCTGAGCTGCTGCTGGCCAAGATTCGCGCGGCGGGCATCATTTTTGATACCGTGCTGGCTCCGGCGATGGGCGGGCTCGTGATCGGCCAAGAAGTCGCGCGACAGGCCGGGGTTCGCTATATTTTTGCCGAGAAAGAGAACGATGCCCTCGTCCTGCGGCGCGGTTTCAAGCTGAAGCCGGGCGAGCGTGTGCTGGTGGTGGAAGACGTGGTCACCCGCGGCGGCCGGGCCGTGGAGTGCTTGGAAATTATTAGACAGGCCGGTGGCGCAACGAGCGCCGTGGCCATGTTGGTGGACCGTAGCGCGGGCACCACGCGTTTCACGGTGCCGGACATCTCATTGCTCGAGCTGAGTTTCCCGACCTACGCCGCCGCCGCCCTGCCTGAAGCCTTGGCCAAGATCCCGATCGAGAAACCCGGGAGCTGAATGGGGCCGGAGTATCTCGGGACACACGGGGACACACGGGCGGACTCGTTATCGGCCGCAAAATGCGCAAACGAGGCCACACTTTAAGTTGCGACCGGCAAAGCCACACTACCACAGGCAGGCGTCGGCTTTTACTAACAATCGAGCAGCCGCGACTGCGGGGCTCGACGGCGAGTGGATTATTTAACCGTGACGGCCACGAAGCGATAAGCGCCGCGGTAATTCACGAGAAGGAGGTTGCGCCCCTGCACCAAGGCCAGCTTCGCCGCAACCAAGTCGCTGACGGGAGTGCGATTGATCTCGATCACGACCATGCCGGCAACAAGGCGATCCCCATATGGGGAATTTTCTTCGATGTCAGTGATGAGCAATCCCGTCACCCGCGCTTCGAGCCCACTGCGTTTGCGCACTTCTTCAGTGAGCTTGGTGACATTCACGCCAACGAGGAGCTCATTGGGTTTCTCGGCGAGTCTACCTAGTGTAACTTCAAGCGTGCGTTCCGTGGAGTCCCGCATGAGCTTAATTTTCACTTTGGAATTGGGTAGCATCTGCGCGATGACGAGACGCAGTCCCTCAAGCGTGGTGACGGGCTTGTCGTTGATGGCCAAAATCACATCTGTCCGCTGGAGGCCGGCTTTTTCGGCGGGACCATCCGGTGTGACATCGGTAATCGCCACGCCTTTTGCATCCTTGGGCAGGCCGAATTGCTCGGCGACATCGGCCGTCACCGTCTCGGTGGTGACGCCGAGGTAGCCACGGGTCACGGTGCCCGTTTCCACGAGACTGTTCATCACGCTGGCGGCAAAATTGACGGGAATGGCAAAGCCGATGCCGATATTGCCGCGGGACGGCGAAATGATGGCGCTGTTGATGCCGACAAGCCGACCCTTGGCATCCACCAAAGCGCCGCCTGAGTTGCCCATGTTGATGGCTGCGTCGGTCTGAATGAAATTTTCGTAGCCGGCGACATTCTCGAGGAGGCGCAGTTGATTTCGGCCTTTGGCCGATACAATACCCATGGTCACCGTCTGACCCACGCCGAGTGGATTACCCACCGCGAAAACGACGTCACCCACGCGCAAATTATCACTGTCGGCCAGCGTGATAAAGGGAAGTTTGTCAGCGTCGATTTTGATCACGGCCACGTCGGTCTTCGGATCGGCGCCGATGATTTTAGCGATGAATTCACGGTCATCCGTAAGCGAAATTTTCAATTCGTCCGCGCCCTCGACCACATGGTTGTTGGTCAGAATATAGCCGTCGGCAGAAATGATGACGCCGGAACCGAGCCCCTCTTGCTTGCTATCGCGCTCCTGATCCGGCGCGGCATCACCGAAGAATTGACGGAGCAGAGGATTCGCAGCGCGCTGCTTGACGATCTTGGTCGAATAGATCGAAACCACCGTTTTTTGCACGGGTTCGAGCATATCGGCGTAGCTGGAGACCACCGTCGATTTGCCATCGGTCAAGGGTGACGTATCGACACGCAGGTTGGGCTTTTTGGCCGGTGCTTCGTCTTTGCCCGCGGGGGCGGCCGACAAGGAAACGGAAAGTAGCAGCACGGACAGAAACTTGGAGTTCATGGAAGATGGAGCGACCGAGTTCTGAAGCTGAAGGTTCCGCCGCGCTAACCCGACATTTAACTTCAGACCCGCAGCGAATCAGAATCCCTTGATGCGGAAAAGACTGGTGACGCTGGAATTCGTGTTGATCCGCTGGATGGCCTGACCGAGCAGCGGTGCGATACTGAGCACGGTGATCGGCAATCCGCGGGTCACGATCGGCACCGAGTTGGTGGTGATCAGTTCGTCGATGAGACCACCACGCAGACGCTCGTAGGCCACTTCGTTGAGGACACAATGGCTGACGGCGGCACGGACGCTGCGGGCGCCGTGCTCGCGGAGCATTTTGGCCGCGGCGGTGAGGGTGCCGGCCGTTTCCGTGATGTCATCAACGAGCAAGACATCGCATCCAGCGACTTCACCCACCACATTGATCGCCTCAACCGTCGTCGCATTGGTGCGCTTCTTGGCCACGAGGCCGAGACCAGCCCCAAGGATATCGGCGTAGGCGGAGGCCATTTTCATGCCACCGACATCGGGCGAACAGACAACGAGTTTGTCGCTGCGCGTCTTGGCCAAGTAGTCGAAGAAAACGGGTGATGCGAAAAGATGATCAACGGGGATGTCGAAGAACCCCTGAATCTGCTGACTGTGCAGATCCATGGTGAGCACGCGATTCGCACCGGCAGACACGAGGAGATTCGCCACCAGCTTCGCCGTGATGGGCACGCGCGGTTGATCTTTACGATCTTGGCGGGCGTAGCCGTAAAACGGCAACACGGCTGTGATCCGCTGCGCCGAGGCGCGGCGGGCCGCATCGATCATGATCAGTAATTCCATCAGATGATGGTTGGTCGGCGGACACGTCGATTGGATGATGTAGACGTCGTGACCTCGGACGTTTTCATTGATCTTAACAAAGGACTCGCCATCCGGAAAACTGGTGACGGTGGCCTCGCCCAGCGGCATGCCGATGGATTGACAGATTTCCTCGGCAAGAGGCCGATTGGAGTTACCGGTGAAAATTTTCAGACGGGATTCGCTCATGTGCGTGGAATCTTGCGGTGGTCGTGGCTAGGCGGAAGACTTTTCTGAATGGCCGGCACCGAAGTGTGACTCCAAGGCATCAACGCGTTTGAAAAGATCGGGCAACTTGCGGCGAAGGATGTTTATTCGTTGCTCGAGTTGATACGGCAAACAGGGAGTGCCTTTGACGAAGCTGCCGGCCGCCAAATCGGCATTGATCCCGCTCTGGCCATCGATCTTGGCGCCGCGACCCACCGTCAGATGACCCGCCAAGCCGGCTTGACCGCCAATGATCACATTATCTTCGATGGTGGTGCTGCCGGATATGCCGGCTTGAGCACAAATCAGACAGTGTTGCCCCACCGAAACATTATGCCCGACTTGGACGAGATTATCGATTTTCGTGCCCTCCCCCACTTCGGTGCGGCTGAAACGAGCGCGATCAAGCGTGGTGTTGGCTCCAATCTCGACGTCATTGCCGATCACTACAGTCCCAATCTGGGGAACCTTCTCATGCCGGCCGTTGATGAACTCATAGCCGAAACCATCAGAGCCGACGACTACACCGGGTTGCAGGCGCACGCGATCACCTAGCACGCACTCGGCGGCCACCATACAACCGGGCATCAGCCAACAATCGTCGCCCACAATCGCGCCTCGGCCGATAAAGACCTGAGCCTGCAAATGAGCCCGTTCACCGATGCGCGCATCGCCCTCCACCACACATAAAGGACCAACGGTCGCGGTCGGAGGCACGACCACGCCCGGGGCGACACAAGCCGAAGGATGCACGCCCGCAATCGGCCGCGGCCATAGTGTCTGCTCGATGCGCGCGCAAAGACGGGCGAGCGCTACCGACGGATTTTCAACAAACACGAAAAGCTGATTGGACTGCGGGTCACCGGTATAATCGAATGGCACGAGGACCAGAGACGCGCGCGTCTTCGCCACATCGGTCTTGTATTTTGAATTACCTAAAAACGAGAGATCTCCGGGCGCTGCGGCACCTAGCGCAGCGATCCCGCGAACCGTTTCAGAGGTGTCGCCCTGTTGGCGAACCGCTTTGACGATTGAAAAGATTTCCGCGGGGGAAAATGCGACCTGCATGAGCGTGAAGCGTGATTGAATCCATTGACCGGGCAATCCTGAGCTGAGTCCGATTTGGTTTTAATCGCCCGTTGAATGCGCCGATACAAAAAAGCCCCGCCGAATCGGCGGGGCCAAGGGGAGTTCGCGAACGCGAAAAATTACTTCTTCGGCGAAACGCCGGGCACCGTGATCTTCGGCGAGTCAGCGGAGGCCGGGGTGGCGACCGGGGCTGGAGCAGCGGAAGCGGCCGGACGGTCCTTGTTAATTTCTTTCATCACCTCGTCGGTGATGTCGTAAGCGGGATCAGCGTAGATCACGTTGGAAACGCCGATGAGCGTGGGCCCAGCTTTGTCGAGCAGCAGCGTGGAACCTTTGCGCTTGGCGACGTCGGTGGCGATTTTGCTGATCTCTTCCAACATCAGGCTACGGAAGGTCTGCAGACGCTGCTGGAGCGAGCGTTGGGTGTTCTGAGCGAAGGTGCTGATCTCGTTTTTCTTTTTCTGAATCTCCTCAAGCTTCCGCTGGGCTTCGTTTTGCGACTTGGTTTTCGCATCAGCCGTCAGGGCGGGATTGTTGGACTGATCCGACAGCCCCTTATACTCATCGACGAGCGCGTTGCCGTCCTTGTTCATCTTCTCGATTTCTTCCTGGGCTTTTTGTTCGTCGGCGCGGAGCTTGCCGTTTTGCTCCTCGGTTTTGTAGTGAGAATCGTAAAGCTTGGCCATATCGACGACGAGCAGCTTGGGAGCTGGCTGGGCTTGGGCAACGAGGGCCGAGAGGGCCAGCGCCGCAAACATCGAGAGGGAATGGATAGATTTTTTCATGAGGTGGTTTTTAGAGAATTAAACGGAGACGAGAGCAAAATCAGAAGCGGGTGCCAAAGGAAAAATTAAACTGATTGCCCTTCTTATTAAGCGTGTTGCCCGTGATTGGGATGCCGAAATCGAGACTCAGAGGCGCACCGGCAACAAACAGGCGAAGGCCAAAACCGAAATTATCGTTGTAGGCGACGGGATTGAAATCGTAGGCACCTTTGTTGACGAAGCCCGCGTCGTAGAAGATTGCAAAACGAATGGGGCTCACAATGTCGATCGAGTATTCGGCACTGAAAAAACCATAAGATTTACCGCCGATGGGCTCACCGAAATCATCACGGGGACCGACTTCCCGATACTCATACCCACGGAGCGTGTAAGGTCCGCCGAGGTAGAATGCATCGTAGTAGGGCAGTCGCTTGGTGCTGCCGAAATTCTGGACAACACCGGCACGTGCGATAAGCGAAAGCACCTGAGCCTGCGTCTCGAAAAGCGGGAAGAACTGCGAGCCGCGGAATTCGAAGCGATAGAAATTATCACTGCCGCCAAACGGACCACCCGCTAAGTCGGTGTTGATTTCAACACGATTCCCCGAAGTGGTGTTGATGATCTTATCACGGGTATCGCGCAATAATTGGAAGCCGACCTTGGACACCGTATTGCTGCCTTCCAAGGCACGAATGTAGCTCGATGCACTGCTTGATACGTCTTTGATATCGATGATCTGGTAGGTGTAGGAAAGCTTACCTTCAACCAGTTCAAAAAGACGTTTGCGGAGGTAAACTTCGCCACCGGTCTCAATCTGGCTGTAGTAAGAACTGTTGTAGTCGGAACTCGTGCGGAAGATGCTGAACCCGAGGGCGAGCTGTTTCTGGAACAACCAAGGCTCCTCGAAGGAAAGCACCACTTCGCTCGACCGACTCCCGAGCTGCATACGGAGACGGAATTTTTGACCGTCACCTTGGAAGAGCGAACGGCGGTTGAAGATGTCGAAATTAGACTGGGAGACTTCGGCGAAGATCGTGGCTCGTTCGAGCGAGCTAAAACCGGCGCCGAAGGTGAGATTGCCCGTGCGGCCTTCTTTGAGGGCGATGCGCATGTTGCGACGGCCGGGAATATTTGTCTCCTGCGGGGTGACGTTAACGTCCTCGAAGAAACGGGTATTTTCGAGGCGCAGCTTGCTGATCTTCATCAGAACCGTGCTGAAAACATCGCCCGGCCCCAGAACGAGCTCACGCACGATCACGGTGCTCTTGGTTTTGGAATTACCCTCGATGACGATCGATTCCACATTAAATTTCTCGCTCTCCTGAATGGTATATTCGACGTCGATATTACCGGTGTTGACGTTGGGCTTGCGCACGAGCCTTACCCGCGTGTCCAAGTAGCCGTCCTTGCCATAGAAATCTTCCAAACGCTCAACATCCTTATCGAGCTTGGAGGGCACAAAAACGACTCCGCTTTTCTGGCGGGCAACACGTTTCAATAGAGACGAGGTGAAGAGTTTGTTACCTTTGAAGGCGATATCGCCAAGGCGGTATTGCCGGCCTTCGGAGATATTGATGGTGAGAACGAGTTTCTCGGGAGAGGGATAGGCGAAGATGACATTCTCTTGGAGGATTTCCACGTCGAGGTAGCCATGTTCGCGGTAATAATCGCGGAGCTTTTCCAAATCGTCGTCGAACTCGTCATCCTTGAAACGACCCGAACCGGTCAGCCAAGAAAAAATCCACCATTTTTTCGTCTCCATCACACCGGAAGTGAACGTGCCGCCGCCCAACGCCTTTGACTTCACGTGTTGATTGCCGATAAATTGGATGGCCGCGATTTTGACCTTGTTACCTTCCTTGATCTTGAAAATCACCGTGCCGAAACCGGATGCGCGATCACGTTCCACCGCATAGGTCACCGAGACCTGATTGTAGCCTGATTTCTGATAATATTCGCGGATTTTTTCGGAGTCTTCCTTCACCTGACGCTCGTCAAGCGCGGTGTTGGGCTTGGTTTTGATCTCTTTTTCCAAGCGCGTGCCTTTCACTTTCTTGTTACCCTCGTAGCGAATGGCTAGGACGCGGAATTTCGCCGTGACTTCAACCACGAGATTGAAGGTTTTGCCGTCGACGGCTTCCCGCTTGATTTCGATGAACTCAAACAGGCCCGTTTTGTAGAGAGAGCGGATATCGCGATCCAGCATAGTATCATCGAGATCGCCGCCGTCGCGCACCTGCATATTGGCCCGAACAACTTGTTCGTCGACGTTGGCGGTGCCGACAAATTTTACGGTTACAGACCCGACCTTGAAGCTCGGAGCCGCAGGTTCGGCGGCACCTGCCGGCACGACGGATGGCGCAGCCGATTGCGCACGGACACAGGCTAAATCCGCAGCTAAAAGCCAGAAAAGGGCGGCGAAGAGGCAGGTGACCCGGCGGGCAGGGTTACTGAGTGTAGTTTTCAAAGCGGGTAATGTCTCTTAGGAACGTGAGCTTCAACTCTCCTACCGGTCCGTTTCGCTGCTTGGCAACGATTAACTCGGCGGAGTCGGCGGCGACTTGGAATTTTTCGTCTGCGTCTTTGGGGCGGGCTAACATGAGGACAACGTCGGCGTCTTGCTCGATTGATCCGGATTCGCGCAAATCGGCCAGTTTCGGCGTGCGGTTCTCCTTTTCGGAAGAGCGGTTAAGCTGGCTTAATACAACCACGGGCAGGTTGAGTTCCTTCGCGAGTGATTTTAGGCCGCGTGAAGCTTCCGCGACCTGCTGCTCGCGCGGCATCTTGGAATCTGTGGGCGCGAGGAGTTGGAGGTAGTCCACCACGATGAATCCGAGTGGATTACGCGCATGAAGGCGCCGGGCCTTCGCGCGCAATTGCATGATCGAAAGAGCGCTGGAATCGTCGATGAAGATGGGGGCCTTGGAAAACTGGTCCGCGGCGGCGAGGAGGCGTGCCTGTTCATCACCATTTTTCGAGAGCAAGCCATCGCGCAACAGCTTCATATTTACCCGCGCCCGAGAGCACAACATACGCAAAGCCAGCTGGGCCGCGCTCATTTCGAGTGAAAAGATCAACACGCCGACCGGCTCACCCTTGTGCGGCAACGCCGCCGCCTCGGCCATGTTGAGCGCGAGCGAGGTTTTGCCCATCGAGGGACGAGCCGCGAGGATGATCATTTCCTGGCGCTGGAAGCCCCAGGTCAAAGCGTCGAGATCCTTGAATCCCGAGGTCACGCCCGTCATCTCGCCCTTCTTCATCATCATCTTCGTGATGACACTCATGGCCTCACGGGTGGGTTCGCGCATGGGCTTCGCACTTTCGCTCACCCGGTTCTGTGTGACGTTAAAAATGCGCTGCTCCACTTGGTCGACAAATTCATCAATGCCGCCGGTGAAGGCGTAGCACTCCTCAACCGCGCCGGTCGCGGAACGAATCAGCTCACGGAGCAGATGCAACTCGCGCACCTTCTCGATAAAATAACCTGCCTGTGCGGTCGTCGGAATTCGACTGCTGATCTGCGTGAGAAACGCAAAACCACCAACCGCATCGAGCTGCTTGATGGTCTTTAAATCTTCGGCCAGCACCGCCACATCGACGGGCGTTTGGCGGTTATAGAGGTCCAAGAGCCGCTCGAAAACAATCCCATGCGCTGCCAAATAGAACGACTCGGGGCGGATGCGGGCCTCCAAACAACGCGAGATCACGTCCGCTCCATCCAACAAACAGCAGGAGAGCAAATATTCCTCCGCCTCTAAACTATGGGGTGCCGTCCGGCCGATGAAAGGGCTGGGCGCAGCATCGGTTCGGTCTGATCGGCGGTTAAATTTGGGGGATTCGTCAGCCATGCGATCACTCAAAATCAGGTGTATGCCGAGGTGGGCGGTAACGGGGACTTGTCCATGATTCGGAAAAAACGAAGGTCGCGTCGTCTGACGCGGCCTTCTGCGATAAGATACGAGACGGAATTACTTCCTGTCGTTCTTGGCGGCGGGCTTGGCCTCGGGCGCTGGAACGTCGATCGGGTTCTCCGAAACGACATCGAAGCCGAGTTCGACCGAGACGTCGGCGTGGAGCTTCACCTTCACCGTGTGCTTGCCGAGGGTTTTGACCGGGGTGTGGAGATGGATGCGCTTCTTCTCGATCGTGTAACCGGCCGCAACCAGCTTGTCGTGGACGTCGTTCACGGTGATCGCACCGAACATCTTGCCGCCCTCGCCGGTTTTCACGGCGAATGCGAGGCTGGTGTTCTCGAGCTTCTTACCGAGTTCTTGAGCGCCATTGAGTTCGAGAGATTCGCGCGCGGCGCGACGCTTCTTAAGCGCCTCGACCTGCTTGCGGTTCGCCGTGGTCACGGGCGCGGCAAAGCCACGCGGAAGGAGGTAATTACGTGCGTAACCGGCACGCACTTTGACTTGGTCGCCTTCGCCGCCGAGACCTTCGACGGGCTTGATGAGGAGGATTTCGCTGATAGCCATTTTAGTGTGTATTAATTGAAATTTAGGGTGCGGGAGTAAAGGCGCGGCAGATCAGAACGGCACATCTTCGTCGATGTTGCCAGCAGAGGGCGGCTTGGGCGCGGAACCGCGCGATGGCGGCGAGTGACGTTCGGGAGAAGTTTGATCCATGTCATCCGCAGGTGCGCCGGGCGCGCCGGCGGCTGCACCGCCGGCGCCGCCGCGGGTGGAGAGGAACTGGACGTTGTCGAGGACCACCTTGAGTTTGCTACGCTTCTGGCCACTCTGCTTGTCTTCCCACTGGTCGAGTTTCAGGCGACCTTCCACCATCGCGGGACTGCCCTTGGTGAGATACTTGGCGACGAGTTCGCCCTGTTTCCCCCATGCCTCGATGTCGATAAAAGTCGTCTCATCGCGCGTCGCGCCGGACTCGTCCTTGAACTGACGGTTCACGGCCAAGCCAAACTGACAAATGGCAGTGCCCTTAGGCGTGACCCGGAGTTCGGGATCGCGCGTCAGATTGCCAATGAGAAAGACTTTGTTGAGGTAGGCCATGGGACTACTCCGACGACGATTCGAGAAACTTAGACGGTCTCGACGAACGTGCGGTAGACGTTGTGGTTCAGGCGCAGGCGCTCTTTAAGCTGGCCGGGGCCTCCAGCGGGAGCGCTGAACGAGATGTGCACGTAGGTCGCGCCAGTGAGCTTGGGATCGGTCACGCGCACGAAATCGCGCCGGCCGATGTTATCGACGGCAGTCACTTCGCCTTGCACGGCGGTGATGACTTGCTTCACGCCGTCAATGATCTGATCGACGGATTCTTCCTTACCACGGTTGTCGATGATGAAGGTCGCGCGGTAGTTACGTTTGGTCGGGTTCATGGAGATGGGTTTCGGCGGTTGAGTTGATTCATGGCGAAGGAAGCGCCGCGATTCAGCAGCAGTTCCAAGCCGTCGATGGTGTGATTGAGTTTTTGTTGAATTAAAATACTTTGATCTGTCGTAAATTTCCCGAGGACGAAGTCTCTAATATCCATGAGGTCCGGCTGCTTTGGGCCGATTCCGAGACGGAAACGCACAAACTCAGGTCCGAGATGCTCCAGCAGACTGGCTACACCGTTATGGCCCCCTGCGCTACCCGATTCAGACACTTTGACCAGACCCACTTCGATGTTGATGTCGTCGTAGACGATGGCGATCTCTGCCGCCCGTAGCTTATAATAGCGTGCGACAGCGGCGACCGACCTACCGCTTTCGTTCATAAACGTCAGCGGCTTGACCAACCAGCGGGTGCGACCGGGCGCATAATCCCACCGGGCGATCTCGGCCTCAAAGCTTGGCTTAGCTTGCCACGTGACCCCCTGTTTTCGCGCGAGGGCCTCGATGACAATCCAACCGAGGTTGTGGCGGGTATTCGCGTAATCGCGGCCTGGATTTCCCAGACCGGCGACGAGCGAGATGGACATGACTCAAAGAACGTCCGCTCAGCGCGCCGTAGTTGAAACAGCACGCTAGCGGTTGGAAAACGCTTACTTCTTGGCGGGCGCAGCGGGCTTGGCGGCAGCGGGCGCACCCGCCTTCGCGGCGGTCGCAGCGGCTTTGCCATCGCCAGCAGCGGGCGCAGCACCGGCAGCCGGGGCGGCACCACCAGCAGGAGCGGCGGCACCTTCGACGGGAGCGGCGGCCGCGACAACCTCCTGCACGATTTCGGCAACGGGCTCCACGCATGACACGATGGGCTGGCCCTTGAAATCGAGGAAATCGACGCCCGGGATCACCTTGAGTTCGGAAACCTTGATCGTCTCACCGACCTTAAGCTCGGTGACATCGACGTTGATGGACTCCGGCAGATCTTTCGGAAAGCAGCGGACCCGCAGCGTGTGGGCATTCATCTCAAGCACGCCATTCTGGTTTTTAACACCAAACGATTCGCCAGCTGCCACGACCGGAACACGGATTTCAAATTTCTCGTTTGGTTTAACCTCTTGGAAGTCGAGGTGAAGATACTTATCGGTAATCGGATCACGCTGGATCTCTTGGAGGAAAGAGAGAGCCTTCTCGGCTTTGCCAGCCTGCTGGAGCTCGATGAGCACCGCGCGGCCAGAAACAACTTTCAAAAGGCGAACGAACTCAGGTGTATCAACCGAAAGTTTCTCGGGGCTGGTGTGCTTCCCGTAAAGGATCGCGGGAATGGCGTTGGACTTGCGCACACGGCGCGAGGCACTGCGACCGGTTTGAATACGCGGAGTGGCGGTAAGCGTGAGCTGAGTTTTCATGGTTTCGTTCCCCCTGAGACCCCGGGAATCGGGGGCAGGCGTAGTGGAAAAGGGTTGAAGGGATAGAAATGGTCCCGGTTAAAGCAATCAAAAGTTTGCGCTTGGGGTAACTTTTATCCGCCAGAGGCAAAACGAGCATTGACAAGCCCCAGCCCACTTCTGTTTTTCACACCTTCTTTTGCAGGACACGGGTCATGCAAAGTAAATTGCCTGGTAGCTCAGTGGCAGAGCAGGTGACTGTTAATCACTTGGTCGTAGGTTCGACCCCTCCCCGGGCAGCCATTTTAGCCAACGACTTGTATGCGTTGGTTTTAATTTTTAACCGGCCGCCGATTCTTCAATCCAACTTGATCCGCGAGCGGCAAAAGGCCTCACACTTTGCGTAGATTTCCTCTGCTGAAGAAAGCATTAACGCCTCCGCCGCGAGGTCACGCGCGTCCGTCATCTTCATCGCACGCACCAAATACTTCACGGCGGGCAAGAGCGGCGGCGTCATGCTGAGCGCATCCACCCCCAAACCCAGCAACAGCGGCACCAACACCGGATCACCCGCCATCTCTCCACACACGCTCACGGGCACTTTCGCCCGATGCGCTTCGTCCACGACGTGCTTCAGCGTCCGCAATACCGCCGGATGCGTGGGCTCGTAAAGATGCGCAATGCGGTCGTTCCCACGGTCGATCGCCAGCAGATATTGAATGAGATCGTTCGTCCCGATGCTGAAGAAATCACAGGTGCGCGCCAACAGGTCCGTCGTCGCCGCCGCACTCGGAATCTCGATCATCGCGCCTACTTCGAGCTTCTCATCGAAAGACTGCCCCTTCGCTTTCAGCTCGGCTTTGCACTCGGCGAGCACCGCATTGGCCCGCGCCAACTCGTCCGCGCCGCTGATCATGGGATACATCAATCGCACCTTGCCGTGCGTGCTCGCCATCAGGATGGCGCGGAGCTGGTCCTTAAAAATCTCCGTATGCTCAAGACAGAAACGGATCGCCCGGAACCCCATGAACGGATTCGCCTCCTTTGAAAATAGCTCGGGATTACCCGCCATCGGCTTGTCTCCACCGAGGTCGAGCGTGCGGATCACCACCGGAAGCGGCGCCATGCCTTCAACCACCGTTTTGTAGGCCACGAACTGCTCCTGCTCCGTCGGAATGCGCGCCGAGTTAAGAAAAAGATACTCCGTGCGGAAGAGCCCCACTCCCTGCGCAAAGTATTCCTTCACGAGTGCGACTTCATCGACCTTCTCGATGTTGGCCTGCAACGTCACGGCCACGCCGTCCAGCGTCACCGCCGGCTGGCGATTTGCATCCATCAACCGCTGCTCAAACGACTTCTTCTCCGACTGAATTTTCCCGTAGCGAAACAGCGTCTGCTCCGACGGATTCACGATCACGAGCCCGTCGTAACCGTCGATCAGCAGCCAATCTCCCGTCTTCACCCGCTTCGTAAGATCGCGCACACCGACGACCGCCGGCACCTTCATCGAGCGGGCCACGATCACCGCATGACTCGTCTTGCTGCCCGAATCCGTGACGATGCCGAGCGCCGCACTGCGATCAATGCTCGCCGAATCCGACGGCGATAGGTCGTTCGCCACAACGATGCGTTTCTCCGCGAGCTTGCTCAGGCTGTTCTCCGCCTGACCCAAAAGATTCTGCAACACTCGCTGCGCCACATCGCGAATATCGCCCGCGCGTTCGCGCAGATACTCATCGTCGATCTCCGAAAACGCCTGGATGTAGCGCGACGAAACCTTGTTGAAACACGTCTCGATATTCCGCCCCGTCGTTTCAAATTCGCGGATCGTCTCGCCGATCAACGCCTGATCTTCGAGCACCAATAAGTGCGCGTCGAAGATCAACGCCTCCTGCTTGCCCAGATTTTTTTCGACCTCATCCTGGATCTTCGCGATCTGCTGCCGCGTCGTGAGCAACGCCTTGTCGAACCGCGCCACCTCCTCGATCCGCTTCGCCTCATCCACTTGGTAACTGGGCACCTCCACATCGCTCTGCAGATACACGAACACCGTGCCATAGGCGATGCCCTGCGAGGCGGAGATGCCTTGCACGACGATTTCCGATTTGGTGCGTGAATCCGTGGCCATGCGAATGCGCCGTCGACATGGGGCTGTGCGGCGGCGTCGGACGATAACGCTTCGCCGCCAACCCGGGTCAATGCGATTCACGCAATCCGCGTCTCGACGATAAAACTCGTTTCACCCCAAGCCGCTTTCACCGCCGCCGTGATCGGCGCCACCGCCGCATTTTCCGACAAAAACGCGAAACACGCGCTCCCGCTCCCACTCATCCTTGCCGCCAAACCAAACTCCTTCCCCAGCTGCTCCAGCAGCGTCGGCAACGCCACGAATTTCGCGAACGCCGCCCGCTCCATATTGTTGGAAAACAGTGCTTCCGCCGTCGTGCTCGCATCACCCATCCACGCCGCCAACCACGCCTCCGCTTCCGCCATCGGCACATAACTTCCCGGCGCGGCCTTTGCCATCTGCCCGTAAGCCCAGGGCGTCGCTATCCCAAACGCCGGTTTAAACACCAGCACCCGCCTCCCGCGCAACCGCTCATTCACCGCCGCCGGCAACGCCTCGATCCGCTCCCCCCGCCCACGCATCACCACCGGGCCCTCATGCAAAAACAGCGCGCAGTCCGAGCCTAGCCCCGCGGCGATTCGCACCAATTGTTCCCGCCCCAGCCTCACCCCCGACAACGCATTCAGCGCCCGCAACGCCGCCACCGCGTCACTGCTCCCACCGCCGAGCCCAGCACCCACCGGCACGCGTTTCTCCAAGAAAAACTTCACGCCCGTGTCGGCACTCGGCCACCCCGTCGCCACCGCAAACGCCCGCGCCGCCTTCAGCACCAAATTCGCGTCATCCAGCGGCACGCCCGCGTCATCTCACGTCATCGTAAACCTACCTCCACCCGCCCCCGGCACCGCGCCTTCGCTCAACTCCGCTCGCAGCGTATCGCCGAATTCCAACGTCGTCGCCACCGACACCAAATCATGAAACCCATCCGCCCGCCGTCCCGTGATGGCGAGAAACAGGTTCAGTTTTGCGGGTGCGAAAATCTCGATTGCGCTCACCCCGTCAGCAAACACCGCCGCCCCCGCCGCGAGCCAGCCGCATTTTTTGGTTTTTGATTTGTGTCTCAAATATCCCTCAGTCTCTCCGCTCACCCGATGGCCACCGATCTCATCCTCGTCCTCGACGCCCAGTCCCCGCGCACCGTCGCCCCCGCCCTTCGCCAACTCCAAGGCACCGTCCGCTGGGTCAAAGTCGGTCTCGAAATGTTCACCGCTTGCGGCCCCGACTGCGTCCGCGAGATCGCCGATCTCGGCTTCGATGTCTTCCTCGACCTCAAACTCCACGACATCCCCAACACCGTCGCCAAGTCCGTCGAATCTGTCTCCGCCCTGCCCATCAAGATGCTCACGCTCCACACCTCCGGCGGACGCGAGATGATGGAATGGGCCGTCAAAGCCCAAAAACAGCACGCCGCGAATCTCCTGCTTCTCGGTGTCACCGTCCTCACCTCGATGAGTGCCGGGGGTCTGGCTGAAACCGGCGTCGCCGTCTCGCCTGCCGATCAAGTGGTTCGCCTCGGCCGTCTCGCCATCGACTCCGGCCTTCGCGGCCTCGTCTGCTCCCCGCTCGAGCTCGCCCCACTCCGAGCCGTGCTCCCCGCCGATGTCGCCCTCGTCACCCCCGGTATTCGCCCCCGTGGCGCAGACGCCGGCGACCAGACACGCATCATGACCCCGGGCGAAGCCGCCCGCGCCGGCGCCACCCACATCGTCGTCGGCCGCCCCATCTTCAAGGCCGCCGACCCCGTCGCCGCCGCCCGCGCCATCCTCGCCGAACTCGCCGGCCCGTAAGCGGTCCATCTCCGCTTACTCTTCTTACACTCCTTAAAACTTATCCACTTATGTCCCGCACCGCCGCCATCCTTCTCGCCGCCGGTAGCAGCACCCGCATGGCCGGCGCCGTCGCCGACAAGATCCTCGCGCCCCTCGCCGGTCGCCCCGTCTTCGCGCACAGTGCCGCCGCCTTCGCCGCCAGCGGCGTCGCCGATTTCTACGTCGTGGTCTATCGCGACCAACGCCAGATGCTCACCCTCTCCGCGCACGCGCCCACGCCCTGCGTCCTCATCCAAGGCGGCGCCGAGCGCCAAGACTCCGTCGCCGCCGCGCTCGCCGCGCTGCCCTCCGACATCGCCCACGTCTTCATCCACGACTGCGCCCGCCCCCTCGTTCGCCCCGAGCAACTCATTGCTCTCCATAAGATCGTCCGCCGCGAACAAGCCGTCGTCCTCGCCCACCGCGTCACCGACACCATCAAAAAACACCGCGCCGACGCCCACCTCAAAACCCTCGACCGCGACCGCCTCTGGGCCATGGAGACTCCCCAAGTATTCTCCCGCGAACTCATCGACCGCGCCTACGCCCGCGTCGCCAAGAAAAAGCTCCGCATCACGGACGACGCCCAAGCCGTCGAGTCGCTCGACCACACCATCGCGCTCCTCGAAAATTCCGAGCCCAACCCCAAAATCACCACTCCCACCGATCTCGCCTACCTCGAGTTCCTCCTCACCCGCGAGTTCGCCACGGCCACTCCCGACTCCTCCGCCCCCTTCCCCACCGCCGAATAACCCGTCCCCTTTCCGATTCTCCTCCCGTATTTTTTCCGTGTCTTCCCTGTATCCCGTGGGCCACCCCCTCCCCCCCTCCTCCCAATCCCCTCCCCCCCCCGCGGCGATC
>JACMRG010000302.1 GCA_014376585.1 Opitutaceae bacterium | reverse complement strand
CCAGCGCCGGCACCGCGACGCCTACTATGCGCAACACGCGCGCCCGCCCGTGCGCCGGCGGCAGCCGCTTGCTCGTCTGCCGAAACACGGCGCGCAACTGACACAGCCGGCAGCGCGGGTGGTAATATTGCGGCGCATCGTGGGCCACCGTGTGCACGGGCGAATCATCGGAGTCGCAGCTCACCACGAGCGCGTCGACATCCGTGTTGAAATGCAGGTGCCGGATGACCGCGGGCAACACTTGGATCACATTGGGCCAGCCGCGCGCGCGAAACCCCGCCGGCGCGACCTGTGGCGCGGCCCCGAGCGCCGCCTCCACCAATACACGGAGCACCGCCTCATCGGCCGGTGACTCGCTGAGCAGCGCGACCTTCATGCCTCCTCCGGCACACCACCGAGGATGCCGCTGAACCACATGTCGCCGAGCGAGCCCTCACGCAGCAGCTCGGCGAGATCCGCGCGGTCCGCCAGCCGTTCGAAGCGCGCCGCATGGCCGTGTTTTTGCATGATCACGATTTCCTCCGGATGATCCCGAAACAGGTCGAGGAGGTAGGGCGAGTGCGTCGTCGCGATCACCTGCACGGGCTCGCGCGTCTCGCCCAACGACGCCGGATAACTGAGCCGGTAAAGCGCATCGCGCACCTCGCGCAACATGCGTGGGTGAATACCACGATCAATCTCCTCGATGCAGACCACGGCGGGCGGCGCCGGGTCCAGCGACAGCACCAACATGCCGAGGACGTAGAGCACGCCCTGCGAAAGATTCTCCGCGCTCACGGGCGGCTCCTCGGGACCGATGCCCAAGGCGAAGCCGACACGTCCACCGGGCTCGTCCCGGCAAAGAATCGCGGTGAACTCCGGCAGCAGGCGGATCAGCTCTGCCTCCACCCGCGCAAACGCCGCCGGCGCGCGCTGCCGGCGCGCGGCCAACACCGCCGCAAGATTGCCCCCGTCACCCGCCAGCTCGGCATCGGCCGAGCGCGCAGCCGGTGCGGCCATCGCCTTGTGGTCGAAAAAATAACTTCGCATGGTCGTGAGTTTCGCTTTCACGGCCGCCCACTCCGCCGGGCTCGGCGACTCGACCCTCAGAAGGTCGCACACCAGATCCGAAACACACGCGAGCCGCGCCGAGACTCCCGCATACGGTGCGGCAAATTGAAACACGATCTCCGGCCCGCTCAAGCGAGTGGGCGCGCCGCCGTCGCCGAGCGGCAATTTCGCAAGCGAGCGCAGCGTTTGCAGAGCCTGGATGAGGCTGGTCTTGCCGCTCCCATTGGGACCGATCACGAGGTTGAACGGCGTTAGCTTGAGGCTGGTCGCGCGCAGGGCTTTGAAATTCCGGAAGGCGACGGAGGCGATCACCGGGCCACACTGAGCAAACTCCACTCGCGCCGCCAGCCCTCAGAATTGTCACGCAACCGTCGCCGCACCGTCACCGGTCCGTCGCATACGCGCGTTATCCTAATCCTCCATGCGCCTACTCCGCTTCCTCCCCGCCCTGCTCTTCGCCGCCGGCTCCCTCGCCGCACAACCCGTGACCACGGTCACGCTCAACGGCCAGATTTTCGTCAACCACGGCCTCGTCGGCGTCGGCCGGATGCCGGCGAATATGAAAGATAAGTTCGGCGAAACCTTCGGTTCGTTCTCGGCGTTCACCTTTCAACCCGGTTCGTGGCAGCGTAACGCCGACAGTTCTTACGCGGGCACGCTCTTCGCCCAGCCCGACCGTGGCTACAACGTCGCCGGCACCACCAACTACGTTTCTCGTTTTAACAAGGTCACCGTCGCCTTCGCCCCGGCGCCCGCCGGCGCGGCGACGCAAACGCAGGTCGGCCTCACGCTCGCCGACACCGTAAAATACACCGAGGCCGACGGCACGCCCTTCACCTCGCTCGACCCGACTTCCGCCGGCACCGGCACACGCGCCGGGTTTCCCGCGATGCCGCAGGCCTTCAACGGCCGCCTCTCCCTCGATCCCGAAGGCATCGTCGTCAACGCCGACGGCTCGCTTTGGGTCAGCGACGAATACGGTCCCTACATCTTCAAATTCTCCGCTGACGGCAAACTGACCGCCGTGATTCGCCCGCCCGAGGCGCTCATCCCGAAGCGCAACGGCGCCGACTCCTTCGCCTCCAACAATCCCGGCCCCGGCCAGCCCGTCCCCTCGCCCGCCGATCCCGTGACCGGCCGTCAAAACAACCAGGGGCTCGAAGGTCTCTCCGTCTCGCCGGACGGTAAGACGCTCTTCGCCTTGCTCCAGTCAGCCACCCGCCAGGACGGAGGCGCCGGCGGCACGAGTCCGCGCCGCCACACGCGCCTGCTGGCCTACGATCTCACCAACGCGGCCGCGCCCGCGTTGAAGGGCGAATACGTCGTCGCACTCCCGACTTACCTCGTCGGGACGGCGACGCGCGTCCCGGCGCAAAGCGAGCTGCTCGCGCTCAATAACACGCAGTTCCTCGTGCTCGCGCGCGACGGCAACGGCCACGGTATCGCCTCCGCCACGTCGCTCTACCGCAATATCCTCGTCTATGACATCGCCGGCGCCACCAACATTGCCGGCACCGCCTACGACACCGCCGCCACGCCCATCGCGCCCGGCGGCGTGCTGGTCGCCGGTCTCACGCCCGCCACGTCCGCCGTGCTCGTCGATATGAACAACGCCGCCCAGCTGGCGAAGTTCGGCCTCAACAACGGCCCGGTGGACGATGTGAACACACTCTCCGAAAAGTGGGAAGGCCTAGCGCTCGTCCCGGCGCTCGACCCCGCCGCGCCCAACGACTGGTTTCTCTTCGTCGGCAACGACAACGATTTCATCACAACCAGCGGCTTTCAGGATGGCACCGCCTACGCCGCCGCCTTCGACAACGACACGATGGTGCTCGTCTATCGCCTCACGATCCCGACCCGCGTGGTCAATTTTTCCAGCCGCGCGCAGACGGGTTCAGGGGTCGCCGCGCATGTGCTGGGTTTCGTCGTGAGCGGCGCGAAGCCCAAGACCGTGCTCATCCGCGGCGTCGGCCCTGCGCTGGCGGGTTTCGGCATCACCGGCGCCCTGCCCGATCCGACGCTGACCGTTTTCAACTCCGCCGGTCAGGCCATCTTCAGCAATAACGACTGGGGCACCGCGGGTGATGCGGCCGAGCTGCGCGCAGCGGCGCTGCGCTCCGGGGCCTTCGCCCTGACCGCCGGCGGTAAAGACTCCGCCCCTGTGGCGAATCTTGATCCGGGCGCCTACACGGCACACGTGACCGATGTGAGCGGTGCGACCGGGCTGAGCTTGGTCGAGGTCTTCGAGCTGCCATGGTATGATCCGGGGAGATAGGTGACACTTAATCCGGGGTGATAGGTAACAGTCTTGGGCGCTATGCCCTGGCAAAACCTAACGCCCATGGAAGAGATCAACCGGTTCGTCATCCTCGCCCAAAGCGGACGCTTCAGCGT
>JACMRG010000301.1 GCA_014376585.1 Opitutaceae bacterium | reverse complement strand
GACCGGGTAATGCAGCGCCGCACCCACGCCGTTCGTTTCCAAATGCGCCTTCAGGTCGTCGCGACGCGGGTGCCGCGCGACGAACAAGTGCCATGCGCTCTCGCTGCCCGGCAGCTCGGTCTGCAACTTCAGCGGGGTCCCGCGCAGCAGCTCCGTGTAACGCCGCGCGATCCGCCGGCGCGCCGCCGTCCACGCCGCGAGGTGCTTCAGTTTCACGCCCAGCACCGCACCCTGAATGCCTTCCATGCGGTAGTTGTAGCCGATCTCGTCGTGATAGTAGCGCACGCGCGCCCCATGTTCGCGCAGTGAACGCGCCCGTTCGGCCAGCGCCGCATCGGTCATCACCAGCGCACCGGCCTCGCCGCACGCCCCGAGATTTTTTCCCGGGTAAAAGCTGAAGCCACTCACCGCGCCAAACGTCCCCACGGGCCGCCCACGCCACAACGCGCCATGCGCTTGGGCCGCGTCCTCCACCAACGGAATGCCGTGCTTTTTCGCAATCGCGCCGATCGCGTCGAGATCGCACGGCTGCCCGTAAAGATGCACCGGCATGATCGCCTTCGTGCGCGGCGTGATCGCGCGCTCGATCCGCCCCGGATCGAGGTTACATGTCGCATCGTCGATATCGACATAGACCGGCGTCGCCCCGACGTAGGAGATCGCCCAGCTCGTCGCCACGAACGTAAACGGCGTCGTGATGACCTCATCGCCGGGCCCGACGCCCAGCAGCAGCAAAGCGACATGCAGCGCCGAGGTGCCGCTATTAAATCCCACCGCGTGCGCCGCGCCGCAAAACGCCGCAAAGTCGCGTTCAAAAGCCACGACATCCGGCCCGAGGCAAAACGAGCAATTGTCGAGCGTGCGCGCGATCGCCGCATCCAGCTCCGGGCGAACGGAGCGGATTTGGGCCGCCAAATCGAAATAGGGAACCTTGACGTGAGTGGTGCTCATGCGAGATCAGGTGCCTTTTTCCGCAACACGCGCGCCGGATTGCCTGCGACGACCGCGCCGGCCGGCACATTTTTCGTCACGACACTGCCCGCACCCACGATTGCGCCCGCGCCGATCGTCACCCCGCAGAGAATCGTGGCCGAGCTGCCGATCGACGCGCCGCACTCGACCTTGGTCGCCTCGCATTTCCAGTCGGCCTCGGTCTGCAATTTACCGGCCGCCGTGGCGCGTGGGAAACGGTCGTTGATGAACGTGACATTGTGCCCGATAAAAACGTCGTCCGCGATTTCCACGCCTTCGCAGACGAAACTGTGGCTGGAAATTTTGCAGTTCCGGCCGATGCGCGCGTTTTTCTGGATCTCGACGAAGGTGCCGACCTTGGTGCCGTCGCCAATCTCGCAGCCGTAGGCGTTGACGAAATTAAAAATCTTCACGCCCTCGCCCACCCGCACGTGCACGAGCGAACGCCGCGGGCTGTCCTCATTGAGCACCGTGAAGCTCATGCGAGTGAAACCTCCTGCCCGCGCAGCCCCACCGACCGCTGCGCCGCTTCTAAAATCGCCACGACGTCCGCCCCAAAACGTCCGCTGGAAACCGGCTCCGTGCCCTCGGTCGCCGCGCGCACGAAGTCCGCGGCCAGCGCCGCCAGCGCCTCGCCACCGGGAATTTTCGGCGAGTAAACATCGCCCACGCGGTAATCGAAGAGCAGCCGGTTGCGGTCTTCGTCGGTGCGCGCCTGATAGCCGGAGTCGTAAACCTTGATCGGCTCGTTCGCGTCGAGGTCGTTGTAGAGAATCATCCGCTTGTCGCCACCGATCAGGATGTGGCGGATTTTCACCGGCGAGACCCACGAGCAGTTGAGGTGGACGACCAGACCCGAGGCGTAGCGGAGCGTGATGAAGCCGATGTTCTCCGGCGCGCCCGGCGTGTGCGCGGTGGCGACGGCGCTCACGGCGAGCGGGCGCTCGGCGGTGAGAAAATTGACGATGGAGAGATCATGCACCGCGAGATCCCAGAGCACATTCACGTCGTGCTGGAAAAGGCCGAGATTGATCCGCGTCGAGTCGATGTAGCGGAGTTGGCCGAGATCCCCGGCCTCGACGAGCGCTTTGATTTTTCGGACCGCCGGGTGATAGACAAAAGTATGATCCACCATCAGCACGCGCCGCTGGCGCGCGGCGAGTTCGATCAGTTCGTGCGCGGTCGCGAGCGAGTGCGTGATCGGTTTCTCCACCAGCACATGCCGGCCAGACTCCAACGCGCGTTTCGCCAGGGGGAAATGGGTCGAAACGGGTGTAGCCAAGGCCACCGCATCAAAAGTCGGATCACCCAGGGCTTCCTCGAAACTCGCGAACGTTTTCACGTTGGGAAAATCTGCCCGCGCGCGCGCGAGTCGGACTGGACTTTCATCACACACCGCCACGGGCCGGCCGCCCGACGCCGCGAGGAAATTGCGGACCAATTTGGGTCCCCAGTAGCCGTAGCCGACGATGCAGATGCCGTTCATGAATGAATAAAAAGAGCAATCACGAGGTAGGAAAAGCTCCGGCTGTGGCAAGCGATTACTCCGCCGCCCCGAACCGTCTTCATCCCACCGGGCGCGCGGGTGCGAAAACTCTCCGCTGCATCACCAAAAACGAGAGTGCCATCTGCGCGACCGTCGCGATGCCCGAGGCCAGCCAGGGGGGCACCGTAGTGTAAAGGATAAGAGCCTTAAACACCGCCGTTTGGATGAGAAACGCCACCAGCATCATTCCTAGGTATTCGGCCGCCTGGCGCTTTTTCACGGCGCCCTGGTCGCCAAAGGTCCACCATTTGTTCAGGCAAAAATGCAACGCCACCGCCAACGGATAGGCCGCGAGATACGCGAGATCCGCACCAAGTCTGGGAGCGAACAGCCAGTTCAATCCCATGAAAACCAAGGTGACACCGCCACCCACGAAACCGAAGCGCAACAGGCGCAGGATTAGCTCTTGCTTGAACATTGGGCGTTAGCAGAGGCTCGCCATTTATGGGTGACAAGTCTCAAACCCCGCTCCGCTTCGCGATCATCGGCTGCGGTCTTATCGGAAAAAAACGCGCCGCGGCCCTGAAGTCCGCGCAGCTCATTTACACGTGCGATCTCGACGCTGCCCGCGCCGCCGACGTCGCCAAAACCGCCCCGGGGTGCAAGGCCATCACCGACTATAAAATCGCCCTCGCCGACCCGTCACTCGACGCCGTCATCGTCGCCACGCTCAACTCCGTCCTCGCGCCAATCGCCCTCGACGCCGTCCGCGCCGGCAAGCACGTGCTCGTCGAAAAACCCGGTGCGCTCTGTGCCGCCCAGCTTGAGGAAATCCAAGCCGCTGCGCAGCTGACCGGCGCGCGCGTGCGCATCGGCTACAATCACCGGTTTCATCCCGCGCTTCAAAAAGCCCATGCGCTTTTTGAAAGCGGTGTGCTCGGCCCCCTGATGTTTCTTCGCGCCCGCTACGGCCACGGCGGACGCAAGGGCTACGACCGCGAATGGCGCGCCGATCCCGCGCTCTCCGGCGGTGGCGAACTCATCGACCAAGGCGTGCATGTGATCGACCTCGCCGGCTGGTTCCTCGGCGACTTCGCGAGTGTCGAGGGCCACGCGTCCACCTATTTTTGGGACATGAAGGTCGATGACAATGCGTTCCTCAACCTCCGCACCGCCGCCGGCCAGACCGCGTGGTTGCACGTGAGCTGCACCGAGTGGAAAAACTTGTTCTCCCTCGAAATCTACGGTCGCGACGCGAAGCTCGCCATCGACGGCCTGGGCGGGAGCTACGGCCTCGAACGCCTCTCCTATTATAAGATGCTCCCGCAAATGGGTCCGCCCGAGACGACAATCTGGGAATTTCCGGGCGGCGACGATTCGTGGAGACTGGAGACCGACACGTTCATCGAGGATATCCGCCAGAGCCGTGAACCCGCGCCCGGTTTGCGCGAAGGCATTGCGACGCTGAAGGCGGTCGAGACCATTTATCACCGTTGCGGCTATCCCGTCGCCGGCACCTGAGCGAGCATCCGGAATACTTTTAGACTCACGCCATGCTCAGCCGTTCACGCAGTGACGTCAGCGCCTCCTCGATTTGGCAGGACCGACGGTAGCGTTGCTTGTGGAGAGCCGGATGGGGCCGCGAATGCCGGCAACGGTAATGGTCGAAGGCGTGGCCCTACTCCTGTGGACCGTCGGACTCGCCCTCATGGGCCACTACAAAGGAGGCGATCGCCAGGCCCCCCGCTGCTATCCAGCTGGACTGCTTACACCCCACGCCTCCCTTCCCGTCCTTTGGCTGGCTCCGTCAACGACCCTCGCCTGTTCAACCGCCTTCTTGATCCGCAGACCAAATCCGAAACAATCGCCAACCACCACGTGGCTACCGCCGCGCCCAATTCTTCCCCCGACCGCCGCAATCTCCGCCACCGCCCCTCCATTCACGCCGGGCACAATGCGAATTACGACCGACTTCAACCTCGCCCCCAACGTGCGCTACCAGCTTACGCTTTGGTTTTCGGACTACGACTATGCCGGGCTCCTCCAGCTACTCCCCTTAAATGACACCTACCACAGGTTTTATCGGGCGGTCCCCCTCCCCTCCACCAAGCCCGCCGGCCCGCTCACCGTCACCGTGTGGACGACCGAGACCGCCCCCGTGCCAGTCGATTTCCGTTTTATCCCGGCCCTTTCCTCCGAGGCTAAAACCGCGCGCCCTCATTTTTTCTCCTACCAACTCACTCCCTAACGAGCCGACACCCTTCCGATAAAAATCACCTCGCTCGCACCCTACGTAGCCGCCGTCGAGGCCCCACGTGCCAGTCTGTTGGAAACCCATCGTTTCTTCGCCCGCGGCTGTCGCGCCACCGTCAACGGTCACGCCGTCCCCGTCACCGAATCGCCCGAACACCTTGCCATGCTGCCGCTCGAAGCCGGCAAAAACGACGTGAGCCTCGACTACGTCGGACCGACCTCCGTGCGCGTCGCCCTCCGGGTCAGCGCTTTCGCGTGGATCGCGCTGGCGGGTTTCGCCGCTTGGCTTGTCGTGCAAAGGTGGCTTGCTCGCGGCCCGACCTCCGTCCTATCAACATCGTCTTAAAAACAAACCTCCCCCCATGATCATCACGCGCTCACCTCTTCGTATTTCCCTCGGCGGCGGAGGCACCGATCTGCCTTCGTATTACCGCGAACACACGGGGTTTCTCGTCGCCGCGGCGATCGATAAATACGTTTACCTCACGCTCCACCGCACGTTCGTTAGCGAACTCATCGTCAAATACTCGAAACTCGAGCGGGTTTCGTCCGTCGATCAGCTGGAGCATCCCATTATCCGCGAGGCCATGAAATTTGTCGGCGTCGGCGCGCCCAACCTCGAGCTCACCTCGATGGCCGATATTCCCGGCGGCACCGGCCTCGGCTCTTCGGGCAGCTTCACCACCGCACTGCTCAAGGCCCTGCACACCTACAAAAAAAACATCATCCACCCCGCCGATCTCGCCGAACAGGCCTGCGACATCGAGATCAAGAAACTCGGCGAACCGATCGGCAAACAGGACCAATACATCGCCGCCGTCGGTGGCATCACCGCTTTCACCTTCCACAAGGACGGCCGCGTCGAATACCGCCCCTGCAAAATTTCCGAAGAGACCCTCTTCAACCTGGAGGACAACCTGCTCCTCTTTTTCACCGGCTACTCCCGCAGCGCGTCCGCGATCCTCAAGGATCAAAACGACAAGTCCAAGAGCAACGATTCCGCGATGCTCGACAACCTCCACTTCACAAAAGAGCTCGGCTACAAATCCCTCGAATGCCTGGAGACGGACAATCTCGAAGAATTCGCCCGCCTCATGGACATCCATTGGCAGCGCAAAAAGGCCCGCAGCGCCGGCATGAGCAACGCCGTCATCAACGATTGGTATGACCACGCGATGCAGAACGGCGCCCTCGGCGGCAAACTCATCGGCGCCGGCGGCGGTGGCTTCCTGATGTTTTATGCGGGCGACAAGAAAAAGCTCCGCCACGCCATGCGCGAAAAAGGTCTCACCGAAGTGCGTTTCCGTTTCGATTTCGAAGGCAGTAAAGTCGTCACCCAAAACTAAGCGTCCGCACCGCGCGGCAACGCCCGGGCGTTGATCTTTGCGACGCATTGGTTTTCCCTCTTTGCCGCGGCGTTCTTCCCAATTTATTGGCTGCTCTGGCGGCCTCTGCGCCGGGCCGCGGCTCTTTTGGCGGCGGGCGCACTGTTTCATCGGCATTTCGCCGGACCGGCCGGCGTGCTGCCCGTCGCGGTGCTCGGCCTCGTCACCTACGCCTGTCCGCTTAGCGGTCGCCGCTCTCTGTGCCTCGGCGCGATCATTCTCTGCGTTGCTTCCCTCGTATTCTACAAATACGCGCTCTTTCTCAGCGCCAGCTTTGTTGGTGCGATCCACCCCGCTTGGGGCCAACTCGCGACCACCGGCGTCAAAGGACTCCTTCCGGGGCTTCCGCCTCTCGGTATCAGTTTCTTCGTCTTCGAGTTCGTTCACTACCTTACCGAGGTTTCACGCGGGGGCTAGCCGATCCGCCGCCCCGACGAATTCGGCCTGTTCGCCATTTTCTTCCCCGCGCTCGTCGCCGGCCCGATCGAGCGTTATGGCCCCTTCACCGCGTCGCTCCGCGCCGGCCTTGACGACGTCGACTGGCCCGACATCGCCGCAGGCGCCCAACGCATCGCCCTCGGCTTTGCCAAGAAACTTCTCATCGCCGACAACCTCACGCAGGCGCTCAACCTCTACGGCCCGCGCTTCGCGACACTCTCATTTGGCGAGGCGTGGCTCTTTCTGGTCGGCTTATCCGCGCGGATTTTTTTCGACTTTAGCGGCTACAGCGATCTGGCCATCGGTTTCGCCCGATTGATGGGCGTGCGCCCGCCGGACAATTTCAACTGGCCCTACCTCGCGACCAGCCTCCGCGATTTCTGGTCGCGCTGGCATATCTCTCTCAGTTCCTGGATTCGCGATTACGTTTACATCCCGCTCGGCGGCAGCGGCGTGGTCCAACCCGTCGTCTGCTCAACGGCCTCGCCGCCTTTGCCCCATGCGGCCTCTGGCACGGACCCGCTTGGCACTTGGTGCTCTGGGGCCTCCGGCATGGGGCCGGTCTCGCCGTCCAAACTTCCTATGCAACCCTGCTCGGCCCCCCGGGTGCCACCCTCGCTCGCGCCTTCGCCCGCTGGCCCGCGCTCGGCTGGGCGCCCACGCTGCTCTTCGTTGCGTTCGTTTGGTTGTTATTCTTCTACGAACCTGCGACCGCGGCCGCGATGGCGGCGAAACTCATTCTCCTGCGCTGACTATGATAGCTCCACCCCGGTTCCAAGCCGCCGCGCTTCTCCTTGGCCTCGCCGTGGGCTTCGACGGCGCCATCGTCGCCGGCCATCGGGCCGCTCACTACAGCAAGCCGTCAAATTTTCAGCTTTCCCACTCCCGCATCGGTCCGCCGGGCGCATTTTATCCGCCGTTTTCGATGTTGGAGAATCTCGCCCTCGCCCGTTGGCGACCCGGCCAGACCTTGGTGAACGCAGGCGGCAATTCCATCCTCTATGGTGTCGGCCAGACCGAGAACGAACTCTGGACTTCGCGACTCCGGGAAAACCTCGGCCCACACTACGCCGTCGTAAATCTCGCGTTCGCGGGCGCCTATCCCGGCGAAGCCGGCGCCCTCGTCGCCGAGGCCATGCTCAAACGCCACATCCCGACCCTCTACGTGGCCAACTCCGCCCCCGGCCCCACCGCCCGCCCCTACGAAAGCATCTATGCCTACTTTTACTGGGACGCACTTTATAAAAACCGACTCCTACCCAACCCGCTCCGCGACACCGAGGTCGCCTACCGCAAGACCGCCCTCCTCCCCGCCGGGCGCCGCGCCCTCGCCGCCGCGCAACTCGCGGGTCGCCTAGATTCCTTTCTTCGTTTCAACGCCCTCTGGCACCACGTCGCCTACCGCCACGTCACGACCGTTTGGACCTACCTCGCCCGCGCCACCCCAGGCGGCCCCGTGCTCTGCTGCCCGACGATGAACCGCCCGCTCTCCCCCTGCGGAGCGCTTCCGCGAGCAACCCGCACTCGAAATGCAGATCGTGCGCGACCTCCCCGCTAGCCCCGCCGAGCCCGACGGCCATGGCGGCTGGCAGGCGAGCAGCGGCTCGACCGTCCAGACGCACCACGACATCGACGAGGTCTTCGTCCCGCGCCTGCGCACCCGGATCATCATGCTGCTCGGTCAAAACGCGCTCGTTTATCGCGACCGCCTCGCTCCCGCCGTGCGCGCCCGCGACGATTTCATCTACGCCACCTACGAAAAACTCTGGCGCGCCCACGGCGTCGCCTGTGTCACCGTGGACTCCGGTTTCACAGCCACCGACTACCGCGACCGCACCCACCTCTCCGCCACTGGCGGCGAAAAGCTCGCCCGCCTAGTCGCCGCCGAGATCCGCCGATTCCCCGCCCCATGATCGCCCGCCTCCGCACCCGCCTCACCGCCCTGCCACCCGTCCCCGCTGCCCTCGCGTTGCTCGGTCGCTTCGCCGTGGGCGCGGCTTTCGGCGTGTTCGCCCACTAACTTTTTTATCGCGTGTGTTTGCCCGTCGCACCCTTCATCTACGTCGCTTTTTAAATCGCATGACCACTGCCGCCCAACTCCCCGTCGCTCTCCTCGCCGGTGGCCTCGCCACCCGTCTGCGCCCGATCACGGAGAAGGTCCCCAAGCTCCTCATCGAGGTCGCCGGCGAACCGTTTTTCTCCCATCAGATCCGGCTCCTCAAAAAGGCCGGTCTCACGCGCATCGTCCTCTGCGTCGGTTACCTCGGCGAAAAAATCGTCGAACTCTACGGCGACGGCTCCGCCTGGGGCGTGGAGATCCAATACTCTTTCGACGGCGCCAAGCTCCTCGGCACCGGCGGCGCCCTGATCCAAGCCCTGCCCAAACTCGGCGACGCCTTCTACGTCCTCTACGGCGACAGTTTTCTTCCCATCGACTACCTCGCCGTCGGCGATCATTTCCAGAAATCCGGCCGTCTCGGCCTCATGACCGTCTTCGAAAACCACGAGCGCTACGACGTCAGCAACGTCGAGTTCGCCGCTGGTGAAATCAAAATCTACGACAAGAAAAACAAGACGTCTGCGATGCACCACATCGACTATGGCCTCGGCCTGTTCCGCGCCGCCGCCTTCGACGGTTTCCCGCGCGACACCGTGGTCGATCTCGCGGCCGTGCAAAGCGCGCTCGTCGCCCGTCATCAACTCGCCGGCTACGAGATTGCCGGGCGCTTTTACGAGATCGGCTCGCACGAAGGGCTCAAAGAACTCGACGTCCTCCTTCGCGCTACACCCGCCGACTCTCCCCGTTGGAGCACTCCTCAGGGCAAGTAATAGCGCGCCACGACCGCCGCTAGGCAGACCACTGCACTGGTCGTCGCCACGACTGTGCCCACCAGCGGCGCATAAATCGTCGGCGCCTTCAATCGCCCCAACGATGGAAATCCCACGATCAGAAACGCCGCGACCGGGATGAAGTAACGGCCCGAAAGTCCTTCGATCAGCTCGCGCGAGCCGAGCGCGTTCCACGTCGCATACTGCGCGCCGCAGATCATGCCCACGGTCGCCACCGCCGCCACGACGATCAGCGCCCGTTGCCACCACCGCACCCGGTGGCCCTCCGCCGATTCCGCCAAGAGACACGCGGCCAGCCCCCAACCGTAGGCGCCGTAAAACCAATCCGGCATCACCGTGTCGCCCCATCCCAGCGTCCCCACGAACCACCGGTAGATCCCGTTGCCTTCTTCCCACAACGACCACGCCATGAGCTTCGCAAAACCCACCGGGTCGCCCATCACGTAGTGCCCCTGCTCCGTCGGATCGATGCGAACGTCCGTCCGCCCGACCGCATAAACCTCCGCCACCACCCGCGCCCAAACCCATAGCGGCACCAGGCAAATCAACCCGAACGCCGCGCCAAACGCCGCCCGCTCGCGCCATCCCGCGATTCGCGGCAGGACGAAAATCGGCACCAGCAACACCAGCGGCAGATAAACCAATTTCGTCGCGCCGAGAAACGCCGCGAACCCCAGCAGCCCCGCCTGCGCCCAGCCGTCTGGCGCGCCCGCCGCCCCCGTTCCATATCGCGTCAAAATTCCCGCGAGCAGGAACGCACACCCGATCAGCAGCCCGTCCGGCGCGACGGAACCCATCAGATACAGGCTCATCGGCGCGAGCAGCATCACCAGACACGACCACCGGAACACCGGCACCGCCCGCAACGCCGCAAACCCCAGCCCGATCGCGACCACGAACGCCGCCAACCTCGCCAGATACATCAGCCCCAGCGGCCCAACATGAAAAAACCGCCCCACTCCGATCGCCAGACTCTGCGGCAGATAAGCCCACGGCGGATAAACCACCGTGTGCGGAAAGCCCACAAACACCCGCTTCTCCGTGCTCCAATCCACCCACGGCCTTTCCCATTTCTCCCTAAATCGCTCCCGGGTCATTTTGTTCTCCGAGTGAAAGGGGATGTCCCCCATATTCGTCGAGCTATGGACCAGCAAAGGCAGGTTGCCGCCCGCACTCCCGTCCTGCTTCGTGCTCACGAAGGCTCCGTCGCTCACTTGGAACGCGCGGTAATGGTGGTCGTTCTCATCCGGCGCCTGATACGGCGGATTCGCGACCAGGACCGCCAACCCGAACGGCAACGCCAGCGCCAAAAACACCCGCTGCGGCTGGAGCCGGGACCAGAAACCCCGCCGCTCCGCCGCCGTGTTCTCTGGAAATTCCACGTCGGTTAGAAACAAGTTTGCCGAGCCCGCGATCAACCCAAATCAACGCCCCGCGCCCGCCGCCCGCAGCCAGTTTCCAATTTCCGCCACCGCCCCGCTATTCCCCCCCGCATCAAAACCAACGCTCGCCAGCCGCCCCTTTCCCCGCTTCGTTCACCGCCTACAAAAACCCATGTCCTACGCCATCCAACATCTCAAAGAGACCGCTGAAATCGTCGCCAAACTTGATCCTGTCGCCATCGAAAAGGGCGCGCAGGAACTTGTCGGCGTCCGCAACCGCGGCGGTCGCCTCTTCATCCTCGGCGTCGGCGGCAGCGCGGCCAACGCCTCCCACGCCGTCAACGATTTTCGCAAAATCGCCGGCCTCGAAGTTTACGCCCCCACCGACAACGTCTCCGAGCTCACCGCCCGCACCAACGACGACGGCTGGGCCAGCGTGTTCGTCGAGTGGCTCCGTGGCTCGCGGCTGAACTCCAAGGACGCCCTCCTCATTCTCTCCGTCGGCGGCGGCAATCTTGAGAAGAACGTCTCCCCCGGTTTCATTTCCGCGATCCAACTCGCGAAGCAAGTCGGTGCCCGCGTCATCGGTATCGTCGGTAAAGACGGCGGCTACACCGCCACGCAGGCCGACGCCTGCGTCATCATCCCGACCGTCAACCCGAACAACATCACTCCGCACTCCGAAGCCTTCCAAGCCGTGGTCTGGCACCTCTGGGTCTCCCACCCCGACGTAAAGGTGAATCAGACCAAGTGGGAATCCGTCGTCGCGGCCTCCAAGGCGTGAACCGGTAGGAGGCGGGAGGTTGGAGGTGGGAGAAAGAACATGGGTCGGCCTTTTCGGAACTTGAAAGGACGGCAGCGGACCAGGCAGCTCGCTGTTGCGATCTACAAGCTCACCTCGGCCTCACCGCTTGCCTCGGATTTCGGATTGCGCGACCAGCTCCGTCGAGCGGCAGTGAGCGTTTGCCGCAACATCGCCGAGGTCGACACCCGCCAAGGCGCGCGCGAGATCATACAGTTTTTCTGCATCGCCAAAGGCTCGCTCGCCGAGGTTAGCACCCCGCTCGACGTCGCGCGTAAAGTTTTTCCCGGCACCGCCACTGCCATCAGCCCGCTCCTGCTCGACTGCGACGAAATCCCCGCGATGCTCCAGTCCCTCATCAATCACCGGCGCGAGTGACCCCCTCCTCCTTCCCACCTCCCCCCTCCCGCCTCCAAAAAAACCTCCCTGCGGTTTTTTTGGACCGCGACGGCACGCTCAACGTCCAGATCGTCCGCTCCGGCAAACCCTACCCACCCGCCACCCTCGCCGAGTTCGAGCTCTTCCCCGGCGTTCCCGAAGCTTGCGCCGCACTCGCCGCCGCCGGCTACGTCTTGGTCGTCGCTACCAACCAGCCCGACGTCGGCCGCGGCACTCAATCCGCCACCGTCGTCGAGTCCATGCACGCCCGCCTTCTCGCGCTCATTCCCGCCATCGCCCGCATCGAGGTTTGCTACGCCCCCGGCAACGCCCACGCCCCGCACCTCCCCGCCGATCCGCGCCGCAAACCCGAACCCGGTATGCTCCTCGACGCCGCCCGGGCCCTGAATCTCGACCTGGCGCGCTCGTGGATGATCGGCGACCGCTGGCGCGACATCGATTGCGGCAAGCGCGCCGGGGTGCGCACCGTGTTCATCGACTTCGGCTACGCGGAGAAACTGCGCGAGATGCCCGATTTCACGGTAAAATCTTTCCCCGGCGCGGTCGCCGCCATTCTCGGGTAGACACCGCTCCGGTGCCTACAAGGAGAGTGCGCGCAGCCGTTTCGAGGCGGTGCGGCTGGCGGTGATTTTCGTCCCGTCCTTCATGCGCACGCGGAGTTGCGAGTTGCCGAAGGGATCGATGGTCTCGACGAAATCGAGGTTCACGAGGTGCGGGCGATGCATGCGCACAAAGCGCGGCGCGTCGAGCCGTGTCTCGAAATCGCCGAGCGGGAGATTCACGAGGAATGTTTTCGCCTTTGCGCGCACGGCGACGGGCACGATGCGGCCGCCGTCGCGGATGAGGATGCGTTCGAGCGGGGCGTCGCCGGCACCGGGGGCCGCGCGCGCGGCGGCCACGGCGGGGCGCGTCTCCGCTTCGCCCAAGGCTTCCTTCGCGCGGGCGAGTGCCCGCTGGAGCCGGGCGCGGCCGAAGGGTTTCAGCAAGTAATCGAGCGCGGCCAACTCGAACGCCGCAATCGCGTGACGATCGTGGGCGGTCGTGAAAATCACCGCGGGCTCGTGCGTGAGGCGCTTCAGCACATCGAGGCCGGGCAGCTCGGGGAGGTTAATGTCGAGAAAGACGAGATCGGGTTTGCGCGTGTTGATGAGCTCGACGGCGGCGACACCGTCGTCGGCTTCGCCAATAATTTCGAGCCAGTCGGCGTCGGCGAGCATGTCGCGCAGGGTTTTGCGCGCGAGCACCTCGTCCTCGACGATGATGACGGTGTGTTTCATTTTGAAGTAAGGGGGATCGCTGACTCTCCCTTTCGCGCGTTGGGTGTGCGAACCGAGGGCGCGCCAAAGACCCGTCCTTCTAGTGACTCGGTCTCGGCTGGCAGCGAAAGCGTGACCCCAAAGCCCTTGCCGGGTGCCGTGTCCACGGTGAGAGAGGCGCGGGCGCCGTGGCGGAGTTGGAGCCGCTGGCAGATGACGCTCAGGCGCACGCCCGTCGCACGCGCGACGGTGCTTGGATCGGCGCCGGGCCCGTCGTCCCACACGAGGATTTCGAGGCGGCCCTCGCGCACGGCGGCGTGGAGCACGAGCGCGCCATGCGCCCGCTGTCGGGATCGGTGCGGCGCGTGTCACTGTGCTGTAGGTAAGGCGGCCGCTCGCCGCCCACGGGAGCGGCGATTTCACGAGCAGACCGAAACCTTCGGCGCGGCCCGGTGCCGCCGGCGATCGGGCGGTAGGTGCGGTTGAGCGTGACGAGATCAGTGTAGTCTTTCGTGTAGAATTCGAGGCGGGCGAAGCGCGCGACCTTGCCGAATTGCGCGGCGGCGAAGAGCTGGTTGACGCACATCGGGGGAAGCGCGAGGCGACCGGTGCCGCCGAAGAAATTGTAGGCCTCGGGAATTTGGTGATAGACGCCGCCGGCGAGTGAGAGCGTGACGGCCTTGCGCGGCCCTCAGGCAGACGGGAGGCGTGGATCGGTCGTGCGGCCGGCCGTGAGCGTCGAGGAGTCGGTGCGGACGCCGAGCATGGCGCGCGCGTGGGGCGCGAAAGCGGTATCGGCTTCGGCAAACACGCCCCAACGCGTGCCGGGCAGCTCGGCGGAAAAAATCCCGCCCGCAAACGCGCCGCTGGGCGGGATAAGTTTCGCGAGCTGCGTGCGCTCGCGCGCGCCGTCGAAGCCGGCGGTGAGTTGGAACCGCCCGCTCCAATCGAAGGTCACGCGCCCCGCGAATTGCCGGTGTTCAGAGAGCGTTTACACATCGACGGAGCCGATGATTTCGCGGCGATCCAAGATGCCGCCGCCGGCGCTCGCGTTGACGGACCACGGGCCGATCGTGTCGGCCCAGTTCACGGTGCCGAGGCGGCTGAGGGTGCGTTGGCGGAAGAGGTCGCGCTGCGCCGGCAGGTTGACGTTGAGCGCGAGGTGCTGGAGCTGCTCGACGCCGAATACGCGCAGCTCGGCGCCGGGGCGATATTCCCACGCGCCGGAAAGCGCGAAGTCGTGGCCGTTGGGCGGCTCGGGGTAGTCGCGCGTCGCGCCGTTGAGACGGAAAATGGGCGCGGTGCTCGCGCGTGTGGCCATGAGGCGCAGGCCGGTGTGATCGGTGAAGGCCGCGGCGCCGCCGAGCGAGAGTGCGCCGAGCCCGCCACCGCGCGTGAGCGAATTCAACGGCGGTGCGCCGAGCGTCTCAAGATCGACCATGCCGGATAGGGCGTTGCCGAAGCGCGCGCCGAATCCGCCCGCGGCAAAGCCGATGCGGCGCGCCCCGAAGGGATTGAGCGTGCCGGCGAAGCTGCCCGCGGGGGCACCGAGGCGAGTGGCGGCGAGCGCGATGCTCGCAATCAAGGCGGACAACGGGACAGCGGCGGCAAACGGGAAGCGCGCGGCGTTGTGTTTCATGCGCCCGGATTGATGGAACACCGAGCGCGCAGCCGGGGACGTTCTGCGAATGGCCGTATCGACCCGCTAAATCGCCGCCCCAGCCGGTTAACGCTGCGGATGACCGGCCCGCACACGCCCGGTATTTGCCCTTGCTGCCGCTCCGGGAAGAAACCTCACTCGTCGCAAATCGACAAACCCATGAAATCCCTGAGCGACCTTACGATCCAACTCTACGCCGACGGCGCCGACAAAGCCGGCATCCTCGAACTTTACGCCAAGCCCTACATCAAGGGCCTCACGACCAACCCGAGCCTCATGAAGAAGGCGGGCATCAAGGACTACGAGGCGTTCGCCAAAGACATCCTTCAATCCGTCACCGCCAAGCCCATTTCCCTCGAAGTCTTCACCGACGACATCGTCGATATGAAACGTCAGGCCCTCATGATCAATTCCTGGGGCTCCAACGTTTACACCAAGATTCCCATCACCAACTCCAAGGGCGAGTCCTGCCTCCCGCTCATCAAAGAGCTCGGCCTCCTCGGCGTGAAACTCAACGTCACCGCCCTCCTCACCCTCGCCCAAGTCCGTGGCGTCGCCGCCGCCCTCAATCCCGCCGTCCCCGCCGTCGTCTCCGTGTTCGCCGGTCGTATCGCCGACACTGGCGTTGACCCGATGCCGATCATGCGTGCCAGCGGCGCCCTCCTCACCGAGCTCCCCAAGGCCGAACTCCTTTGGGCCAGCACCCGCGAGGTCCTCAATCTCTTCCAAGCCGACGAAGCCGGCTGCGCGATCATCACTGTCCCCCACGACATCCTCGCCAAAGCCGCGAAGATGATCGGCCTCGACCTCACCGCCGTTTCGCTCGACACCGTGAAAATGTTCGTCGCCGATTCGACCTCTGCTGGTTTCAAACTCTAAAAAATCCGCATTTACCTTCCGGGCAGACCCGCGCAGCGTCGCGGGTCTGCCTTTTTCATTTCCGGCCCCGTGCGGCCCGCCCTTACCTGCGTGAACATCCTCTTCGTCAATTACGGCGACTTTACCTCCAACAGCCTCAACCACATCGCCGGCTTCGCCAACACGCTCTGCGCCGCCGGCCACGCCTGCGTCGTCGCCGTGCCCTCTCGCGCCGAGACGATTTCTGCCATCCGCGACCCGCTGTTCATCCCCGCGACTTACGCCGCCGCCCTCGCGAAGCCCGGCCTCTTCCCCGACGCGCGTCCCGCCGATCTGATCCACGCCTGGACTCCCCGCGAAGGCGTCCGCAAGTTCGTCCTCGCTTACCAGCGTCTCCTCGCGACGCCCGCCCGCGTCATCATCCACCTTGAGGACAACGAGCGTTACCTCATCGAGGCCTACACGGGAAACCCGTTCGCCCAGCTCCGCACCGCCAGCCCTCACGACACCGCCGCCTGGCTTGTCGATGGCCTGCCTCATCCGCTCCGCCACGAACATTTCCTCCGCGTCGCCGATGGCGTCACCCACATCATCGATCGCCTCAAGGAGCACATTCCCGCCGGCGTTCCCGCCCAGCTCCTGCCCCCGCCCGTAGATTTCGATCTCTACCAGCCGAGCGCGCCCGACTCCGCCCTGCGCACGGAACTCGGCCTCCGCCCCGAGGAAAAGGTCCTCGTCTTCACCGGTTCCAACACCTTCGCCAACGAGCCCGAACTGCGCGAACTCTACCTCGCCGTCGCTCTGCTCAATCAGCGCGGCACGCCCACCCGCCTCATCCGCACCGGGTTCAATTCGCCCACCTTCCTCGCTTCGCTCGCGTTCGATTACAAGGCCTTCGTCCTCGATCTCGGCTTCGTCGAAAAATCCAAACTGCCCAAGCTCCTCGCTCTCGCCGATGTCCTCGTGCAGCCCGGCCACGCCGGCCCGTTCAACGACTACCGCCTCCCGTCGAAGCTCCCCGAGTTCCTTGCCACCGGCAAACCCGTCATCCTTCCGCCGACCAACCTCGCCCTCCTCATGCAGGACGGCCGCGACGCCGTCTTCCTGAAAACCGGCGCGCCCGAGGAAATCGCCAATACCTGCCAACGCCTATTCGCCGACGTCAAACTCTGCGTCACCCTCGGCCAAAACGCCGCTGCCTTCGCCCACCGCCACTTCGACGCCGCCGCGAACACAAAGTCCCTCGCCGCCTTCTACGCCGCCACCGCCGCCCGCCCCGCACGCGCCGATTGGTCCGTCGCCCGCGATCCCTTCGTCACCGAGACTTCGCTCCTCGCCGCCCGCGTCGAAACCCAACTCCCCGCTCCCGCCGCCGCCGAACTCGCCGGACTCGACCTCCTCGTCCGCCAACTCGAAATCTCCCTAGACGCCACCCGCGGCCCCCTCGCCCAGAAAATCACCGATCAGCAGACCGTCCTCGCCAACGAGAAACTCCGCGCCGACCTTGCCCAGCAGCACGCCGCCAATATCGAGACTGCCCGCGCCAACCTCCAGACCCATACCATCAACGTAGAGGCCGCGCGCACCGCCCTCCAGACGCACGCCGACAACCTCCAAAACGCCCGCGCCGCGCTCCAGACGCACGCCGACAACCTCGAAAAAAACCTTACCGAAACCCGCCGTCACGCCGAGACGCATGCCGCCGATCTCACTGAGCAGCTCACCCAAACTCAGGGCCACGCCAACAACCTCCAGCGCACGCTCGATACGCTCCAACCCCAGTTCGCCCGCAGCGAACTCCTCCGCACCCAAGCCGAGACCCTCCTCAACGCCGCCCGCACGCAAATGACCGCGCTCGACCAAGAGATCGACCGCCTTGAAGGCGTCCGCGCGCAGCAACAACAGCAGATCGATTTCGCGCATCACCAGATCAACGAACTCCGCGCCCAAGGCACCGCCCTCGCCGACCAGAGCGCCCGCGCCATCGCCCAAGTTGCCGACAAACTCCGCGCCCAACTCGAACAGATCCGCCAGCGCGACGATCTTATCTACCAACGCGACGCGAAGATCCGCCAGTTCCAGCAAAGTCTCTCCTGGCAGGCCACCGCCCCGTTCCGCTTCCTCCGCCGCAAGCTCGTCGATCCTTTCCGCAAACCCGCCGCGCCCACATCTCCGCCCTCGTCTCAGTTGGAGTTGCCCGCCCTGCCCAAACTCCCGAGCGACCTCACTCAATTCCGCGCCCCCGCGATGCGCGCCCTGCCGTTCAGCGTCGATTATCCCACGCGCTGGGGTTTCGCCCCGCGCAAACTTTCCCTCCGCGGCTGGTGCTTCGCCGAAGACGCCACCCATCTCAAAAACATCCGCGCCTCCATCAACGGTCGCACCTACCCCGGCGTTTACGGCTTGAAGCGCATGGACGTTCTCGCCGCCCTCCGCGACAAACCCCAGGCCGAATACTGCGGCTGGAAGGTCGAGGTCGAACTTCGCGAGGGCGACACCCACATCACCCTCGAAGTCGGCGACGTCGAGGGCGCGTGGCAGGTGTTTTTCCGCAACGATCTCAACGTCGGCGAGGCCTTCGACATCGCCGAACTCACCAACTACGAGCGCTGGGTCACCACCTACGACACGCTCACGCCCGACCGCCTCAGCGCCCAGCGCGAGAGCAGCCGCCACCTCCCGCGCCGCCCGCTCATCTCCATCGTGATGCCGGTTTACAACACGCCGGAAAAATGGCTGGCCAAAGCCATCGCCTCCATCGGCGCACAGACCTATTCCAACTGGGAACTTTGCATCGCCGACGACGCCTCCACCGCGCCGCACATCCACCCTCTCCTCGAGAAATACGCCGCCGAAGATTCCCGCATCAAGGTCTGCTTCCGTCCGAAAAACGGCCATATCTCCGCCGCGTCCAACTCCGCCCTCGAGCTCGCCACCGGAGAGTTCGTCGCCCTCCTCGACCACGACGACGAGTTCACCCCTCACGCCCTCTACGAAATCGTCTCCGCGCACAACGCCCACCCCACCGCCGATTTCTTTTACTCCGACGAAGACAAAATCGACGAAGAGGGCCACCGCCACGAACCCTACTTCAAGCCCGACTTCCTGCCTGATCTCTTCCTCGGCCAGAACTACACTTCCCACCTCACCGTCTACCGCGCCGCTCTCGTGCGCCAAGTCGGTGGCTTCCGCCTCGGCTACGAAGGCTCGCAAGACTGGG
>JACMRG010000300.1 GCA_014376585.1 Opitutaceae bacterium | reverse complement strand
CGCCGTGCAGCTCGCCCCCGACGAGCCCGAAGCGCTGTTCGCCCTGGCCAATTATCTCGGTGCTCGCGAACTCGACCTCGCGCGGGCCGAAGCGCTCATCGCGAAAGCGTGCGCCTTGGATCCCGGCCAACCCCGCTTCTGGCGTCTCGCGGCCCTCAACACTGCCGACCCCGTCGCCGGCCTAGCCTTCGCCCAAGAAAATGTGCGGCGCTTCCCGGCCGACGCGCTCACGCACTACGATCTCTCCTTCCGCTATCGCAATCTCCGCCGCTGGGCGGACTTTGAGCGCGAGACCGACGCCACCCTCGCGCTCGCTCCCGTGGCCAACACCATTGTCTGGAAAGCACGCGCGATGCTCGGTCTCCATGGCGATCTCGCCGGCATGAGGACCTGGCTCGACAAGGTGCCAGCGCGGGTGAACACGCAGGAGCGGACGGTTTTCAGCCGGTTTCTCTACGCGGTTTTGAGCGGCGATTACGACTACGGGTTCGCGGCTTTGCGCGGCTACACCGAGCCGTGGTTTCTCGATGTGGCGGAATACGGGGGGCCGACCGCGCTGCTCCATGCCTTTCTCTTTGAGCTCAAGGGCAAAACCGCGCTCGCCCGCGTGCAATACGAGGCCGCGCTGGTGGAAGTGCAGCGCCAGAAACTCGCCATGCCGACCGACCTCTGGGTGCGCCGCGCGGAGATCTGGGCCCTGCGTGGGCTCGGCCGGCTCGACGAGGCCCGCGCGCTCAATCGCGCCTACGCGGAGATCATGCCGCGCCCGATCGTGCTCTCGCCGGTTGGCGGGTGGATTTTCAGCCCCGCGGCATTGAGTCTTCTGCTGGAGGATCGCCCGCTGGCTCTGGCTCTGTTGCGTGAAGGCTCCGACGGTCCGTCGGGTCGCGAAGCCCTGCGCGTCCATTTCCAGACTGACCCGCGGATGAAGCCCTTCCGTGATGATCCCGAGATCAACGTCTTTTTCCAAACGGACAAAGCGGGGAAATGACCTCCGAAAACCGGCAGTCTTACTCAGCTTCGCGTTGCAGGACGCGGAGGCGGTGCGGCGTTCGATGCGCAACGGCTTTCAGTGAACCCACGGACCGACTCTTGTTCGATCCAGGTTGCGGCTTCGTTCGCGACGACCTGCGCATGGTGCAGGGGTGATCGCGACGCCCGGCCTGACCGAGGCTCACGCCCGCGCGCAGGTGTGGCGGAAGGCGCATCCGCCGGAGACGGGCGGCGCACTGAATTTTTTAAACCGAGCTGACCCGTTCCCACCCAAAATAAAAGCAGGCGGAGGGTTTCGTCCAACCGGCGGGCGGGCCTATAGCCCCGGCGATGGGCCACGCCCGGCGGATTACTTTCCGGCCGGGACGGTGCCGGCTTTGATGAGGATCATTTTCTCGGGATCGAGGTGCTTCCTGATCGCGCCGTTGACCTGATCCCGGGTGAGCGCGGCGACGCGGGCGGGATACTGGTCGATGAAGGCGAAATCGAGGTCGCGGTTGAGCGTGTTGAGGATCGTGCCCGCCATGCCGGCGGTGGTGGAAAGACCGACTTTGTAGCTGCCGGCGAGGCCGGTTTTACGCTGGGTCAGTTCGGCGTCGGTGATGCCTTGGGCATACCAGTCCGTAAGCACGCTTTTGGTGGCCGCGATGCCTTTCTCCAAGTTGGCCGGTGCGAACGCGCCCTCGATGCGCCAGTCGCCATCGACGAAGGTGTCGGCGGAAACATAGGAGTAGATGCCGTAGGTGAGTCCTTCTTTGTCGCGGACGCTGGCCATCAGGCGGCCGGTGAAACCACTGCCAAGCGCGGCGGTGCCGACGCGGAGGGCGAGGGTATCGGTGTCGCCGTAGCGCAGGCCGGTGGGCTGGCCCCAGATGACGGTGACGCTGGTTTTTTCGGGCATGATCACGTTTTGATCGCGGGGTGTGTCGATCGCGCCGGCCTTGGCGGCGGCGGGCTTGGGGCTGCGTTCGCCACCGGTCCAACCGGCGAAACCTTTGACGACCTCAGCCTTGGCGGCGGCGGGCTCGACGTCGCCGACGAGGACGAGGCGGAGCGTGGCGGGGCCGTAGTATTTTGCGTGGAAGGCCTTCACTTCCCCGAGCGTGGTCTTGTCGGCACCGGCGAGAATCTCCGCCGACGGCGCCTGGCGATTGGGATGGCCGGCGGGATAAATCGCGCGGGTGAACGTGTCGCTCGCGCGGAAATCCGGCTCGTCGAGCTGGCGGCGATAGAGGCCGGCGAACTGTTTTTTGAGCTTGGCGAATTCTTCGGGGGAAAACGCGGGAGTGCGGAGCTGCTCGGCGATGAGGCTGATGACCAGCGCGAGGTCTTTGCGGAGGCACTTGGCATTGATGTTGAGCGAACTCGGGCCGGTGGAGAACGAGAGCGAGGCGCCGGCGTCGCCGAGGAGTTTGGCGATGGCGAACTTGTCGTGCGTCGCCGTGCCCTTGTCCAACATGCCGCCGGTGAGATCGGCGAGGGCGGGGTTGGTCTCGGGGCTGAGGCCGTCGCCGGCGGCGATGGAGCCGCGGATGGTCACGATGTCCTGCGCGCCGGTTTTCATGACGACGAGGTCGATGCCGCCGACGTCTTCACGGACGGCGTTTTTGGCGACCTGGGCGCGGGTAGAGGTGACAAGGAGGGAGGCGAGCGCGAGGCCGGCGGTGAGGAGGCGGAGAGTGGGTTTCATGGGAATCAAAAAAAGGTGGTGAGACAGGCGGGGTGGGACTGACAGCGCTCAATTTTCAGGCTTTGGGGGATCGAGGTAGAACCGGGACCTCGGGGCCGGTCGCGAGCGGGCCGCCGACCAAACCCGTCGGGCCCGGAGATCCCGACGCTAGCTGGAAAAACTCCAAATTTCATTGGCCGTTGGGGTTATTTCTTCGCGGCGGGAGCGGCGGGCTCGGGCGCGGCGACGAGGGGGACGAACCAGCCGGTGACGCTCTGGTTGATGTCGAGGTAGCGGCCGGCGACGCGTTTCACATCGGCGGCGGTGACTTTGCGCGTGGCGGCGTCGAGCGTGTAGTAGAGCGTCCAGTCGCCGGCGGCGATGTCCTCGTTGAGATTGCCGGCGATGGCGAAGGTGCCGTCGCGCTTGTAGGAGGTGGCGGCGACGATCTTGCCGAGGGCGGTGGCGACTTCGGCGTCGGTGACGCCCCCGGCCTTGATGCGGTCCACTTCTTCGAGGAGGACCTTTTCGACCTGCTCGTGGGTGATGTTGGGCGCGAGGCTGGCGTAGAGGTTGATGAGCTGAGGATCGTGAAAATAACCGGCGCCGGCGGAGACGCCGGTGGTAAGATTCTTGTCGGTGAGCGCGCGGTAGAAGCGGCTGGTCTTGCCGGAGGAGAGGATGCTGCAGAGGACGTTGAGCGCGGGGAGGTCGGGATCGGTGGCGGGAGGGCTCTTGTAGGCGAGGCCGACGACGCCGAGTTCGCCGGCCCGGCGGACGGTGACGCGGCGGGGGCCGCTCTGGGCGGGCTCCTCGGTGTAAACCTGCGGGATGGGCTTCGGGGCGCGCGGGTAGGCGCCGTAGAATTTCTTCACGAGGGCGAGGCCGGCGGCGGGCTCGAAGTCGCCGACGAGGCTGACGGTGGCGTTGTCGGGCCAGTAGAACGTGTCGTAGAACTCGCGGAGTTTTTCGATGGAGACTTTCTCGATGTCGGAGCGCCAGCCGATGGTGGAGTGGTGATAGGGATGCGCTTGGAAAGCGGCGGCGTTGATCTCCTTGTCGAGGGCCTGCTCGGGGTCGTTTTCGCCCTGCTCGAATTCGTTGCGCACGACGGTCATCTCGGGGCGGCGGTCGTCCTCGCGGAGGAGGAGATTTCTCATGCGGTCGGCCTCGATGGCCATGTAGCCGGCGAGGTGCTCGCTGCCGATCTCGGCGTAGTAGTTGGTGCGGTCGAGCCAGGTGGTGGCGTTGAAATTGCCGCCGACGGTTTCGAGGAATTGTTTCACGCTGTTGCCCTTCTCGCCGTTGAAGCCGGCCGAGCCCTTGAACATGAGATGTTCGAGGAGATGGGTGGCGCCGGTGGTGCCGGTGACCTCGTGGCGCGAGCCGACGCGGTAGGTGACCATGAAGGTGACGACGGGCGCGGAGTGCTCGGGAAAAATGAGCGCGGTGAGGCCGTTGGAGTTGAGGGTGTATTCGGAGATGCCGCCGACGGTTTTGACGAAGGTGAAGCCGTCCGCTTTGACGGGCGCGGGAGCGGGCGAATCGGCGGCACGGAGGGCGCCGGCGAGAGCGAGGGCGATGGGGAGGAGGAAACGTTTCATGAGGAAATGTGGGGCGGTCGGCGAAGATGATCAGTTAAACTGGCGGGTGGCTTTCCAAGCGTTGCGATCCGTAAACGCAGGCGTGATCGGCGCGGCGGGGAGGTGGGTTTTGCTGTGGAGGAGAATGGTGCGGCGGCGGGCGGTCTCGGGGGCGAGCGCGGCGGTGAGGAGGGCGGCGGCCTGTGACGGGGTGAGGGCGTCGAGGGCTTTGAGGGCAGCCTGCCGGCGGTCCCATTCGCCGTCGTGGGTGAAGGCGCTGGCGAAGAAGAGCTCCGCCTTATTGGCGATGCTTTTGGGCTTTTCCCCGAGGGTGGAGCGGGCGCCGGCGATGAGCGTGGTCCATTGCGTGGCATCGACGGCGGCGAGGGCGGCGGGGAGCGTGGCGATGAAGGTCTCGGCACGCGTGCGCAGCTCGTCCGGCGCGTAGCCACTCGATTGAATGATGAAGGAGAAGTAGCGCTGGCGGATCGAGGCGCCGGCGTTGGCGCCGACGATGTAGCCGAGCTGCTGCTTGGTGCGCATTTCGGCGTAGAACGGTTCGCCCACAAAGTTGGCGAGGACGACGGCGGCGGCGCGGGTGGCGGGCGAATCGTCGGGCAGCATGAAATCGGTGACGAAGGCGGAGTTCACGCCGGCGACGAGGCCGGCGTCGGTCACGTTTTCCCGGGCGGCGAGGACGAGGTGGCGACGGCGGAGCAGCTCGCTCTCGGGCGCTGGCTTCGCGCCGATTTTTTCGGCGATGACGCGCGTGGCGGCGACGGCGACGTCGGGCGCGAGGTGGCCGTGGACGACGGCTTCGAGTTTACCGGCGGCGAAGAATTTCTGGGCGAAGGCCAGCACGTCGGCCTGCGTGGCGGTGGTGACGCGGGGGAGGAGTTCGCTGGGGAGGAATTGGAATTCGCGCACGAGGGCGTCGCGCCGGTCGCGGGCGAGGAGGTAGGCCTCGGTCTCGTCGTAGCTGCGGAGGCCGCGAAGGACGGATTCTTTCACGGCGTCGAAGCGCGCGGGCGAAAGTGAGAATGTGCGAAGCTGTTCGGCGACGTGGGTGGCGTAGCGCACAGGCGCGTCGCCGAAACCGGAGACGGTGAGGCGAAGGCCTTCGAGGGTGGTGTCGGTCGCGGTCTCAAGACCGGCGAGGGCGGCGTCGCCGGCGGCGGCCTCGAGGGTGTCGTTCAGGCAGGCACCGTAGAGGCGGAGGAGCGCGGCGGAATCGACGGTGGCGACTTTGCGCACGGGAACGAAACGGTAGATCAGGGCGGTCTGCGGGCGTTGGAATTCGGTGTCTTCGGCGTAGTAGAGTTGCAGGCCGGGCTCGGTGATGAGCGGGAGCGGGCGCTCGGGCAGGAGCGCGGTTTCGCCGGGCATGAAGCGGTTGGCGCCGGGGAGGGCGAAGGCGAGCTGCGCGGGCTGGGCGAGCGCGGCGTAGGCGGGGCCGGTGTCCTCGGTGTAGGAGTAGGCGGTGTTGTAGATGCGCTCGTGCTTGTCGGTGGGGACGCCTTTCGCGACGAGGGAGACGAGCATGTTGTCGGCGGAGAGGGAATCGAGGAGGCGGCGATAGGCGGCTTCGTCGGGAGCGCCCCAGGCATCGGTGGCGCGCTCGGCGACATCAAGGGGGTAGAAGAGGGCTTGGTTGGCGAGCTTGGTGGCGAGGGCGGCGCCTTCACCGCGGTCGGTGTAGGTCTCGTTGAGCGCGGCGATGCGGGCGCGGTCGCGATAAAAATCGGCGGGGAACGGCGAGGCGCGCAGGTGCTGGATGTAGCTCATCGTCGCGGCGAGCACGCGGGAGTATTCCTGCTGGCCGGCGGGGGTGAGCGTGACGGTGAGCATGAACGAACCGTAGGCGCCGGTGCGTTCCCAGATGCCGCCGCCGGCGCTGTTGGCGAGGCCTTCGCGCTTCAGGTAATCGAGCAGGCCGCCGGGGCCGGGATAGCTGATGAGCTGGCTGAGCAGTTCATCGGGCTTGCCGGCGAAATCGGGGCGCGTGGCGGGGACGACGAACTCGAGTTGGAGCTGGCGGAGTTCTTTCACGGGCTCGACCTGGGCGAGGCGGAGGGCGGCTTTGCGCGGGAGGAATTTCGCCTCGTGCACGACGGCGGGGATGTCGCGGCGGGGAATCGCGCTGAAGAGATCGCGCGCGTATTTCTCAAGTTCGTCGAGCGGGGCTTTGCCGGCGAGGCAGAGCGCCATGTGGTCGGAGCTGTAGTGCGCCTCGTAGAATTCGCGGACTTTGGCGGGCGTGGCGCCGGCGAGGGTTTCCTTGGTGCCGGTGGAGAATTTACTCTCGCCGCTGCCGGGCGCGTAGAGCTCGCGGGAAACGCCGAGGACGCGGCGCGAGTCGTTTTGCACGTGACGCATGGCCTCGTTGTGGACGGCGTTGACCTCGCGGCCGGTGAACTCGGGATTGAATTTCGGCGCGATGAAGAACTGGGCGAAACGGTCGAGCCCGCCGGCGAACGCGTCGTGGCGCACTTCGAACTGGTAGTTGGTAATGTCGGAGGAGGTGTAGGCGTTGTTGTAGCCGCCGTTTTGGCGCATGTAATTCCCGTATTCGGAAACGTCGGGATATTTTTCCGTGCCGAGAAAGAGCATGTGCTCGAGGAAGTGCGCCTGGCCTTCGCGGTCGGCGGGGTCGTCGATCTGGCCGACGTTCACGACGAGGGAGGCGCCGGACTTGTTGAACTTCGGATCGGAGACGAGGAGGACGCGCAGACCGTTATCGAGGGTGAAGCGACGGAACTGGGCGGTGTCGGTGGGGGCGACTACGCGGGGTGGCAGGTTCGGGGTGGACGCGGCGCGCAGGGAGGAAGTGAGAGCGAGGGTCGCGAGGAGAAGAGGCAGATAGCGGTTCATGGGTAGGGGGTAGCTTTGGCTTTGGGAGCAGACGGTAGCCTGACCCGCGACGCCGCCAAGCGTTTGGCGACGAAAAGTCCGGCGGCGGGACGGGCTGACCGGACGCGGGATTGGTTACGCGGCGGAATCAGGCTCAATCAGCGGCCGGCAGGCTCGCAGGCTTGCGGCGCGGCGCGGCTGAGGCGTGGGCGCCGGGGTTGCGGTCTCGGTGGCGGAGGGCACGGGGCGGGCGCGGGTGATGCGGCGCGCGTGGCGATTGGGGCGGGGCTTGATCTGCGCGTGGTGGGCGGGATCAAGCGGCACGCCGAAAAACTGGAGACACTCAAGGCACATGGACGGGAGCGAACGCTCGCGGAGTTAAGTGCGCCGGGCGACTTATTTTCCGGAGCACCCATGGGGTCTGGCGGTTTCGGGGTGGCCTCGGACGATGCGGCGGCCATCGTGGGAACCGTTTTCCCGCTCCATGGCTGCCGCACCCGACGTTGTTTCGATCCCGCGCACCTACGCCGAACTGCGGCGCGAGGTGGAACGGGTGCTTTTGGTCGGTCGGCGGGCGGTGGACGTGGCGTGGCTCCGCACCTACCACGAGACCGGCCGGCTGATCCACGAGCACCTGCGGCGCAACGAGGACCGCGCCGACTACGGCGCCAAGGTCGTGGGCCGGCTCGCCGCCGAGACGGAGGTGAGCACGCGCGTGCTTTACCAGTGCGTGCAGTTCTACCGGTGTTTTCCAATTGTGCAGACGTCTGCACAATTGGGCTGGAGCCATTATCAACTGCTTTGCCAGGTGATCGCGCCGGCTGAGCGCAAGACCCTCGCGGCGCAGGCGGTGAAACAGCAGTGGACGGTGGGAGAATTGCAGACCCGCGTGCGTGCGCTCAACGCCGCCCCGGGAGTGGGCGGGTCCGGCGAGGCCCCGTGCGCCGCGTTGCCCGCCGCGAAGCTGCTCACGCCCAAGCTGGGCACAGTCGGCCGGTATCGGGTGATCGCGCGGGACGACGGACTGGCGGTCGATGTGGGTTTTAAACTGTATCGGCCGCTTGCACCGGGCGAGGCGCGCGGGCTCAAGGCCGGCGCGATTGTCGGCGTGATCGACAGCGACGCCGGAATCGAGCCCGCGCCCGAGGCGAAGCCGGCGCACCTGTTTACCTATCGCGTAAAAATCGGCCGCGTGATCGACGGCGACACGCTCCTTGTGACGATCCTGCTCCCGCAGTGCCAGATGGACGAGAAGCTGCGCCTGCGCGGGCTGGATTGCCCGGAAATGGACACGCCGGCCGGCAAGGCGGCGAAGCGCTACGTGGAGACGCTGCTCGTCGAGACCGCCGAGGTGATCATCACGACCTCGAAGGTGGACAAATACGACCGCTACCTCGCCGACGTGCACCTGCGGCAGCGCTCCGGTGAAACGATCTTCCTGAACAACGCGCTCCTGGTCGGCGGCCACGCCGTCCCGATGGGCGAAGCGCAGGCGGAGTGGACGCCGTGATGGCCCGGGCTCGGCCCGATGTAATATAATACGTTACAAACGTCGGGGCGGCGGAGTGCGCGGGGGCGCGGTTGGGCCGAGGAGGAGTTCGGCGACCACGCCCTACAAACCAGCGTTGCGCCGCCGGGGATCGCTCCCCAAAAGCGCCCCGACACGCTGACCTCCGAAACCAAGCGCCGCCTCGACGCCTGCCGCGACCTCCTCGTCGGCAAACTCCCGCTGCCCACCGACCAGGTCGAGCTCATCACCCTCGCGCTCATCTACAAGTTCATGGACGACCTCGACGAGGAGTCTGTGGCCATGGGCGGCAAGCGCTTCTTCTTCACCGGCCCGCTCGCGAAATACCGCTGGCGCGCCCTGCTGCCGCAGACCGTCTCCGGCGACGAGCGCGTCGCCCTTTTCTCCGAAGGCGTCGAGGCCATCGGCAACGCCAAGACCGGCGCGCACCTGCCGTAACTCTTCCGCGATATTTTCCGCAACGCCTTCCTGAAATTCCGCGACGGCGGCATCCTCACGCTCTTTCTCAACGAGGTGAACGGCTTCGCCTATTCCCACAGCGAGGAGCTGGGCAACGCCTTCGAATACCTGCTCCTGTGCATGGGCACGCAGGGCGAGAACGGCCAGTTCCGCACGCCCCGCCACATCATCGACTGGATCGTCGCCTGCCTCGATCCGCAGCCGACCGACAAGATTCTCGACCCCGCCTGCGGCACGGGAGGATTCCTCGTCTCCGCCTACCGGCACATCCTCAATAAAAACACCTCGCCCGGCTCCAAGCTTCCCGGCGACAAGCTCGGCCACGAGCAGCGGAAGGCGCTCTACGCCAACTTCACCGGCTACGACATCACCGATCTCATGGTGAAGCTCAGCAAGGTGAACCTCTTCCTCCACCAGTTCCCCAGCCCCGCGATCCACATCTACGATTCGCTCAGCAACGACGCCCGTTGGTCCGAGAAGGCCGACCTCATCCTCGCCAACCCGCCGTTCATGACGCCGAAAGGCGGCGTCACCCCGCACACCAAGTTCCGCGTCCCCGCCAAGAAAGCGGAGGTCCTCTTCACCGACTACATCGCCGAGCACCTCACGCCCGACGGCCGCGCCGGCATCATCGTGCCCAACGGCATCGTCGCCACCACGCAGAACGCCTACGTGAGCCTCCGCCGCTTCCTCGTCGAAGATAGTCTCGTCGCCGTGGTCAGTCTGCCCGCCGGCGTCTTCAAGCCCTACTCCGGCGTGAAGACCAGCATCCTGCTCCTCGATAAAAAACTCGCCCGCCGCACCGACAAAATTCGCTTCGTGAAAATCGCCGCCGACGGTTTCGATCTGGGCGATCAGCGCCGAGAAATCGCGGTAAACGATCTTCCGGAAGCGGAGCGGGTGATGAAGGCGTGGTTGAAAGGGAAGCTCACTGACGACTTCGTGAGCCCGCTTGCGTGGAAGCTCGTCGAGAAACGCGAGGTGCTGGCTCACCGCAGCTGCAATCTTGATCTTGGTGAGACCGGAGCAGGCATGACGTCAGCAAATGGTGGGATGCCTTTCGTCCAAATCTCCGAGCTGCTCCAAGACGTGCGCTTGTCGAACAAAGTTCAGAAGAATCAGTTTCTTTCAGCAGGCCGCCATCCAATCGTCGCTCAGTCGGAAAACTTCATCGCTGGCTATTGGAACGATGACGCGGACGTCTTTCGCGTAAAAACTCCTCTCGTTCTTTTCGGTGATCACACCCGACGGTTCAAATACGTGGATTTCGACTTCGTGCTCGGAGCCGACGGAGTGAAGGTTCTCCAATTTGATGAACGCGTCCTGCCTCGCTACGCCTACTTCGCACTGAACGCACTCAAGCTCCGAAATCTCGGTTACTCGCGGCACTACAAAGAACTGCTCAGCCACGAAATCCCCCTGCCGTCGCTGGAGGAGCAGCGGCGGATCGTGGCGGAGATCGAGGGCTACCAGCAGATCATCGACGGCGCCCGCCAGATCCTCGCCGCCTATCAGCCGTGCCTCGAAGCGAACCCGGAGTGGGAAACGGTCCGTCTTGAAGAAGTCTGCGACGTCCGTGACGGCACACACGACAGCCCAAAGTATGTGATGACCGATGGCTTTCCTCTCATCACATCGAAGAACCTGCGAAATGGTTTTGTTGATTTCAGCGAAGTTGACCTCATTTCTCGCCGAGACCTCGACGCCATCAACAAACGTTCGAAGGTGTATGACGGAGATATTCTCATGCCGATGATTGGAACGATTGGGAACCCGGTCATTGCCAAAGTGGATCGCGAGTTCGCCGTGAAAACGTCGCGCTTATCAAATTCCACAAGAGCGACCGCGTCATCAACGGCTTCGTCAGGCTAGTCCTCGGCTCGCCGGACTACCAAGAGCACATCATGAAGCAGACGAGCGGAGTCGCGCAGAAATACATTTCGCTGGGATCGCTCCGCGCCCTCGAAATCCCCCTGCCCCCGCTGCCCGAGCAGAGGCAAATCGTGGCGGAGCTGGACGCGGAGGCGGCGGAGTTGGCGGCCGTGCGCGCGCTGATCCCCCGCTACGAAGCCAAAATCCAGCGCGTCCTCGCCCGCGTCTGGAGAAACTAGATGTATTATGTTTGTCACGCGTATTGACATTAAAACAAAATGGATACAAATGTATTGAATGAGCCCTGAATCAGCATACATCGTCGAACTGACCGGCCCGGGATTGAACTTAAAGCGTGAAGTATCGGAAACAAACGCGACTGAGCTGTTAGTTTGGCTCGTCAAGGGGGGGAAGTTCCAACCACACGCAGCAACACACACACAAGCTGAGGCCTCGGGAGCTGTGCCCACTCATTCCTCGACTGTAGCCTCCGCCAAACCATCCGTTACCGGTGCGGTCGATCACCAAGCCCTCATGTCGGTTCGTGAGTTTCTTGACGATCACGCGCCTTCGCGGGTGCCGGACAAAATCGCGTGCTTTGCGCTCTATCTTCGCGATCACCGCAATCAGAAAGAGTTCGGCCGTCCTGATGTGTCGGCGCTATTCCAAGAAGCGGCCGAGCCACTCCCTAAGAATCTCGGTCGTGATCTCAAGTGGACTCAGACAATTGCTTGGATTGCCCCAATTCCCGGTAACCGCGAAGTGTATTATCTCACCAAGAAGGGTGAGGAGGCTGTAAAGGGTCGTTTTTCAAAGGAAGTCGTAGCCAAGACCCGTCTCTCCTCGCCCAGCCCTCGCAAACGCGGCTCGATAGATACAGCTGAGGCAACTGCCAGCAATCCCGCGAACTCAGATCCCGCTACCGCCTAACTACACGCTGAGATGCCAGATCCACTTCAATTTAATGTCGAGCCGCTTGACCCCGCGAAGCACCGTCGCGAAGCGTTCGATTGTGGAGTGGAGCCGTTGAATGTGTTTCTGAAAACGCGCGCCAACCGCGAGGCCCAGGTTTTTGCGTCCGCCTGCTACGTGCTGGTGCCGGCGTCCGAGCCCGCCCGCATTGCCGGTTACTACACCCTGTCGGCCACGACGATCAGGCTGAAGGAAATCGCCGTCGAAAAACAGGCGCAGCTCCGCTTGCCAAAATCCTACCCCGAACTCGGCGCGGTGCTCGTGGGGCGGCTCGCGCGCGATCTCGCGTTTGCCGAACATCGGATCGGCGAAAAACTGATTTTTAGCGCGTTGTTTCGGTCCTACCGCGAGGCGAAAAAAGTCGGCGCGGTTGCCGTCGTCGTGGACAGCAAGTCAGCCGAAGCGACGCAATTTTACCAGCGTTACGGATTTATCCCGCTCGATGGCGGCCGGCTCTGGCTGCCGATGCGGGATGTGCCGCACTGGTGCCCCGCCGTGTCGGAGCCATGATCCGATGCTACTGCTCCACCACCGTCGCGCGATAGTCGGCGTAAGCCTGGACCACGGTCGCCGAGGGCTTCCGTGCCGGTCCGAGCAGAGCCTCCACGAAACGTTGCGATTGCCCGGCGTTGAGCTGAATCCGCGCGGAGGTCTCCAATTCGGCCAAGGCGGCCCGGCGGGCCTGCGCCAGCACGAAACTACCGACCGACTGGCCCACCAAGGCCGCCGTGCGGCTGATCAGAAGCTTGTCCTCGGGCGTAATGCGCGCGACCAAGCGATCACCCTTCACCACCTTGGTGGCTGGCTTGGCCAAAGCGGGGCGCCGGGTTCTTGCGGTGGATTGGGTCAGCGTAGCCATGGCGGGAACGTGTGCCTGGCTGGCATACAAATCAAGTGTCAATCCGTCGGCCCAATAGTTCAAAGGGGCTGGAGGACATTTGCCCGAATGAGTCCGAATGGGGTGATTGTGGTCAAATCGGTGAGGCTCAATCCGAGCACCCAACCTCGGGAAGCGTCGGGCTGCAGCGACTTAAGATTTGACCGAACGGCGGATGAATCGGTGCCTGCTATTTGACCCCCATGCCCTCCGAAGCCCAAGCCCGGATTACGATCAATAAGCTGTTGGAGGCGGCAGGGCGGCGGTTTCTACCGGATGCTTCGGCGCGGCGTGAAAACATCGTCTGTGAGCAGCGGGTCTCGAAAAAGGTCTTCGCGCCGAATCTCGATCTTGGGGCAGACTTCGAGCACGTGCCGGGTGGGTTTGTCGATTACGTGCTGCTCAACACCGACGGCCGGCCGGTCGCGGTGGTCGAGGCGAAGAAGGAGGGCATCGAGCCGCTCGCGGCCAAGGAGCAGGCGCGGGCGTATGCGCTCGGGTTGGGCGTCAGCCATATTTTCCTGAGCAATGGGCTTATCCATTATTACTGGAATCTCCGGCAGGGGAATCCGGTGCGGGTGTCGCGGTTTCTGCCGCTGGAGGAGCTGGGCAAGGCGGCGGAGTGGCGGCCCGATTCTGCGCAGCTCGCGGCGGTCGTGGTGGACGAAAATTACATCGCCGTCTCGCAGGACGCAGCCTAGCCGACCTATGGGGCGACCGAGCGCACGACGGCGATGGTGAACAAGAAAATCCGCCTGCTGCGCGATTACCAACTCGGCGCGGTGCGTGCGCTCCAGCAGGCGGCGCTCCCGGGCAAGCATCGGTTCCTTTTTGAAATGGCGACGGGCACGGGCAAAACGCTCCTCAGTGCAGCCATCGCCAAGCTCTATCTGCGCACGGAAAACGCGCATCGGATCCTCTTCCTCGTGGACCGGCTGGAACTGGAAAGGCAGGCTGAGAAGAATTTTACGGCCTACCTCGCGGCCGATGGCATCTCGACGGTCATCTACAAACAGAAACGGCAGGATTGGGCGAAGGCGCAGGTCGTCGTTACCACGATCCAGAGCCTCGCGACGAACAATCGTTTCCTCACCGATTTCGCTCCCACGGATTTCCAGCTCATCATCAGCGACGAGGCGCACCGCACGATCAGCGGCAATAACCGCGCGATCTTCGAATACTTCGTGGGCGCCAAACTCGGCCTCACCGCCACGCCGCGTGATTACCTCAAGGGCGTGACCGACGAGGAGGCCAAGGAAGATCCGCGGGCCTACGAACGGCGGCTGCTCCTCGACGCCTGGCGCACGTTTGGCTGCAACGACGGGGAGGCGACGTTTAGCTTCAGCCTGCTCGACGCGGTGCGCCACAAGCCCGCGCCGTATCTCGTCAACCCCGTGACTGTCGACGCGCGCACCGACATCACGACCCGGATGTTGGCCGATGGGTTCAAGGTGACGGTCACGGCCGACGAAGACGGGCAGGAGACGGAACTCGTCTTCACGGGGCGGGATTTCGAGCGGAATTTTTTTTCCGACGAAACCAATCTCAGTTTCACGCGCTGCTTCTTCGACCATGCCAAGCGCGACCCGCTGACAGGTGAAATTGGGAAGGCCATCTGCTTCGCCGTGAGCCGCAAGCACGCGACCAAGCTCGTGACGCTGCTCAACGCCGAGGCGACGCCGCGATGGCCCGAGGTGTATGGCACGGGTTCGGATTTCGCGGTGCAGGTGACGTCTGACCAACCGGGCGCGCAGCAGATGACGATCGATTTCGCGAACAACAACCTGCACGGGAAATCCCGGTGGCGCGCAGCGGAGTTTCGCGACTACGACACGAGTCGCACGCGCGTCTGCGTGACCGTGGTCATGATGACCACGGGCTACGACTGCGAAGACCTGCTCAACGTGGTGCTGGCGCGGCCGATCTTTTCGCCGACGGATTTCGTGCAGATCAAGGGCCGCGGGACGCGCCTTTTCACCTTCAGGCATCGCGACGGCACGACCGAGCGCACGGCGGCCAAGGACGGTTTTGTGCTCTTCGACTTTTTCGCGAACTGCGAATTCTTCGAGAAGATGTTTAATTACGACCGGAAGATCGCTCTGCCCACGGGGCTGCCGGCACCGGGGCCAGACACGGGGGCCGGTGGCACGGGCGGAACCGAGCCGGCCAAGCCAGCGACCTACACGAATACCTCGGTCGATCCACTGGCCGGCATCGTGCATGAATCCATCGGCGACGATGGGATGAGGATCGACCGTGAGATGTATCGCGCGCGCTTCACGACGCAGGCGCAGGAGCTGGCGGCGCAGCATCCTGCACTGAGCGAGGCGGTGGCGGCGGAGAATTGGGCCGAAGCCGAGGCCATCGCGGCGCAACTGCTCTTGGAGAGGCCGAAGGAATTCTGGAATCTGCTGAAACTCCAACAGGTCTTCCGCTCAGACCGGAACCCGAGCCTGCGGGAGATTTTGAAGGTGATCTTCGGTTTTCAGCCCGAGGTGGCTAAGCGGGAGCAACTGGCTGCCGAGTGTTTTGAGAAATATCTCGCGGCGACGGCGACCGATGCGACCAAGACCCGCGAGCTCCGGCATGTTTTCAACGCGCTCGTGCTCGACGGGCCGGTGTGCGGGCTGATCGAGCGAGGCGAGTTTCCCCAGATCCGTTCGCTGGATGCAGGCCTTTATCAAGCGATCAAAACCGTGGGCGCGGATGAGCTGAAGGTGCTGCGTTCCTACGTCGAAGCCCACGTGGCAAAAGACGATTTCGTGCGGGTGGCGTGAGATGGAGACGGCGCGAGATCGGGCACGGGAGGGCGGGTCGGAGACCGCGGCCTACGGGAAGGCGGGGGTGAGCGCGGCGATTTTTTCGCGGAGGTGGGTGACGCGGGTTTTCGATTCGGCGTTGCGAACGGCCATCGCGTAAGCGGCGGGTTCGCCGACGAGGAAGACCTTTTTCTTGCCGCGCGTGATGGCGGTGTAGATCAGGTTTCGCTGGAGCATTATAAAGTGAGCCTTCAGCAGCGGCACGATGACGACGGGGTATTCGGAGCCTTGCGATTTGTGGATGCTGATGGCGTAGGCGAGGGCGAGGTTGGCGAACTCGCCGCGGTCGAAGGTGTGCGTGTCGTTATCGAACTTGGCGTCGAGCGTGCCGGCCTCGGGGTCGATGGAGACGATGGTGCCGATGTCGCCGTTGAAGAGGGCCTTGTCGTAGTTGTTGCGGAGCTGGATGACTTTGTCGCCCGGGCGGTATTCGCCGTGGACGGAGCGGAGGGCGCGGGCGCCGTGGGCGAGAGGGTTGAGGGCGGACTGGAGCTGGACGTTGAAATTGCCGACGCCGGCGACGCCCTTGTGCATCGGGGCGAGGATCTGCACGTCGTGGACGGGATGCGGCCACTTGAGTTTTCGCGGGATGAACTCGGTGACGAGTTCGATGACTTTGCGGACGCAGTCGTCGGTGTCGGCGGCGGCGATGAAGTTGAGATCGGCCCAGACTTGCGCGCTGGCGACATCGGGCAGGATGGCGCCGAGCGTAGGGTCGCCGGAGTTGATGGCGTGTGCGGTGGTGACGATCTGGCTCTGACCCTGCTGGCGGTAGATGACACTGAGGCGCGTCACGGCCGGGGGCCGCGCCGCGCCGGTTGAGAGTGGAGGGTTGAGAGTTGAGAGATCGGAAGCGGAACCGGAGGCCAAGTCGGAGGTGGTAATCAGGTCCTTGAGGACGTTGCCGGCGCCGACGGACGGGAGTTGGTCGGTGTCGCCGACGAGGAGGAGATGGGCGCGCGAGGGGACGGCTTGGAGGAGCGCGGAGGCGAGGCGCGCGTCGAGCATCGAGGCTTCGTCGAGGATGAGGAAATCGGTGGCGAGCGGAGCGTTTTCGTTGGCGGTGAAGCCGCCGCTGGCGGCGTCGTATTTGAGGAGGCGGTGGATCGTGGAGGCAAAGCCGCCGGTGGTTTCGGAGAGGCGTTGCGCGGCGCGGCCGGTGGGGGCGGCGAGGTGGACGCGGACTTTCTTGGCTTTGAGGATTTCGACGAGGGCGCGCAAAATAGTCGTCTTCCCCGTCCCCGGTCCACCGGTGAGAATGCTGAGCTTGTGTGTGAGGGCGTTTTTGAGGGCGGTGCGCTGGAGGTCGGCGAAGATGAAACCGGCTTTTTTCTCGGCCCACTCGACGGCGGCGTCGGTTTTGATGGGCGGGAGGGCGCTCGGGGTGCGGTTGAGGCGGGCGACGGTGGCGGCGATTTTTTCTTCGGCGCGGTCGTTGTGCGGGAGTTGAATCAGGCCGGAGCCGGGGAGGGGTTTAACGAGCGGCGTGTCGGTTTTGGGCCAGTGGCGGACGAGGGCTTTGGTTTCGACCAGGGCGGCGATGCGGACCTCGAGGTAACGGGCTTCGGTGGTGAGGAGTTCGGCGGAGTAGTCGATGAGGTCGGCTTCGCGGTAGGCGGTGTGGCCGTCTTCCTGAAGGGTTTCGAGGGCGTAGAGCAGGCCGGCGTCGAGGCGGGGCGGGGCGTCGTTGGCGAAACCGAGATTAATGGCGATGCGGTCGGCGGTCTTGAAGCCGATGCCGTCGATCTCGCGGGCGACGCGGTAGGGCTG
>JACMRG010000299.1 GCA_014376585.1 Opitutaceae bacterium | reverse complement strand
GCGGCGGGGTCGGGGGCGCGGGGGATGCGGATAGAAGCAGGGTCGAGGGAGGAAAACGGCGAGGGTGCAGCGGAAAGCGTGAGGTGCGTGGCGTCGAGCGCGGTCGCGATGAGAGCCATGCGCGGGAGAGTGCGCTGGGTAAGGAAGCGGCCCGTTTCGTCGATGACGAGGAAGCGACGATCCCCGACGAGGCCGAGTCCGTCGAGCGAGGCGAAGGGAACCGAGATGCCGGCGAGAGATTTTACGGGATAGAGGAAGAGGCCGGTAAGAGTAGGCGTCATGGCGGGGTGAAAAGATTCAAGGCGGGCTAAAATCCGTCCCGCTCTTTCCGGCGATAGGTGACTAGGTAGAGTTGAGAACCGGGCGGACTGGCAAAAGCGGCGGGGGCGGAACCGTCGAGGCCGTAGCAGATGCGGAGGAGTTCCCCTTTGCGTTGGAAAATGGCGGGGATGGCGCGGCCGGCGTTGGGGCCTTCCACGCCGTGCAGCATGAGGTGGTGGTGGAGTTCGCCGAGGGTGAATGTGTAGCGGCCACGGTCGGCGATCTCGCCGTCATAGCGGACGGTGTAGCGATCTAGGGTGAGTTCGACGGTGGTGTTATCAACGAGGAGCGGGTGGGCGGGTTCGCCGGCGAGTTCGGCGCGGATCATCTTCCATGTGCCGTGGAGTGGGTGGGAGGGGGCAGGCGGAGTGTAATCGGAGGCGGCAACGGACATGGGCGGGAAGGGCGGATAAGAATCGGGAACTCAGGAAATCAGGAACGGAGGAGACGGGGGGCCGGTTGCTTGGGCGTGGTGTTCCCCGCGATAAGGGGAGCGGAGGAGAGCGGCGTCAGACGCGTTTGGTGATCTCGCGCGCGGCGGTTTCGATGGCGGCGGGTGGGGCGAGGTCTTTGGCGCCTTTCGCGCCGAGCTCGGCGAATTTGCGGGCACCGGGGAGGAGGGTGCTTTCGAAGGAGCCAATGGCGGTGTTGTAACCGCGCACGGCGGCGTCGAGGCCACGACCGACTTTGTCGAGATGGTCGGCGAAGTTGGAAATCCGGTCGTAAAGCTGGCGGCCGAGCGCGCTGATCTCATCGGCGTTTTTGGAAACCGACTCTTGGCGCCAGCCATAGGCAGCGGCTTTGAGCAGGGCGATGAGCGTGGTGGGCGTCGCGAGGAGAACGCGGCGCGTGAGCGCGCGATCCAGGAGGCTGGAGTCGGCGGTGAGGGCGGCGGTGAGGAAGTGATCGCCGGGGAGGAAGAGCACGACGAACTCGGGGGCGGGTTGAAATTGCTCCCAATAGTTTTTGGCGCCGAGGGCGTCGATGTGGCCACGGACTTTTTGGGAGTGGTCGGCGAGGCGGGCGGCGCGGGTGGGTTCGTCGGTGGCATCGACGGCGGCGCGGTAGGATTCGAGCGGTGCCTTGGCATCGACGACGATGCGCTGGCCGCCAGGGAGACGGACCACGAGATCGGCGCGGAACCCGCCGGCGGCGGAAGTCTCCTGTTCGGAGAAATCGCAGTAGGGGAGCATGTCGGCCATCTCGACGACGCGCCGGAGTTGAAGTTCACCCCAGCTGCCGGCGAAGGAGGTGGAACGGAGCGCGGTGGAGAGTTTGCTGGCCTCGGCTTGGAGTTGGAGCTGCGCGGTGCCGAGGGTTTTTAGTTGTTCGCCGAGGGCGCCGTAAGCGGTGGCGCGGGCTTTTTCGATCTCAGCGATTTTGCCGTCAACTTTTTCAAGGGATTCGCGGAGGGGTTTGACGAGGGCGTCGATGGCGAGCTGACGTTTTTCGAGGTCGCCGGCGGACTGCGTCTGGAGTTGGGCGAAGGATTGGCGGGCCTGTTCGAGGAAGTCGGCGCGGTTGGCGCGGAGCGCGTCGGCGGAGAGGGCTTTGAATTCTGCGACCAAGCGCTCGTGGGCGGAACGCTCGGCTTCGAGTTCGGTGGCGCGCTGGGTGCCGATCGTCGAAAGTTGCTGATTTTCCGCGCGCAGAGCTGCGATTTCGGCGAGCAAACGGACGGTTTCCTCGGTTTGGGCGCGGGCGCGTTCGACGAGCGTGGCGGCGCGAGCTCGCCAATAGAGCCAGACTAAGACGGCGCCGCTAAGCGCGGCGATGAGAGCGGTGGTTGTAAACAGCACGTAAAGGTGGGGTGGGTTCGGTTTCTGCAAACCATTGCTTGTCCTGTTTCTTGACATAGGCAAATCCACTCTGCAAACCCCGGTTCGCTACCTCGTTTCCGACGTCGGGCATGCTCGCCGCGACACACTCATCACACATGCCGCCTGACGAAACTTCCCTCGCCCCCAGTCCGGTGGTGAAAACGCTGGTTCTGGTCGTCGATGACGAATACGGACCGCGGGAATCCATCGCTTTCACCTTGGCGACCGAGTTTGCCGTAGAAACGGCCGAGCGGGCAAGCGAGGCTCTGGCGAAGATCAAGCAGATACAATATGCGGCGGTGGTGCTGGACATCCGGATGCCGGAGATGGACGGAATTCGAGCAGTCGAGGAACTGCGAAAAATCGATCCGTTGGTTTCGGTGATCATGCTCACGGGCTATGGCACGCTGCTGACTGCGCAGCAGGCGATGTTGGCCGGAGCAAACCAGTATTTGCGCAAACCACCTGATGTGGCGGAGCTGCTCGCCGCGGTGCGTCAACAGGTCCAGGCCACACGCCTGCGTCGCCAGCAAGCCAAGCTCGCCCAGGATGCGTTGAATTTAAACTTGGCGTTGAAACATGAGATTGAGCGCAGCGAGCCCCAGATCTGGCAGGCAAGGGCATCGGTCGAACTGGTGCACGATCTCAACAACCCGCTTACTGTGGTGATTGGTTATGCGGCGTTGTTGATCGAGGAGGCCCGGCTGAGTGCCGCGCGAAATCCGAGCGCGGGCCAGAAGCTGTTGGAATACGCGACGATGGTGGAAAAAGCGGCGGAGTATTGCCACCACCTCTCGGAAAACTGGCGTCTGGCCTCGCGCAACACGGCGGATTTTTCGCCGGTGGACTTGGTGGTGACTGCCCACGATGTGCGCCAGGTGCTTTTTTTCGGCAACGTAGCGATCCACGTCGGTGGCGAATCGCAGGCGGTGGTGCGCGGCTCGAAATACGAGTTGATGCGGATATTCCAGAACCTCTTTAAAAATGCGCTTGAGGCCGGGGCGGTGGCGGTAACCGTGTTTTTTTCCAATGAAGGGGATAACTTTGCGGTGACGATCACCGACAATGGTGGAGGGATGGATGAAGCCCGGGTGAAGCGCGCGATGCACGGTGGCTTCAGCAGCAAGGCCAACGGCACCGGTCTGGGGCTGAGCATCTGCCGGCATCTCACCGGGGCACACGGCGGGGCCTTCGAACTCAAGTCGAAGGTAGGGCAGGGCACGACGGTGCGGATGGTGTTTCCGAAAGCCGTGCTCGTCGCGAGCGCAGGTGCATGACCTCGCACGAATACGACGGCGTGCCCCGGCGGTGATGAAGCGCCGGCGAGTCAAGATCACCGGAATCGGTTTTGTCACTCCTGCGGGGATCGGCCGCGAGGAATTTCTTCTGAAGATTCAAGAACCAGTAAGCCGCGTGGGGACCATCAAGCGGTTTCCGGAGGGAGCCGGTGCGTTTGTGGGGGCCGAGGTGAAAGGATTCAAATTGGAGCGATACGTGCGCGGTTCGAATTCGCGAAGAATGGCCCGGCACACGCAATTCGCGCTGGCTGCGGCCCAACTAGCCGTGAGTGACGCTGGCTATTCGTTTTCCGCGCTGCGGAATCGAGGGGCGCTTGTAATGATTGGCGCGACACTTATGGACTTCGGTGCTATCAATAAAAGCATCGACTTGGCGTTGGAAGAGGGACCGCTAAGTGCGAATCCCACTTCGGTGGTGAGTTCGATGGTCAGCGGGATTAGCGCCGCCGTGGGTGAGGTAATTGGAGGCCCGACACGCACCGTAGGATTGCAGACCGCGTGTTGCTCGGGATTGGATTCCATCGGGCAGGCGTATGAAATGATTGCGCGCGGAGAAGCCGATATTGCGATCTGCGGAGGGACCGAGGCCCCATTGCATTTTCACCCAATGGTGGAATTTCGGATGCTGGGACTGGCCCCTGGCAACCCGGAGCACCCTGAGCGCCAGTGCCGGCCGTTCGATCTATGGCGCACGACGGGAGTTATCGGCGAAGGAGCGTGCGTGGTGGTGTTGGAGTCCGAAGAGGCACCGGCGGCACCGTATGCCTACGTGTCCGGCTATTCTTACGCCTCGGACTCGCCGGGCAATTCGTGCGATGGACTACTCGCCGCCATGCGCGCCGCCGCAAGTAACGCGGGGTTGCGAGCGGGCGAGATCGAATCGGTCAGCGCTTGGGGACCGGGCCACAAGGCGCTCGACGCGGCGGAAACTCGAGCGATGCAGGAGTTTTTCGGTTCCCAACTGGCGGAGCTTCCCGTAGCGTCGCTCAAAGGGGCCATTGGCAATCCGCTCGGTGCGGCAGGTGCGATTCAGGTGGGGTGCGCGGCGCTGGGGCTGCGTTGCAGCTTCATTCCGCCGACGGTGAATTGGGCTCATCCTGATCCGGCCTGTCCGCTTAATCTTAGTTCCCGCACCCGCTATGTGACGCACAAAAATGCAATGATCAACGCCCACGGCCTGACCGCTAATAATTCATGTCTCTTACTGAGCAAATAGGCGTCAGTTCAACGGTGCTCATTGCGGGGGGCGCCGCGGTGGTGGGCTTCGGCGCATTCTGGTCCAATCCGGAACGTGCGGTGAACCGTGGGTTCTTCGCTGCTTCGCTGTTTGTGGCGTTGTGGCTGGTTTGCCTGAATCAGGTTTTGCTAGGCGATCAAAACGGCCCTTTTTGGGCCCAGGCGACGTCACTCGCGGGGGCCGCCATTTTTGTCCCTATCTGGTTTATTAAAGAGTCGATAGTGAAGGACGGTCGATCATGGCTAAAAATACTCTCTGGCGGCGGTTGGTGGATTTTGGCGGTGATGGTGGTAGCGGCGATCCGCAGCGTTAATTGGTTTTTTGCGGAGATAAACGTAAGCTTTTGGGTATTTGTCGCAGGCATGGCTGGGATGTATGGGTTCCTATGCCGTCAGACGATCGTTGAGATGCGGTTCCACGTCGGACTTAAGCGACTTGAGCTGCAATTCGCTTTGCTGGGTGGAAGCGCTACCGCGCTCGGAATCATGTCCTTGTTGGTCCTGCGGAAAGTGGCCGATTGGCCCTGGGTGACACGACTTTATCCGGTGGTTATTTTGGTTTTCTATACCGTCACAGTGGTCGCCATCACGACAAGCCGTGTCTTCAATGCGCGTCAGCTGTTGCTGATTTTTGCCCATAAATTATCACTGGTCGCCGCGGTTACTGCCGTCGCGTATTTCCTCAATCAGCTTTTCGGCCTCATGATGGTCGAGCCACTGGCACTACTTTTAACCGTGGCCGTGACTCTCTTGATCGCGGCCCTAGTGAACAGTTGGTTGGATCGTATCTTTCAATTTTATCCTCAGTCGACGGCAGCTCGGCAGGCGGCGTTCGACGTGGCACGGCGCGAAACAGGGCTGGCGAGGTTGGACCAAGCGTTCGTGCGGGTTTTAAAGGGGTGGGGACAGAGCGATACGGCACTTTTGTTGGCGGGGACCCAAGCGGAAATGCGGGGCGGAGATATGCAAGTAGGGTCGGAAGATCCGCTGCTCAAAACCATGCGTCAGCTGCGTTGGGTAACGCCCGAACGGCTGGCCCGTGAGAGATCGACTCCGGAGCGCGCGAATGTGGCGCGGTTTTTATCCGAACACGGGCTCGGCGTTTTGGTCATCGGCGAGGGCCCAACGCTTACGGCGTTGGTAGGAGTGGGCGTTGCTGCGTCTCGGCGACCCTTTACCTTCCCTCAGGTGACCCAGTTGATGGAACTCGCGGCTATTATTGAGGGCGCGTTCGAGCGCGCGCATTTCGCGACCAAGGCCCAGCACGCGGAGCAACTCGCCACCGTTGGCTTGCTCGGGGCCAGCCTTGCGCACGAGATCCGCAATCCGCTCGTTTCCATCAAGACCTTCGTTCAGCTTCTGCCCGATCACTACCAAGATCAGGCGTTCCGGGATAAATTTTTCCGGCTGATCGGCGATGAGGTGACGCGAATCGACCGGCTGACGGAGCAACTGCTCGATCTGGCATCGCCGCGGGTTTACACGGCCAAGTTGCTGGAGCTGCATCCCGTAATCCGGGTCGGGTTGGATCTCGTAGTGGCCAGGCTTAGCGGGAAAAATATCGAGTTGCGACAGGATCTGAGGGCGCCCACCGACTTGGCGTATGCGGACCCGGCGGCGGTCAAGCAGGTGCTGCTCAATCTCTGTTTCAATGCCATTCAGGCGGTGGAGACGCAATTCGGGGAACGGTGGGTGCTCGTCGCCACGCGCATTACACCTGAGGGGTTTGAAATATCGGTCTCGGACAGCGGGCCGGGCATTGCGACGGAGATCAGGCCGCGCCTCTTTCAGCCGTTCCAATCTACGAAGTCGTCCGGCTTTGGACTTGGACTCGCGATCTGCCGGGACATTCTCGGTAACCTCAACGCCGTGATTACCGTTGATCCGCCCGTGCCCGGCCAAGGCGCCATCTTTCGTGTCACCTTTCCATGCCAACCCTCGTAATCTTCGCGACCTCGGACGCCTCGCTCGCGGATGCTTGGGAACGCCAGTTGCCAGCGGGGCGCACGGCGTTGCGGCTCTTGCCCCAGTCCATCGCCGGCGGGACTTCGCCCGGGTTTGCCGCGGTGGTGGTGTTGGACGCCGCGGCGGAAGCGAATCTACCGGGTTCGTTAACGCGGTGTCCGACTATCTTTGTGGGGGAACCGCGCAGTCTGCCGTATGAGCAGGCGAAGATTTCCGGCCGAGCGAAAATTTATCTTTCATACGAGGAGAGCGCGACGCGTCTGCGCGAGTTCCTGCCCCTGGTAGAGGAGGTCGCCGAAAAGCAATCGATGTTGGATCTGCTGTTGGAAAAAACGCGCCGCACCGAATCCGCGCGACCAGCCACCCGGGCACCGGCGGCCATCGACGCGGCCGAGCTATGGGATTTTCTCGAAGGAGCGGTGGAGAATCTCGATACGCGCGACCGGCTGATCGCGGAGTTTCGGCGGGCGTCACGGCATCTGTTGCGTGCCTCGCACGCGGTGTTTTTTCTGCGCGAGGCGCAGGGTTTTCGGGCGGACCGGGGAACATCGTTCATGCCGGAGGGCGATCCGCTCGTCGCGTTTTTGGAGAACCATCCGGTGGTGATTGACGGCACTGATTGGGAAGGTCCGGCTGATCCCGTGGCGGAATTAGCGGTGCGCAACCGGCTCGCGCTCTGGGGCGCGCGGTTGCTGGCGCCGATTCACGAGAACGGTCGCCTGCACGGGTTGATCGCGCTGGGGGTGCGCGACGATGGGCAGGCCTATGACGACGCCGACCGCACCCGCGTGGTGATGTTTGCGCGGTTGCTGCGGCATTTCCTGGTGAAGTCAGGTCAGCTGGGGCGACTGCATCATCTGGCGGAGCAGGCCACGCTGGGGGCGAAGTATTTGCCGGGCACCCTGGTGTTGGCCGCGGACGAAAATCCGCCGCGCCAAGTGCCGCTGATTGTGCGGGAACTCATCGGGCGGGCGCGCCGCTCGCGGGAGATTTGCCGCGCGGCGCCCGCCGAAGGCCAACCGTTCCGCGCCAGTGCGGGGCTGATTGCGGAGACGGGCGGGGTGTGGGCGTGCTGGGAAGAGGCCAGCGCGGAGCGGCATGATGCGGAGACGCGGCGGCGCGCGGAGCGCCGTAGCCTGTTGCGCGAACTCGCGCTCACCCTCAGCCATGAACTGGGCAACGCGCTCGTGTCACTGGCGACGCTCCGCCAGATCGACCCGGGGCAGACGTTACCGGCGCAACTGCTCGAAGCCGCGCGGAGCGATGTGCTTCGACTGGAAGGACTGAACGCCAATATCGGGCTTATGCAGACGTTGCACGAAGCGGTGCCCGTGACGGTTGATATGCGCGAGGTGGCGCAGTCGGTGGGCGCGACTTTGGCGCTGCGGGTCGAGGTGGGCCCCGATCCGGTGCCGCTGACTCTGGCCAAGGGGTTGATGGAATTTTCGCTGCGTGCCCTTATCGCGACGGTGATCGAGAACCGCTCGGCGCTGAATGCCGGCGAACTGACGTTGCAGGTGCGCTCGACCGGCAAAGGGGCCGAACTCACGGCCCTGCTTTCGCTCAAGGGCAAGCACTTGGAGCTCGAGGGGATTTTGCCCGAGCCGTCTGAGCAGGAAGTGCCGAACCAAGGCCGGCTGGGCGTGTTCATCGCGAAGGAAATCCTCCGCCTGCATCAAGGGGAAATTCACGCCGGGCCCGGGATGGACGGCACGGAGATTTTGATTTCGCTGCGCAGCCTGTGAGTGCTTCGGAAGATTTCGGCGCGATCATGATGGCGTGGGCGGTGCGGACGCCGGCGATCAAGGCGCTGGTGCTGATCGGCTCGCGGGAGCGGCAGACGAGCGACGCGGTGTGGCGCGCCGATGATCAGTCGGACTGGGATTTCCAGGTGATCACTAGTGAGCCGCAGGTATTTGCGACCAAGGCGTGGACGAGCGGGCTGACGGGCGCCGAGCTCAAGGTCTATGCGGCGCGGGTGGCGCGCATCGGCGGAGTGCCGAAGGTGAACGCGATTTTCGCCGGCGCCGAAGCGGACTTTGTGGTGCTGCCGGCGGCTTTGATGCGGACGATGAAACTGGCGGTGGCGCTCAACCTGCACCGACGGGAGGGCAAGGTGCGGCGCGGGTTGCGGGATCTCGCGGTGGTCATCCGGCCGGGCTGGCGGTTTCTCAAGGGTGGCGAAACGTGGGATCCGCTTTACCGGCGGGTGGTCGCGGATGTGGCGGACGCGCGGCTGGGCGACGAGGCGGCCCGCGGGTTGGCGGATGTGTTCGTGTGCGAGAGCGTGTGGGTGCGGCGAAAGATCGAGCGCGGCGAACTGCTCACCGCGCAGCGCATGATACACCGCGAGTTGGCGGAGACGAATTTCCGATTGTTGCACGAGCTGAAGTTGCGGCGCGGGGAGCGCAGCTTTCCCGAGGCGCGGCGGATCGAGCGCATCGCAGCGGAGGCGGAACTGTCTGCGGTGAGCGTGAGCGCGACGCTGGAGGCTGAGGCGTTGCGCGCGGCGTTGGCGAAGAGCGCGGCGACGTTGCGGGAATTGATGACGGCGCTCGAGGGCGGGAGCTGGCGCTGGCCGTTGTAGGGGCGGGTGTCTAAACGGTCAAAGGGTCGGGCGTGGCGCGGGCTAAGCGTCACCCCCACGGTCCGGACCCGCCGGCGGGACGCCCGTGCCACTTTTTAGTCAGCCGCGCTCGGAGATTTACTGCGAGGTGAACAGCTCGGCGATGATGTCTTCCAGCGGGACGTCCTCGATGGTGATGTCGGCCACGGGGCCGGTGCTCAGGATTTCCTGGGAAACGGCGACGATGGTTTCGCTCGGCGTGCGGACGGTGAACTTTCCGGTGGTGGCGTCGCGCTTCGTCTCGCCGTGCATGGAGGTCCACGTTTCCGGGAAGGAGGTGTCGCCCGGGAGGAAGGTAAGAATCTTTTTGCGGGTGCCGGAGCCGGACTCGAGGCGGTCGAGGGCGCCGTCGTAGATTTTCTTCCCTTTGTGGATCACGATCACGCGTTCGCAGAGTTCCTTAATGTCAGCCATGTAGTGACTCGTGAGAAGAATCGTGACGCGGTATTTACGGTTATACTCGCGGAGGAAAGAGCGGACGGCTTTTTGAGAAATGACGTCGAGGCCGATGGTAGGCTCGTCGAGGAAAAGGACGCGCGGGCGGTGGAGCAGGGCGGCGATCAGCTCCATCTTCATGCGCTCGCCGAGGGAGAGTTCGCGCACCATGACGTTGAGTTTGGCACGGACGTCGAGGAGATCGACGAGTTCGTCGAGGGTGGTTTTGAACTGGTCGGCGGGGATGCCGTAGATTGCGCGAAGGAGGGTGAAGGACTCGACGGCGGGAAGGTCCCACCAGAGTTGATTCTTCTGGCCGAGCACAAGGGCGAAGAGCCGGCGGTAGGCGTTTTCGCGCTTGGTGGGATCGAAGCCGGCGACGCGGGCGGTGCCGCTTGTGGGATAGATCAGGCCCGAAAGCATCTTGAGCGTGGTGGTCTTGCCGGCGCCGTTGGGGCCGAGGAAGCCGACGAATTCGCCCTCGGCGATGGTGAACGAAATATCCTTGGCGGCGGCGGTTTCCTCGAAGTCGCGCTTAAAAAGTCCTTTTACGCCGCCCCAGAAGCCCGGGATTTTTTTGTAGGTGCGGAAGACGCGGGTGAGATTTTGGACTTCGATCATCGGAGCGCGCAGTGAAGTGCGATGCAGCGCGGATGCAAAGGGAAGTTTGCGGGCGCAAAAAAGGGCGGGATTCGGCGACCCCGCCCTGCAGTTGGAAACGGAAGACGCGGGGTCAGCCTTGGGTGAAGGCGGGGAGCTTCACGATTTTGCCGCCGGCGAGGGCGGATTCGTGGGCGCAGAGGCCGACGCAGGTCCAGTTGGCGGATTTCTGGGCGTTGGGATAGCACTCGCGGTCCTCGACGAGGGCGGTGAGAAACTCGTGGACGAGGTGCGGGTGCGAGCCGCCGTGGCCGGCGCCTTGGGTGAAGCTGAGGTGCGTTTTCTTGCCGAGGTCGTAAACGCCCTTGGTGGTAAACTTCTGAATGCTTTTCGGAAGACGCTTCGCGTAGTCGGGCACGGCGATCTTTTTGGGGATCTTGTGCTCGGCGAGTTTGGCGGTGTGAAGGACGTGCGGCTCGCCCTCGACAAGCGACCATTCGAAGGATTTTTTCGAGCCATAGACGTCGATGCTCTCGCGGTATTGGCGGGCGGTGTCGAAGAGGGAGCGGATGATGCGCGCGGTCACATCGGAGTCTTTGAATTTGATGTGGGCGGTCTCGACGGCGAAGGACGAACCGTAGTTTTTGGCGAGTTCGGGGCGGATGGTGCCGGAGCCGAAGCACGAGACGTATTCCGCAGTGGCGTCGGTGAGGGCGAGCACGGGGCCGACGCAGTGCGTGGCATACCACATGGGCGGAAGGCCGGGCCAGTAGTTCGGCCAGCCGTCCATGTCCTGCTGGTGGCTCGCTTGGAGGAACTGGATTTTACCGAGCTCGCCCCGGTCGTAGAGTTCTTTGACGTAGAGGTATTCACGGGCGTAAACGACCGTCTCCATCATCATGTATTTGAGGCCGGTTTTTTTCGTAAGCTCGACGATCTTTTTGCAGTCGGCGATGGAGGTTGCCATCGGGACGGTGCAGGCGACGTGTTTGCCGGCTTTGAGCGCCTTGATGGACTGCGCGGCGTGATCCGGGATGGGGGTGTTGATGTGGATCGCGTCGATGTCGGGGTCTTTGAGGAGTTCTTCGTAGTCGGTGTAGCCGCGGGGAATGCCGAAGGCGTCCTGAATCGTTTTTAGTTTCTTGGGGTCGCGTTGGCAGACGGCGAGGAGATGGGCGTTGGGGTGGGCTTGGTAGATCGGAATGAACTCGGCACCGAAGCCGAGGCCGATGATCGCGATGTTGATTTTTTTGCTCATGTGATGGGAGAGGTAGGAATGTGGAAAACGGAAAGGGCTGGAAACGCAGGAGCCGCCCGAATGATTACTTCAGCGTTTGAATGAAGGCCTCGATGTCGGAAATTTCCTGGGGGCTGAAGATGACGCCCATCGGGGGCATGGGGGAGATCGTGTATTGCTCGTAGCCTTTCGCGATGACCTTGCTCGGCTCGAGCAGGCTTTCGTGGATATAGGCGGGCGTGGTGCGGGAGGCGATGCCGTCGAGGGCGGGGCCGACGTTGCTGCCCTCGCCTTTGAGCGCGTGGCAAAGGACGCAGGCGGCGGGATGTTTGAGGAAGAGCTGCTCGCCGCGTTTGGCGTCGGCGACGATGACTTTATTGGGATCTTCCAGCGGGATAAGTTCGGTCAGGCGCACGTCGTCCAACTGGACTTCGCCGCGACCGGCGAAGACGAGGCTGATGCTGGCCTGCGTGCGGCTGCCGCTGCTAAAATCAGTTTCAACCTCGGCCCAATCGGAGTCGCGGCGACGGATGAGGTCGGTGTCGGTCTTGCTCAGCGTCTCGCTAAGGTTGATGCGGCCGGAGAGATTTTTCGTCTTTACCCAGCCCGCAAGGCGATACCGGGTGTTGGGTTTCACGGTCACCTCGGTGTATAGGCTGGTGTCGGCGTCGGCGGTGGCGGTGAGGTGGACGGATTGTTTTCCGCTGTGGGCTTCTTTGTCGCCGGTCACGGCGGTCCACGTGGCGGTCTTATTGCCTTCGCGGGTGCCGGTGTCGCGGCGCTTCCAGCCAGTCGGCAAACCGTCGGCGTCGAAGGATTCGAAATCAGAAGTGGCGATGAGATTTTCGCCGTTGCGGT
>JACMRG010000298.1 GCA_014376585.1 Opitutaceae bacterium | reverse complement strand
TGGATCAAGCCCGACCGCATGCTCGTCGAGGGCATCAGCCGCATCACGCCCGTGGATTTCAAGAACGCCGCCACGCTCGGCTACGGCATCAAATTGCTCGCGGTCATCACGCGTAATTTCGAGACCAACGAACTCAGCGTGCGCGTGCAGCCCACGCTCCTGCCCCAGGGAAACGTCCTCGCCAACGTGAGCGGCGTGTTCAACGCCATCTCCGTCACGGGCGATGTGGTCGGCACCACGCTCTACATCGGTCGCGGCGCCGGACAGGACGCCACGGCGAGCGCGGTCATCAGTGACATTGCGGACGCGGTCGCCCTGCTCCACCACGGCAAGGGCGCGCACCACATGGGCGACGACACGCCGAAGCCGTGCGCCGATCGCAAACTCGCGCCGCCGGAGCGGATTCGCGGTCGCTACTATGTTCGTCTTTCCGTGAAGGATCAGCCCGGCGTGCTTGCCCGCGTGGCATCTGTCATGGCGAAGCATCACGTGAGCATCGCGAGCGTCATGCAAAATCCCGCGGAGCGGGCCGGCGCGGCTTCACTTGTGCTCACCACGCACGAGAGTGACGAACGCGCCATCCGCGCCACGCTCAAGCATCTCGCGGGTCTGAGCAGCGTGCTTGAGCAACCGGTGCTGCTCCGTATCGGCGATTTTAATGACTGACGTCGGTGAAAAAATGAAAGCTGAAGGTTGAAAGACTTACAGCCAACTTTTTCCCCGGTCCTTCCCCGCGAAACTTTCAACTCCCAACTGCGAACAATGGCCCGAATCGTCCAAAAATATGGCGGCACCTCCGTCGGTGACGTCGAACGCATCAAGAAGGTCGCCGAGCGCATCAAAGGCACGCGCGACGAGGGCAACGAAGTCGTTGTCGTCGTCTCGGCCCGCGCCGGCGTGACCAACGAGCTCCTCGCCCGGGCCAAAGCCGTGAACGCGAATCCCAGTGAGCGCGAACTCGACCAGCTCCTCGCCATCGGCGAACAGGAGACCATCGCGCTCGTCGCCATGGCGCTGCAAGGCATCGGCGCCGACGCGGTCAGCTACACCGGCGCGCAGGCCGGTATCTTCACAGACAAAGTCCATACCAAGGCGAAAATTCAGGGCATCAACCCGAAGCCCATGGAGACCGAGCTGAAGGCGGGCCGCGTGATCATCGTCGCCGGTTTCCAAGGTGCCGACGACCAGGGCCGGATTACGACGCTCGGTCGTGGCGGTTCCGATCTCACGGCCATCGCGCTCGCGGCGGCGTTGAAGGCCGACAAATGCGAAATCTACACGGATGTGGACGGCGTTTATACCGCCGACCCCCGCGTCGTGAAAAACGCGAAGAAAATTCTCGAAATCAGCTACGATGAGATGCTCGAACTGGCTTCGTCCGGTTCGAAGGTCATGCAGTCGCGCTCGGTCGAGTTTGCGGCGAAGTATGACGTCGTTTTTGAAGTCCGCTCCTCCTTTAACCACAACCCAGGCACCATCGTGAAAAAAGAAGTCTCCTACATGGAAAAAGTCGTCGTGCGCGGCGTCGCCGTCGATAAGGACCAGGCGAAAATCATCGTCAGCAATATCCTCGATAAACCGGGCTCCGCCGCGAAGGTGTTCCGCGCCCTCGCCGATGCGCACGTGCTCGTGGACATGATCGTGCAAAACGTGGGCCGCCACGGCATCGCTAACCTCACGTTCACTGTCCCGCAGACCGACACGCACAAAGCCGTGAGGGCGCTTGAGCCCGTGCTCGACGAGATCGGCGGCGGCCAGGTCGCCGTGCATGAGCACATCGCGAAACTCTCCGTGGTCGGCGTCGGCATGAAGACGCACAGCGGCGTGGCGGCGACGCTCTTCCAGTCGCTGGCCGACGCGGGCATCAACATCGAACTCATCAGCACCTCGGAGATTAAAATCTCCGTGGTGATCGACCTCGACCGCGCCGACGAAGCCGCCCGCGTGGCGCACGGGGCCTTTGAGTTGGATAAAGTTTGAGAAAGGACTTGGCCGATATGCATGCCGCGGCCCAGAGCTTGCGATCGCTACGTTTATTGCGGCACGTCGTAGTTTTGGCTTTGGTGCTCGGCGGTTGCGTCGCGGCCGGCGAGGCGACGCTCAAAAACATGCGGGTGCCAGAATTTGAAGCGGCCGGCCGGATGATCCGGCGGGTGACGGCGGAAACCGCCACCGGAGGCTTGACGGGAAAGTCCCGGTTAAAGAACGGCACCATCGAATTTTTTGAAGCGTCGGGCGGTGGTGATGTGCAGGCCGCAACCTTGGGTTTCAAAGACGCGGCTTATGATCGGGCTCATCAGACTGTTGAAGGCGACGGTCACGTTGCTCTGAGTTCGGCGAGGGGCGATGTCGCCGGTGAAGGATTCTTCTACGATATGGGACACAGTCGGCTGCGGCTGAAGTCCGCAGTGACTATCGATCACAATGGCGTGCGCGTTGCCGGGAATTCCGGAGAGATTATCTTGGCGAAAGCGCCCTCGGCCAAGGAGGCCCTCATCCAGGAAGCCACCCTAAAAGGCGGGATCGTGGTGAGTGGGAAATTGGACCCGAAACTGGATATTGAAAAGGCCGAGAGTGAGCAGGCGGTTTACACGGCGAACGACGAAATCATCACACTCTCTTCGCCGATCTACGTTTGGAGGAAGGGCGTGAAGACGCCGGCGGAGTCCGACAGCATCGCGATCTACGTCGGCAAGGGGTAAAGACCGGCGGCAAAAATGAAGTGATTCTGTCGTCGTTATTTTTACTAAAATCATGCGCTACATCTCCACCCGCGGGCAGACTGAACCGCTCGGCTTTTCCGACGCCGTGGCTACGGGGCTCGCGCCCGATGGTGGGTTGTTTTTGCCGGAGACACTGCCGCAGTTTTCGGCGGCGGATCTGAAGCGGTTTGAGCAGTGCGGCCGCTACGCGGAGTTGTGCTTCGAATTTTTGCGGCGCTTCGCGACGGATATTCCCGAGGCGACGTTGCGAGGGCTGATTGCGAAATCCTACACCACGTTTGCGGACCCGAGCATCGCGCCGCTGAAGCAGCTCGGGAAAAACCTGCACGTGCTCGAGCTGTTTCACGGGCCGACGCTCGCGTTTAAGGATTTTGCGCTGCAGCTGCTCGGCAATCTTTACGGGCATCAGTGCGCGGTGCGGCGGGAGTCGATTAATGTGCTCGGCGCGACCTCGGGCGATACGGGCGCGGCGGCGATTCACGGGCTGCTCGGCAAGCCGGGCACGGCGATTTTCATTCTCTACCCCGATGGGCGCGTGTCGCCGTTGCAGGAGCGGCAGATGGCGTGCACGGGAGCGGAGAACGTCTTCGCGCTGGCGGTGGACGGTTCGTTCGACGACGCGCAGACGGCGCTGAAGGATATTTTTGGTGATCAGGCTTTCCGGCTAAAACACCGGCTTTCGGCGGTGAACTCGGTCAACATCGCGCGCGTGCTGGCGCAGTGCGTTTACTATCTCTCGGCGTGGCTGCGGGTGCCGGCGGGTGAACGCGACAACGTGGAGTTCGTCGTGCCGACGGGAAATTTTGGCAATGTGCTCGCGGGGTGGCTGCTCCAGCAGATGGGCGTGCCGATCCGCGGCTTCAAAGTCGCGACCAACCAGAACGATATTCTCTACCGCATGTTCACGACGGGCGAGTATTGCATGGGCGCGGTGCGGCCGAGTCTCGCGCCGTCGATGGACATCCAGGTGGCGTCGAACTTTGAACGTTTCATCTACACAGGCGTGGGCCGCGATCCGGCGCGGGTGCGAGAGGTGATGGCGACGTTTAAGGCGACGGGCGCGTATCGGTTTGAGAATTTTGACCGGGGGATATTCAGCGCCTCGCGCTGCACGGATGCGGAGATCGGCGGTATCATCGCGCGCGTCTATCGCGAGCACGGCTATGTCGTCGATCCGCACACGGCCTGTGGTTTCAAGGAGTTGAATCCCGACCGCGTGAGCGTGGTGCTGGCGACGGCGAGTCCGGCGAAATTTCCTGAAACGATTCGGGCGGCGATTGGCATCGAGCCGACGCATCCGAGTTTGGAGGCGTTGAAGACGCGGCCGGTGGTGAAGCATCTCTTAAAAGCGACGCCGGCGGCGATCACGGCGTTTATCGAGCGGCACGCGGTGTGAGATGCGTGAGTAATTCAGGAGTGGCTGCGGCATCTTGCCGGTGGGGTTTTGGGAACTGCGGCAGGATGCCGCAGCCACTGGCGGAGGCGGCTGGAAGCCGGCGCTATTATACGGGCCAGCCGGGCGCGGTGACGTGGTCGAAGGTCACGGTGGTGGTGATCTCCGGCACGTGGGAAGCGGCGGTGAAGCCGGCGAAATTTCCCGAGACGATCCCGGCGGCCATCGGCATCGAGCCGACGCATCCGAGTCTGGAGGCGCTGAAGACGCGGCCGGTGGTGAAGCACCTGATCCAGGCGACGCCGGCGGCGATCACGGCGTTTATCGAGCGGCACGCCGTGTGAGGTGGGGTGTGATTCAAACCGTGCCTAATCCGAGGGAGATATGAATTAGGATTCGGAATTTTAAACGCGGAGGACGCGGAGTGCGCGGAGGCGGACGGAAGGGGCGTCGGCAGAGTTTGAATCACACCCGTGTGAGCGCCGCCGCTCACGTTGCACTTGTGAGAGAGGCAAGGCCTCGCTCTGATCTACCGGTCTTTTGACCGGCCCCGCGCTGACGTTTCTAAGGGGAGCGGCGTTAGGCCAAGCTCCTCCAAAAATGCGTTGTGTTTACGAGTGGCCGTTTGGATGGCGCCCTCGATCTGCACGAGTTTTTCGTGGGTGGCGGCGAGATCGATTTCCTCCTCCGCCGTGGCGGTGCTGATGTAGCGGGAGATGTTGAGGTTGTAGCCTTCCTCGGCGATGCGCTCCATCGAGACGCGCTTGGAGTAGCGATCTTCCTCTTTCCGAAATTGGTAGGTCGCGACGATTTTTTCGAGGTGCTCGGCGGTGAGGACGTTCTGTCGTTTACTCTTATCGAAGTGCTCGGCGGCGTTGATAAAAAGGACGTCGTCGGGTTTCTTGCACTTCTTGAGAACGAGGATGCAGACGGGGATGCCGGTGGAGTAAAAGAGGTTCGCGGGTAAGCCGATGACGGTGTCGATGTGGCCGTCTTTGAGGAGCTTGGTGCGGATCCGTTCCTCGGCGCCGCCCCGGAAGAGCACGCCGTGGGGCAAAATGATGGCCATGACGCCCTGATCCTTGAGGTAGTGGAAGCCGTGAAGGAGGAAGGCGAAGTCTGCGGCCGACTTGGGCGCGAGGCCGTGGTTTTTGAAGCGCACGTCGTCGCTCATGTCGTCCTTCGGCTCCCAACGGTAGCTGAAGGGCGGGTTGGCGACGATGGCGTCGAACTTGGGCATCTTCGCCGGGTTGGTCTCGCGCAGGAAATCCCAGTCGTTGGTCAGCGTGTCGCCGTGGTAGGTTTCGAACTCGGTGTCCTTCACCCCGTGCAGCAGCATGTTCATGCGCGCGAGATTGTAGGTGGTGATATTCTTTTCCTGGCCGTGAATCTTCCCGAGCGTGCCGCCTTGCTTCTTCAGCTGTTGGCGCACGTTGAGGAGCAATGAACCCGAGCCGCAGGCGAAGTCGAAGACGCTGCCGAGGTGTTTAACCGGACCGGTCTCCGGCGCCTGGCTGTCGAGGGTGACGATGCGCGAGAGGATGGTAGAGATCTGCTGCGGCGTGTAGAACTCGCCGGCTTTTTTACCTGAGCCAGCGGCGAACTGGCCGATGAGGTATTCGTAGGCATCGCCGAGGGCGTCGACGTTGGTGGAAAACTCATTCAGCCCGTTCGCGATCTCTCCGATAATTTCGCAGAGCTTCTTGTTTTTGTCGGTGTGGGTGCGTCCGAGCTTTTCGGAACCGAGGTTGATCTCCGAGAAAAGGCCCTGGAACGTGCTCTCGAAGGACTCGTTCTCGATGTATTTGAAGCCGTCCCGCAGGGTGTCGAGCAGGTCGCCGTGTTGATTGCGGGCGAGGTTGGCGATGTTGGCCCAGAGGTGGTCCGGCTTGATGACGTAGTGGACCTTCCGCCGCATCTGCTTCTCGAAATCGACGACGTCGCCGGGATTGTTGGCATACCAGATGGCGAGCGGAACACGCGGATCGCCGGCGGCGAATTTTGGATAGTCGGAGCCCAATTCCTTTTTCCCCGCCGTCTCGTAATTGTCGGAGAGATAGCGGAGGAAGAGAAAGGCCAGCATGTAATCGCGGAAGTCGTCCGCGTTCATCGCGCCGCGCAGCTGGTCGGCGATGGCCCACAGAGTTCTGCCGAGTTGCTTCTGGTCTTTGTCGCTCATGAAAGGGAATCGGGATTGCGCCGCTTGAGCTTCGCCTCGAGGGCCTTCAGCTCGGCTTCGTCGACTTGGTCGGCCGCGAGGGCATCCTGTTTTTTGCGACGCTCGTCGAAATTGAGGTAGAGCGCGGTGGTGGATGCTCCCATCTGCTCGTGGCTGATGCCGCCGCTGCCGGCGAGTAGCGGGAAGCCGTTGGACGTGACGATCTGGTCGATGTTCTCTTTCCAGAAACTCATCCGGGTCTCCTTGCGGTTCTTCGCGCGCAGCTCGGCGGTTTCGAGGAAGATGACGACCAGGCGGTTGAGGGTGTCGATTTCGTCCTCGGTCAGGTAATTCTTGGCGACGACGATGTCGGTCTTGCGGACCTTGTCGCCCTTCCAGGCGAGCAGACCGAAATGCGGATCTTTGGGATTGGCCCGTGCGGTCACGAGCTCGGCAGCGGTCTGGCGGGTGACGGCGTAGAGCAGGACGTTCTGGGCGATGGCGAAAAATTGCTGGGTCGCACGGTCGGCCTTGTCGTAGTCGGTGCTGAGGGCGAAGAGGTCGCGGACCTTCTGATAAAACCGCTTCTCCGACGCGCGGATGTCGCGGATGCGAGCGAGCATCTCGTCGAAATGGTCGGGGCGACCGTCGGGGTTCTTGAGCCGCTCGTCGTCCATCGCGAAACCCTTGATAAGGTATTCCTTGAGGATGGTGGAGGCCCAGCGGCGGAACTGGACGCCACGTGGGGAACGCACGCGGTAGCCGACGGCGAGGATGGCATCGAGGTTATAGAGCGTGATCGAGCGTTGGACCTCGCGCCCGCCTTCGATTTGAACTGTCAAGGATTCCTTGACGGTTGCCTCCTCCCGCAACTCGTCGTCCTCAAAAATGTTTTGGAGGTGAAGGGAGATGTTCTGCTTCGTGGTGGCGAAGAGGTCGGCCATCTCCAACTGGGTGAGCCAGACGGTGCTTTCATCGGCGCGGAGTTGAATGCGGCTCTTGCCGTCTTCGGTGGTATAGAGGATCAGCATGGGCGGGCGATAGTAGCGGGAGCATCTTGCTCCCGGTCGGGGAGACGGGAGCTGGAAGCTCCCGCTACTTTGGTGGGGTTTTCGCGGATGTAACGGCGGATGGCGTCCATCGCTGGTTCGTTGCGCACGATGTGATCGTAGGATTCGTGCTGCCAGAGCTGGCCAATGCGTCCGAGTCGACGGTTGAGCTGATTCGCGGTGTAGGATTTCCAGGAGTGAAGAAGATCAGCGAGTTCATGCCCGGGCAGCGGCTTGACGAGCACATGGACGTGGTTGGGCATCACCACATATTCGTCGAGGACGTAGCGCTGGCGGTCGAAGAAGCGAAGCGCGCCGTGGACAATATCGGCGTTTGTTGGATCGCGGAGCACGCACGAGCCGCTGCCGGCGTTGAGAAGCTGGTCGTAGCGTTCCGAGAAAAGCTGGTGGTATTCGGAGAGTTTTTCGCGAGAGAGGTTTTTGAGGTCATGCGTCCGCCGCCACTGCTCGCGCTGTTGTTGGATTTTCTCCACGACATCGGGTGGCAGCGCGTCGGCGAGGCGGAAGGTGACGAAATACCAGACCGGGCCTTGCTCCCAGTGGGGGAGATTGCCGCCGGTGCGGATATCGATTTCGGAAAGCGGGTTGAAGTATTCCCACAGGGTGGCGGGAGCGGCCAACGTAGCGGGAGCATCCTGCTCCCGTGAGGCTGGTCGGGAGCAGGATGCTCCCGCTACTTTGCCATCTTTGTTCATGCGTCGGCGTCCGCAGGGGACGGGAAGAGCTGCTGCATGAGGCCTTGCTTGTGGATCTGCAGGGCGGAAAGCCGGTTGATTTGGGCGGCGATCAGGTCGTCGAGCGAAGTGAGGCAGGTGGCGATGCGGTGTTGCTCGCCATATTCGGGAACGCGCAACCGCATCTTTGCGAAGTCATCGAAATAGAGCCGCAAACGATCTTTCGTCAGACCACGCGAAGTGGCGGTCAGCAGACGAAGAGATTGAGGCAGCTTGAAGAGGTAAGCGAAGAATTCGGCGCAAACGCCGCGCCGCGGCTTCAGGACAATATATGCCGGGCTGACCATACAGTCCCCCGGCGCCACTCCTAGTGCGCCCTGCCACATCCGCATCATGTTATAGGCGATGTCTCCTCTGCACGCCTTCTTATTACCGGCTGGGTCTTCGATGTCGGAGAAGTCGCGATCAAACGATGCGCGCGGGACCATACCATCGTTCATGGTTACCGAATAGATCGGGAGGCCCTCTTCACCGTCCTCTTTACGGTTAGTGAATAAATTTCCGCCCACCTTGGTTTCCCACTCTTGGGAGGATTGGAACTCGGGGAAGCGGAGGCGGGGGAGGGCTTCGCCTTCGCGGGGGAGGAGCTGCTGCATGAGCCCTTTTTTGTGGGTCTTGAGTGCGTCGAGTTTTTGGCTTTCGGCTCCGATCAGCTCGTCCAACGAGCCCAGGCACTCGGCGATTTTTTGTTGTTCGGCTAGTGACGGCGTCGCGAGCGGAATTTCAGCCAGGTCTGAAGAATTGATCGCGGGATAACTCGACCCCGTGCACTGCGCCATGACTCGGCTTACGAACTCATCCGTGTGAATGGCGTGATAAAGGAACGCCTCACTCTCTCGGGCCCTTAGCTGAGCGTAACCTGTCGAAGCAACAAACGGGTGAGAATCACGCAGGCTGAAGAAAAGATTGTTCCGCTGGTATGGACGAACGATCTGAAAGATCACGTCACCAACTTCTAAAAGCCTCTGCGCTCTGCTCGGTGCCTCGCTCTTGTTTACGAATGTTCTGGCTTTCAGGTGTCCGCGTTGGACTGCTTCAAGATCGATGTAGAAGAATTTTTCCGGAAGCCCGGGGTGAGACGGATTGAGTTCGCATATGTCTTGGACACGGCGTTCTTCCCAACCCGGCCCATCCCGAAACTCCGGAAATCGCAGCTTCGCCGCGAGTGCGGGCCTAGGGTCCAGAGTAGCGGGAGCATCCTGCTCCCGGTTTCCGGGACGGGAGCTGGAAGCTCCCGCTACTTTGCTTGCCGAGGCGGATTTCATGTGCCTCCGAGCGTGTCCGGGTTTTTGAGGGTCTTCTTCACGTCCGAGGTGAGGCGGCGTTCGATTTTTTTGACGTCCTCGGACGGGGCCAAACTTTCCGGGCGAATGCCGCGATTGAGCAGGGTGTCGCGAACTGCCGCGTTGTTGGTGACGTGTTCGTGCGAGATTTGCGGCTCGCTGCGCATCTGGTGGACGCGGGCGTTGTGGAGCATCACGTCATCCACCTCGCGCTTCGTGTCAGAGCCGATGGAGACCATTTTGTTGACGTCAACAAAATGGTCGGAAACGGCATGGCCCGAAACTTCGCAGGCGGTTTTCGCCTTGGAGATGACGGTTTGGTTGAAGTTTCGCCATTCGGCGTAACCGAGGAGCTGCTGGAGATCGCGCGCCAGCCAGTATTCAACGCCGTTCTCGGTTTGCTGAGCGTGGCCTTCGAAGGTGGCGGTGAGTTGTTGAACCTGGTGGGTGTCCATGGCGCGAGGAGTGATTACGATTCGTAGGCGGTGAGGCCGGAGACGTCGCGACCGGCGGCGCGCTTTTTGAGCAGGGGCACGAGTTCCTCCATGAGGGCGAGCTCGGCGACGCGGC
>JACMRG010000297.1 GCA_014376585.1 Opitutaceae bacterium | reverse complement strand
GGCGCCGAAGCGGGCGATGAGGCCGTAGATCGCAAAGATGTGGTCGGCGACGGCGCGTTTGTCCGCGACGGGCTCGGTGAGGCGGGCGAGCCAGGCGCGGTAGTCGTCGAGCCATGCGGGCCAGCCGTCGGCGTTGACGGCGATGCCCGACGACGGAAAACGGAAGTGCAGCACGCGGCTGCGGATCGTGGGCAGCAGAGCGTAGGGGCGGGTGGTGAGGAGGAGAAGCGTGGTGTGCGCGGGCGGCTCCTCGAGGGTCTTGAGGAAGGCGTTGGCAGATTCGACGTTCATCCGGTCGGCTTCGTAGATGATCGCGACTTTTTGCGGGGCCACCGCGGAGGTGACGTAGAGTTTGGGGAGAAACTCGCGCATCGTGCCGGGCTCGGGATTTTCGGCTTTGCCGATGGGAATGAGGCGCATCTTCCCCTTTGGCCGGAGCGAGAGGTAGTCGGGGTGGTCTTTGACGGCGAAGTGCGCGGAGGACTCGGGGGTGTTGAGCAGCCGGTCAGCGATGGCGTGCGCGACGCCGACGAGCGTGCCGAGATCGTCGCCGTGGAGAAGCAAGCTGTGCGATAGACGCTGGCGGGCGATGGCCTGCTCGATCACGGCGACGCCGGGAGTGCCGACGAGCGAGGCGGGCCAGGGGGCGGAGGCGATGGCGGGCACGGTGGGCGGCATGGTCGCGGGAGTGCGCAGAAAGAGCGCGGGCGCAGACGTGGGGGTCAGGTCGGAGACCTCGCCCCACGCCTCCTCAAACGAGGCGCGCCTTCACCTCGGCCCAGATTTTCTTTTCGATGGCGTCGGCGCTTTTGGTGCCGTCCACGACGATGAAGCGCTCGGGCATGCCTTTCGCGAGGACGAGGTAGCCTTCGCGGACCTTTTTGTAGAAATCGACGTTCTCGCGTTCCATGCGGTCGGGGAGATCGGAGGCGCGCTGTTTGAGGCGTTTGAGGCTGACCTCGGTGGGCACGTCGATGACGACGGTGAGGTTCGGCATGACGTTGCCGATGGCGAAATGGTTGATCTGCGCGACGGGATCGGCGGCGAGGTTGCGGGCGATGCCCTGATAGACCGTGGAGGAATCGAGGTAGCGGTCGCTCAACACGATCTTACCCGCGATGAGCGCGGGAGCGATGACCTCGCGCACGAGCTGGGCACGGGCGGCGGCGAAGAGGAGCAATTCGGTCTCGGCGCACATCTCGTCGCCCTTGGAATTATGGACGATGATGTTGCGGATCTGCTCGCCGAGTTCGGTGCCGCCAGGCTCGCGCACGGTGACGACTTCGCGTTTCGCCTTCTGAAAATGGGCGGCGAGGCGTGAAATCTGCGTGGATTTGCCGGAGCCTTCGGAGCCTTCGAAGGAGATAAGGCGACCAAGGGATTTTTGTTTGAGAGGCATGGGCGAGGTATGAGGTGATCAGCGCCAGTTGGCGAGGAAGGTTTCGAGATCGGTAAGGCTGGGGCTTTGGGCGGTGCGGACATAGTGCCCGCTGGTGCAGACGCCGGCCCCAAGGCAGGCTTCGGGCGAACAGCCGATCAGCTGGGCGGCGGAGAAGCCGGCGTTGAAATGATCCCCGGCGCCGGTGGTGATGAGCGGCTGCGCGACATAGGGACCGGGGATCCACCAAGTGCCGTCGCGGGTGGCGCAGGCGGCGGATTCCTTGGGGTGCACAACCACGGTGGTGAGATCGAGGCGGATGCGGATTTTTTCCGCCATCTCGCGCAGGCCGGATTCGGTCTCGGTGGCGGCGGCAAAGCCGAGGGCGGCGTAAACCTGCTGGGCTTCCTTGAGGTTGAGGCCGAGGGTGACGCGGCCGAATTGCTCGAACTTACCGATGGTATCCAGCGCGTAAACGAGGTCGGCAGCGGAGCGTTTTTCCGGATCGGCGAGGTCAAAGAAGAACGTGCGGCCGGGTCGGACGGGCAGGGATGGGAGCACGCGCTCGACGAGATCGGTAAAGATCGCGGTCATGTTGGGGATCATCGTCCAGTTGACGAGCGCGACGAAATCCATGGCGTCGATGGCGGCGCGGTAGCCGTCGATCCCCCCGAGCGCGGCGGTGATGTTGGCAGGGGTGAGCTCGTCGAGGCTGCGCATCATGCCGAGCATGAGCTTGCCATCGGGAAACTCGGCGGCGGTGGTCTGCGCGGGCTCGACGAACGAGACGACGTGGGCGCGGCTGGCGAAGTCGGCGAAGACGGGATGAACTAAGCCGCGCCCGAGTGCGCCGACGTAGGTGACGCGCGCGCCCTGGGCGAGAAGGGCGTTGCCCATGATGGGGCCGTTGCCACCGAGTTTGTCCATGCGCGGGTAGAACTCGATGTTGGTGCTCTTGCCGGCGGCGCCGAGAATGCGGTGGCCGAACTCCGCGATGCTCGCGAACGGCGTGAAATTGTCGCCTTGGCCGGCGCGCAGTGCGACGGGCGTGACGATGGTGTCAACGAAACCGTCAAAACCGAGGAGAGCGTTTTTCTGGACGAGGGCGCCGCGGCGATCGCGGAGTTCCTGAAGGGTGCGGGTTTTGAAGTCCATAGATAGGGGAGGAGGGCGAAACTGTTAGCGAAAAATTGGCGACGCTCCGTCGCAAACAGATTCGCGCACCGCAGCCGGAATTTCCGTTGAACGCGCCCGGCAAAACCTCCCACTCTCAAATCACGTTATGCCCGCGCCGTCTTTTTTCTCTCCCGTCCTCGCCTCGACCAACATGATCGAAGTATTCCTGCGCTGCGATCCCGCGGGGCAGGTCATCACGGTCGGGCTGGGAATTTTCAGTGTGATCGCGTGGACGATCATGTTTCAAAAACACTACGAGTTGAAGCGACTCTCGTCCTATAACCGGTCGTTTGAGTCCCATCTGCGTGACCAAAAATCGCTGCTTGAACTGCCCGAATCGTTCCGCTCAAAGCGCGCGATTCCGTATGCCGATCTTTTCGCCGATGCGGTCGAGGCCTACTGGCGCGCGGCGGCCATCGGCAAAGAGAAGGGGATCGATTCGACGCGCGCCCGGCTCGAACACGCGGAGAACGCCCTCCAGCGCGCGCTCTCACGCCAGACCATGCGCTACGAAGCGAGCATGGTTTTCCTGGCGACGATCGTCACCGGTGCGCCGTTTCTCGGGATGTTGGGCACGCTCTGGGGCGTGATGGAGGCGTTCAGCGCCGTCGCCGTGCAGGACTCGGCGACCATCAAGACGCTGGCGCCCGGCGTGTCGGCCGCGTTGCTCACCGCGATCGCGGGTCTCGTGGTCGCGATTCCCTCGGTCTTCGGCTACAATTTTCTGCTCGGGAAATCGAAGGAGATGGTTTCGGAGTTGGAAAATTATGCGAGTTCGCTGGCGGACCGCATTGAGCTGGAATCGAAATAAGCGGAATTCCTCACCATGGCCCGCACCTTTCGCCGCAAGCACACGCAGCAGCCGATTTCGGAGCTGAATGTGACCAATCTGATCGATCTGGGATTTACGCTTCTGATCATCTTCATGATCGCGACGACGGTCACGAATCAGGAGCAGACGGTGCCGATGAATTTGCCGGTCGAGTCGAAGAGCATCCAGACCAAGGCCGATCCCGACGATAAATTTGAGAGCATCACGATCAAGGCGAATGGCACGATCAGCCTCGCCGGCCGGCAATTGACGCTTGCACAGTTGGCGCGCGAGTTGGGCAGCATGGCGGGCCAGCCGAAGCCGCCCGTATTCCGCATACGCATGGACGCAAAGGCGACCGCGCAACAGTTCATGTCGGTGGTGGATGAACTGAAAAAGAAGAAACTTTTCAAAATCACATTCGATACGCAGACGGCGAACTAAGTTTTTTTCCGTCGCCCCGTTAATGGCCTAACCGCGCGCCGCGCCATGTCCGAACGTTCACCCTCAGCTTTTATGCTCTCGATCACGCTTCACGGGGGAGCGGTGGCGTTGATGCTGTTTTTCACCTACGCGGTGAGCCAGCGGAGCAAGGATGTGCCCAAGGTCTTCGAACTCGTGGCGGGCGCCGGCGACAATTATATGGCCACGGAGGCGCCCGCGCTTGGCACGCCGGGTGGAGTTAAGCTCAACTTGCCGAATCCGCCCGTGCCCATTCCGCAAATCGCGGCGCCCGAACCTGTGCAGGAAACGCCGCCGGCCACGGTAACGCCCGAGCCTTCGTCGATCACGCCGGCACCGGCCGAGAAACCGGCACCGCCGGTGAAAACACCGGTTAAGCCGGCCGAGCCTGCCCCCCAGAATTTCAAAAACCAGATCGTAAAAAAAATCATTCGAGCCGAGTCGCAGGCAAAGAGGGAGATAAAGAAGGAGCAGGAAAAAGCTGCGAAGATATCCAAGGACGCCTTCGACAAGGCGAACAAAGCCAAGACTGCGGCGGCGGCCGCCACCGCAAAAAACGGTGGCCCGACAAAGGTGGCGAAAATTGACGCCGAAGGGATCGCGGCTGGGGTAGTGGGCGGTTCGACCAAAAACAAAAAGGACGGCGCCGGCGGGAAAGCACTTGTGGTCGAGGACGGCTCGCAGATGGAGCGGTATTTCGCCCTCCTCAAAAGCCGGCTCAAAGAGAATCACGAGAAACCCGCGGGACTGAGCGACACGCTCGTCGCTCGCGTGGAGTTTTATGTGGGAGCCGACGGCTCGATCTCGCGCGTAAAAATCAGCCGCTCCTCGGGCAGTGCAGAATTTGATCGTTCGGTGGTGGAGGCGTTTTCCAGAACCAAGTCCATCGGGGCCCGCCCGGATAAGAAAGGCGAAGCCATTGAACTGGAATTTAAGATGCGCGAGGAAGATGGGGAATAGGCGGCCTGCGTTGTCCGTTGAATCCCGATGGCTCTTAAAAAATGAACTCTCCGCCCCTCAGGCCCCAAGCCGAGCGGCTTTCGGCTACCCTATTGCTGGTTCAGGCCGTCGTCGGCGGCTGGGAAGGCTCGCAACCTGCGGCAAGTCCTAGGCCGTGTCTTTGAAAAGAAGTTCAGTATTTGAGCCAGATGAGGAGGCAAGAGAGGGAGACCATGGCGGAGAAGGTGGTGTGTAATTTTTCGTATCTGGTGGCGATGCGGCGGAAAGACTTGAGACGGGCGAAGAG
>JACMRG010000296.1 GCA_014376585.1 Opitutaceae bacterium | reverse complement strand
CCGAGCCGCCCTGAGTTTGAGTGGCAAATCGCTCCGGACCGCAGGCCGGCTCGGAAAGCCGGCGCCACCTTTATGGACGCCCTCTCAGAGCAAACCGTGGGCGAGGGCATAGCGGGTGAGTCCGGCCGTCTCGTGGATATTGAGTTTGTCCATCAGGTGCTGCCGATGCTTCTGCACGGTCTTGATGCTGATCCCCAGCGTGGCAGCGACATGCTTGTTGGCCTGTCCTTCAGCCACGAAGCGCAGCACTTCTTTTTCGCGCGGTGTGAGGTGCCTGACCGGGTGGTCGTTCCGGCTGACGGCGCTCGACGATCGTTTGGTTTGGACCAGCCGAGCCGCGATCAGCGGACTAAAAAACATACCGCCGGCCGCCACGGTGCGGATCGCGGCGGTAAGCGCTCCCACCGCTGATTTTTTCTCCAAAAAGCCAAGGGCGCCGGCCGCAACCAAGTGGCGCAAGGATTCGTCGTCGCTGTGGCCTGACAGGATAAGAACCTTGGCGTGGGGATTGGCGGCGACGATGCGTCGCGTCGCCTCGGCACCATCGAGGTCCGGCATCGCCAAGTCCAAAAGGATGACATCGGGCCGCAGCACCGGAACCAAGTCCACCGCTTCGCGACCGGACTCGGCTTGGCCGACCACCGCGAAATCATCCTCTTTTTCCAGCAGGAGACGCAGCGCCTGACGCATCACGGTATGGTCATCCGCCAACATGATGGAGATTTTTTCCTTTGGGTTCATTGAGCAGGTCCGTGGCAAGAGAAGGTGGCGCCGCGAGGAAAAGCCGGGCGTTTGGAACTGGGCATCGGTAGGTCCGACTCGTCGGTTTGATAGTGGTTCATAGGTGGAGTTTTTCGTGTGCCCGGGCTCTCATCCCGGGCGGACCGCCGCGCCAACTTCAGTTCACATCGGGCAGCGACCGTTTAGCCGCCGGCCGCCCTTTATAAGCTGCGGGAGAGCTACACAAAAAAAGAGCCTCGTAAGCAACTTACGAGGCTCTCGCGCCGCCAGAGGCGGTGATACGGTTACGGCATTTCGTAAACTTCGATCAGCGCCACACCCGCCGTGGCGGCGACACCGCTGACTTGCACCGTGTAGGCACCGGGCTGGAGAGTGACGAGGAGGGCCGCATCCTTACTGCCCGCGGGTAGCGCGAAGGCACCGACCTGCGACGCCGCCGTGACGAGTTGCGCGGAGGTGGCGGAACCGGTTTCCCAGTTGTCATTACTAGCCATCACCGTGGCTCCGGAGAAGATGGTGATCTGCGGATCGGCCAGCACGCCGGTGACGCCAAAGACCGACAAGGTGGGGCCGACGCCGCGGATGAGAACCGTTTTCGGCGCATTCCCCGCAATCACGAGACCGGCGATGAGGGTGCCTTCACCCGCAGTGACGTTCATACGGGCGGAGACGTTGACCAGTTTGGAGCCGGGCACCGTGTCGATGTCGTAAATTTCCGTGAGCGCGACGCCGGTGGTGCCGTTGGGCCGGAGCAGGCCGGTGGTGAGGGCACCGTTGTTGACGGTGAAGATCAGCGCCGAATCTTTGCTGCCGGCTGGCAGCGCAAACGCTCCGACCTGCGCAGACGTAGCGGTGATGAGGGCAGACTGGCTCTGGCCCGCACTATCGGTCTGCCAATCGTCGTTGGATGCAATCACCCCGCTGGAATTAAAGAGAGTGAGCATGGGATCAACCAAGGCGTTGGAGATGCCGAAGGCGGCCAAAGTCGGACCGATGCCGCGCACGAGGAGGTTCTTGCCGTCGCCCGCGACGACGAAGCCCATGATGAGCGTCTGGCTGCCCGGGCCGGAGATGGCGCGAGCGGAGAAGTTGACGATGCGGCTTGAAGGCGCAGGCGCGACCACGATGACGAGCGTGACCGTGCTGATACCGGTGGCGTTCGAAGCGGTGATCGTGACGTTGAAGGTCCCTGAGACGGTCGGCGTGCCGTTGATCGCGCCGGTGAGCGGATCAAGCGAGAGCCCGGCGGGCAGTCCGGTGGCGGCGTAGCTCGTGGGCAGTCCGGTGGCGGCGATCAGGTAGGTGGGGAACGGCGTCCCGACTCCGGCGGTGGCGTTGGTCGGGCTCGTGATTACCGGAGCCACGGCGGCGGGAGCGACGGTGATGGTGAGGGTCGCGTTGCTCACGCCCGCGGAGTTCGTCGCGGTGAGCGTCACTACCGAAGTGCCGGCCGTGGTGGGGCTGCCGTTGATCGCGCCGGTGAGCGGGTTGAGCGTCAGCCCGGCGGGCAGGCCGGTAGCGGTATAGCTCGTGGGCAGGCCGGTGGCGGCGATGAGGTAGGTGACGAAGGGCGCGCCGACCGTGCCGGACGCAGTGGTGGGGCTGGTGATGATCGGAGCCACGTTGGCGGCCGCCGTGGTGAGGGTGAGCGTGGCGGTCGCCGTGCCGGTGGCATTAGTGGCACCGAGGACGACAACGGTGGTCCCGGCGGCGACAGGAGTGCCGGTGATGGTGCCGGTCGTGGAATTGAGCGTAAGACCGGCCGGCAAAGGCGCAGCCGAATAGCTCGTGGGCGTGCCGGAGGCCGTAATCGTGAAACTAAACGGCGCACCGACGGTGCCGGCGGCGACAAGCACACTGTTCGCGATGATCGGCGCAGCGCCGGCGGCGGAGACAGTGATCGTGAACGTGGCATTACCGGTGCCGGTGGCGTTGGTGGCGCCGAGGAGCACGGTGGTGGTGCCTACGGCGGTGGGCGTGCCGGAGATCGTGCCACCCGCGATGCTCAGACCGGCTGGAAGCGGCGACGCACTGTAACTCGTGGGCGTGCCCGAGGCGGTGATGGTGAAGCTGAAAGCCGAAGCGACGGTGCCGCCGGCGGTGAGCGGCGAATTCGTAATGATTGGAACGACGCCGGCGGCGGCGACGGTGATCGTCAACGTGGCATTACCGGTGCCCGTCGCGTTGGTGGCGCCGAGAAGCACGGTAGTGGTGCCGACAGCGCTAGGCGTGCCGGTGATGGCGCCGCCGACGGTATCGAGGTTCAAGCCGGGCGGGAGTGGCGTAGCGCTGTAGCTGGTCGGCGTGCCGGAGGCAGTGATCATCACGCGGAAGGAGCTGATGCCGACGGTGCCGGCCGCGGTGAGCGGCGAATTCGTAATGATTGGGACGACGCCGGCGGCGGCGACGGTGATCGTCAACGTGGCATTACCGGTGCCGGTGGCGTTGGTGGCACCAAGCACGACTGAGGTCGTGCCGGCGGTCGTCGGCGTGCCGGAGATCGTGCTACCGGCGATGCTCAGACCGGCTGGAAGCGGCGACGCACTGTAACTCGTGGGCGTGCCCGAGGCGGTGATGGTGAAGCTGAACGCCGAGGCGACGGTGCCGGCCGCGGTGAGCGGATTGTTGGTCACGACCGGCGCGGGGGCGTTCACGGTGAGCGTGGCGGCATTACTGATGATCGAGCCCGAGGCGTTAGTAACGACAACGTCGTAGCTCGCCGCATCAGCGACTTGAGCATTGGCGAGGGATAGCGCCGCGGTGGTGGCGGAAGCGTTGCCGGTGATGTTGGCCCCGGCTTTGCGCCATTGATAGGTCAACGCGGTGGTGCCCGTGGCGGCGACGGTGAAGGTCGCGGTGTTACCCGTGACCACCGTCTGCGGGCTCGGGCTCGGCTGCGTGGTGATCTGGAGCGTGGCGACACCGGTGGCGGTGAAGCTCTGACGGAGCATGTTGTATTCATAGGCCACGGCTGTGACCCGTCCGGCCTGCGTGGCTTGGAGGGTGATCACACCGGGGGCGGTCGGATTAACCGTATAGACACCGCCGACGGGGCCGCTGATCGAAGCGGCTCCGGTGGAGCCGGAAACGACGGTCAGGACGATCGGCAGGGTGGAGCTAGCGGAGGGCGCGACGGTGAACGAGCCGGCGGCGATCGCGCGGTCGGCGATGGCGGCGAAACTCACGGATTGCCACGTCGTGTTGACGGAGCCGGTGGTGTAAAATTGGGAAGAGCCGAAACCGACGTCGCCGGGGACGTAGGTCAACGCGGAGAATACGCTGCCGAGATTGGCGATATCCGAGGCCCGGCCGGTAAGCGGGTGCAGGGTGCCGAGAATTGTGAAACCAGTGATCGGATCGAGCCGGAGGTAATACATCTTGTCCGTGCCGTAGCCGACATCGGAACCGGTGAACGCCAAGGCGTTGTAGCCGCTGATGCCGAGGTCAAATTTGTCGGCGGACGTGCCGAGGAGCGCAGGATCGAGCGTGCCGAACTTGGTGTTGCCGGTGACCGGATCGCTGCGCAGGTAGTAAAAATAATTCAGCCCGTAACCGAGATTGGACGCGGCAAAGGTGAGGCCGAAGTAACCGCTGCCGCCAAGCGTCGCGGGTCCGCCGGGGCCGGACATGGGCTTCAGATCGGTGACCGCGGAGGCGGTGCCGGAGCTGGGCTTGATCACGGAAAAATAGTCGCCCGAGTTCTTGCGGTGGATGAGGTAGAAGTTCACCGCGCCGTAGCCCACGTCGGGATCGGCCGAGGTGAGCGCCGAGTAGGAATTCGGCGTGAGCTTGCTGCCGATATCGGCGTGCGTGGTGGCCGCGCCGGAGGCAGCAATGTATCGGGTGAACGCCGCGACATCACCGCCGGCGGGAATCCCCGTGCCTTTGACGGAATAGAATTGGGTCGCACCGCCCCCGAGCGACAGATCCTGCGCCATGAAGTGGAAACCCGCGAGACTGCCGCCGGTGGGCCAACGAGGGGCAAGTGTCACGACACCGGTGGCCGGGGTGATGGCGATGGAGGCCATGTTATCGGCGCGGGCCGACGAACCAAATAAAGTCGCGAAGGCCACAAGGCCCGACAGTAGCAGGGTGCTGGATTTCATATGATTCATTTTGGTGACAAGATTATATACCACTGATCGTGCCATAGGTATGGGGTGAATAGAGTATATCAGCGAACGACCCAAAAACGGGATGGGTTCACATCCCCGCCGCTATCGAGGTTACCCTGATACGCGCCTTACTGATTGGTGATGAGCGTCCTGCCCACGGCGAAACCACTAGGGCCGCCGCCCGCCGACGGCGCGAGGTAATCGCGCGGAAACACAATGCGGAATGTCGTGCCGGTCCGGCTGGAGGTGGCGACTTCCAAGCTCGCATCTAGCAATTCACACAACCGCTTCACAATTGAGAGGCCGATGCCCTCGCCGTTCTCGACGCCCGCTTTCGAAAAATAAGGCGCGCACTCGGATTTGATGGCCGGGGTCAGAACATTTGACGATTCCCCCTCAGCGAGGGCCGTATGTTCGTCGGACTCGCGCGCACTGGCGGTGGCTTCAATGAGACCTTGTGCCAGCGGTCGGTTGGAACCGGTCAGGCCCGGACCGGTGTCAGCGACGATGAGCCACCAGTTGTCCCTCTCCGCGCCCCACGTCACGGTGACACCGCCGTGCGAAGTATATTTAAGTGCGTTCATCACCAGATTTTGCGAGAGGCGCCGGACCTTGGTGGCGTCGCCTTCTACTCGGAGCGGCGAAAGGCCGTCGGCATTTAGAAAGAGGCGGCGACTGGCGGCGAGGGGCCGGTTGATCTCCACAAGGTCGGAGATCAGCGCGGCAACGTCGAACACCGCGAGTTCGCGCCGTTCCTGACCGGCCTCGAGCCGGGCCAGATCCATGAGTTCGCCGAGCATGACCGAGACTTCGTGCACGCCCTGCTTGAGCAACGAGGCATATTCCATGCGATCCTTCTCCGGCATGCCCGTCCCGCCGAGACCCTCGACGGCCACGTTCACCGAAAATACGTTGCTGTGCAAATCGTGCACGACTTGGTGAATCATGGCGGCGCGGTGGCGCTCGATCTCGCTCACTTTCTGCAGTGCGCCCCGCAGGTCGCCGACGTGGCCGGCGGCTTCGGCCTGCTCCATCCGTTCGTATTGGTGGGTGCTTTCGCCAATGGCCTCGCTCACGAGCGCGATGAGCTGGCGGTTGGCTTCGGTGACGACCGCGGCCTCGATTTCAGGGTGAGCGGTCGCAAACCTATTTAATTCTTCGAAGATGCAGCGCTGGAGATGGCCCCACTCGCGCATGAGCTCCTGAAGCCGATACCCCTGCTGCCACCGGTGCAGCCCGTGCTTCACTTCCTCGTGCTTCTTTTTCTCATCAGCCGCGGCGGCGACGGCGCCGCCGGGGCGGGCGCGCAGCTTGCGCTCAAACGCATCGAGCACTTGGGGAATGTGATCGTTGAACTGGCCGCGCGTAAGCGAGTTCTTGGTGGTTTGCTGCTGATCGGCCGCAGTCAGCTCCCACCACGACTGCAGGATCGCCTCGCGGCGGTGGGCGAGGAAATCACAAAGGGCATCCATCGAATGGCTCTGGGACAGGGGCATGGGGTCATGCGTGACGGGTGATCCGCCAATAGCAAATCGCTGGTCGCGGCAACCCGGGGCGGAGCTCAAAGAACACCCGACGGAACTTCGTGCAGCCGGGCGTCGAAATGGGCCGCACTCCGCGAGCGGCCACTTCAGTTTTTTCGCAGCGGGGACGAGGCGTTTACCCACCGCCATGCTCCCGCTTCAGGGCAGCTCGTAAACTTCGATGATGGCGTTGCCCGTGCCGCCGTCGGCGCCGGAGACAATGACGGTGTAGCCGCCCGGAGGGAGGCTCACGATGAGGGCGGCATCCTTGGCGCCGGGCACGAACGCGAAGGCGCCGACACTGGCGAACACCGGGACGAGCGCGGCGGCGTAGGTGTCGTTTTCGGCGACGATCACCTGATCCGAGTTGCGCAGCACGAGCTTGGGATCGACCAGCGTGCCGGGGACACCGAAGGCGGCGAGGCTTGGGCCAGCCGCGCGGATGAGAAGATTTTTGGTGCCGCTGCCAGCCACGGTGAAACCGGCGATGAGCACGTCGTCACCGGTGCCGACGAGATTGCGCGCGGAGATATTAGTGAGGCGCGGCGTGTTGGCAGTGCCGGTGTCGTAGGCTTCGACGATGAGATTACCAGCAGCGGGGCCGGAGACTTGGACCGTGTGACCGCCGTTGATGAAGCGCACAAGGGCGGCATCGAGACTGGTCGTCGTAAGAAAAGGGAACGCGCCAGTAGCGGCGATCGCGGCGGAAACGGCGGGGACATCAGCGGCGGGGTCGCCCCAGTTGTCGTTGGCAGCAATCTGCACGGGCGGGCTGGCTGCGCTAAGTAGATCAAGCCGGGGATCGGCCATAGTGCCCGGAACGCCGAGAGCTCCGAGGCCTGGGCCGGCAGCACGAACGAGCACGGCTTTATTGCCGCCGGACATCGTTAGGCCGACCGTGAGGATCTGGTTAGCGGCGAGCGTGGTGCGGACGGAGAGGTTGCTTAGTCGCGCGATGAGCGGGCCGGTGACGACAAGGGTGACGGCGGGGCTGGTGACGGAGCCCAGGATGTTGGTAGCAACGACCTCGTAGATGCCAGTGTTCGCGGTTGTCAGGGAGTTAAAGGTGAGGCCGGCGGCGGTGGCGCCGGGAATAGCGACGCCGTTTTTCCGCCACTGATAGGTGGCGGAATTGGTGGCGACAGAGTTAAACACGGCAGTGTTGCCGGCGGCGGCGGTGAGGCTGACGGGGAGGACAGTAAACGCGGGCGGAGCCGTGACTCCACCAGTGACAGTGACGGTGGCGGCGTTGCTCGTGGCGGAGCCGAGGGAATTCGTGGCGACCAGAGTATAGCTGCCGGCGTCGGCGGTGGTCGCTATCGAGATGACGTAGGCTGAAGATGTTGCTCCAGAAATGAGCGTGGAGTTTGGGGCGATACCTTTAAACCACTGGAAGGTGGGCGTGGGCGAACCGGCGGCGGCGGCACTCAAGATCACGGTGCCTCCGACGGAGACCGTAACGTTGCCTGGCTGGGTGGTGATGGTGGGCGCGGGGTTGGCGATGTTGACCGTGTAGGAAAAGGTCGAGCTGGTGGCGGTGCCGTTGGTTCCCTCCCAGGCTTTGAGGGAGATGACGAACTGGCCGGCAGCAGTGGGGGTGCCGCTGAGTTGGAGGGTGGAGGCGTTGATGATGCCGGTGGTGACGCCAGTGGCGGTGCTGCCGAGCGCCTTGAAGGTGAGGCCGGGGGGGACGCTGCCGCCGATGGTGTATGAGGCGGGGGCGGTCTGCGCGCCGGAGACGGTGAAAGCGATGGTCGGAAACGCGACGCCAACGGTGCCCGCTGCAGGCCCCGGCGTGGAAGGCACGAGGACCGTCGCGCCGGCCATACTGTGGACGGCCCCGACGGCACCGAGGGTCGTGGCGGCGGCCTTGAGTATCTGGCTCACGGGCGAGACGAGCGCGGTGTTGGCGGCGCTCGCGGCGACGCGGACGACGGGAGTCCGCTGGAGCAGGGCGACGAGCAGGGCGCCGGGAAGATTGAGCCAGTGCAGGCGGCGGTGGAGGGCGGCGGAGAACTTCATCGTTGGGAGCAGGACAACCAGTGGTGGCGGAAGTTCAAACTGTCGCCGCCGGAATCTAACGAGATGACAGAATCTTCACAATCGGGGACGAGCCGGGAGTGGAACGCGGGTGCGGGGCAAGGTGGGCCGGGCGCTCCGCGCGCGGCCGGCTGGGGCGCGGGCGAGGACGCGGACTTGAAGCGGCGGGGCGCGGGGCGGCGGCAGGGACCAAAGACTGACTGGCCGCGCGGCGGAGCGCACGGCCCACCTCAGAGCAGTTCAAGTCGGATCAGTTGCAACCGCAGCCGCTGCCGCCGACGCCGCGGCCGCCAGTGGCGGACTCTCGCGAGAAATAAACGTGCTCGGCCATGGCGAGCGCGAGCGGGTCACGGTCGGGGCGCATCGTGTAGTCGGCGAGCGTGGCGCGTTCCCAAGGTTGCACGCGGGCGGTGGTCGTGGCGCAGCCGGCGGTGAATAAAGCGGTGGCGGCAAGGAGGAGGGCGAGCGGGAGGCGGAGGGAGCGCATGGTGGGCGGAGTTTGAGATAGGAGATCGGAAGGGGGGAACGTTTAACTTTTAACGTTTAACGCTGAACGCTTAAGTTCGGAGGGCGGAATTTTAGGGGACTTTACTTGGGCGTTGAACGTTTCGCGCGCGGCGCGCGGTCATTTCTCGGCGAGCAGAGCGTCGAGTTCGGTGCGGAGGAGTTTGTCGGTCGTGTCGCCGTGGTAGCCGGCGTGGATGGAGCGGATGCGGCCGTCGCGGCCGACGACGTAGGTCGTGGGCATCGCGGGGACGACGACGGTGCGGACGAGTTTTTGTTGGGCGTCTTGGAGCGTGGGGAACGGCGGGGCGAGTTTTTTGACGAACGCGGCGTAAGCGGATGCTTTCTCGTCGACACTTACGCCGACGAGGACGAGGCCGCGAGCGGCGTAGTCGGCGTTGATTTTGCCGAGCGCGGGAAACGAGGCTTTGCAGGGCGCGCACCACGAGGCCCAGAAATCGACGACGAGGATTTTGCCGGAAGTTTCAGGAACGGTGCCGCCGGTGAGCGCAGAGGACGCGAGCGGGGGGAAGGGGTCGCCGACTTTGAGCTGGGCGTGGGCGGCGGTGGTTAGGGCCAGGGTGCAAAGGATGAAAAGGATGCGCATGATAAAGGGAGATTCAGAGTGGCCCGCGAAACACGCGAACGACGCGAAATTTTGAGCAGGGAAGAAGGGAGGGGCGGGATATTTGGGAAGCGGCGTCAAAACGGTGGCACTTGATTTTCCGGGATTGATTTTTCGGGTGGTTCGCGTGTTTCGCGGGCAACTCCGGGGCCAGGTCACGTGGCGACGTAGTTCCAGAAGCCGCGGGTTTGGGCGCGGGTTTTGTCGGTGAGGATCTGGCCCTCGGCGCCGGGCTGGGCTTGGATGAGGTCGAGGCCGGCAGTCACACCGAGGACAAAGGCGGCGGTGCTGAGCACGCCCGCTTGCAGGCAGGTGGGCGCGATGATCGTGGCCTGGAGACAGCCGTTGGCGACGGGGCGCCCGGAGGGGGGATCGACGATGTGGCCGTAGCGCACGCCGCCGATGACGACGCGGCGGAGATAATCGCCGGAAGACGCGACGCCCTGCCCCCGCGTGAGGGCGAGGCTGCCCTTGGTGGCGCCGGGAGCGGCGGGGTCTTCGAGGCCGATGTGCCACGCGGGGCGGCCGGACGGGAGGCCGACGGCGCGGAGGTCATGGCCGAAATCTACGAGGGCGGCGGTGATGCCGTGGTCGCGGGCGATTTGGGCGACGATATCAACGGCCCACTCTTTGCCAAAGCCGCCGAAGTCGAGCGCCATGCCGGGCTCGGGCAGGAAAACGCGGCCGGGCGTGCGCTGGATTTTTTTCCAACCGACGAGGCGACGGGCGGCGGCGATTTCGGCATCGGTGGGCAGGCGGGGTGAGGTGGCTTTGTAATCCCAGAGCCGGAGGAGCGGGAGCGAAGTGGGATCAAGCACGCCCTGCGTCATAAAGTGGAGGCGGTCGCAGAGCGCGAGGAGTTGCTCCATCTCGGCGTCGATGGGGACGGGCGCGAGGCCGGCGGCGGCGTTGATGCCCGAGGGGAGACTGGCGGGCCGGGAGCGGGAATATTTGGCCTCGAAGGCGGCAACCCAGCCGACGGCGGCGGCTTCAAAGGCCCGGGCCTGCGGGGCGGTGGCGGCGTATTGGACTTGGCAGCGGGTGCCCAGCGCGTGCCATTCGAGATGGCGCAGCGGGATGTCGGTGCTTGACGCCGGGGCGGGTGGCGGCGGCGTGCGCCGATTGTTGAGGACGATGGCCATCGGCGGAATTTTCGATTTTTGATTCTCGATTTTCGACCAGGGCGATGAACGTAGGCGATACGCGGCGGCCTGCCGGCGAGCGGAAGCCCTACAGTGAGTTCACCACGCGATGCGAGCGCCGAGGGTGACGATGGTGGCGCGAGCGTAGGCGCTCTGCGGGGTGACGCCGTCCCGGCCGCGCATGTCGTAGCGTTCGAGGGCGGCGTCGAATTGGAGGGCGGCGGTGGGATTCCAGATGAGTTTCACGCCGGTGTTGGTGCTGCGAAATGAGGATAGGCGGTAATCGGATGAGTAGAACGGGCCGCCGGGCGGGCGGTTGCGGGTGGGAATGATCGGCGTCCCATCGAGGCGGTAGTAATAGAAGTCGGCGGCGCCCTGTTGATAGAAACGGAAGCAGGGGCGGAGGATGAACTTCTCGCCGAGCTTTTGAAACCACGCCGTCTCGACGGTGTGCGCGGCGGTGCCGAAGGTGTCGCGGTAGTAGCGGTAGCTGGTGTCGAGCGCGCCATGAAGCGTGGGGAAGGCGCGGTTGAGCGCGGCGAGGCCGATCCACTTGTCGCGTTCGGCGGGGCGGTTTTCGCCGAACGTCTGACGCAGAAAAATCGTGGGGATGACCTCGATGTTTTTTTCCACCAGCTTGTAGGGATCGCTGATGAAGCCGGTGGTGCGGCCCCAGGTGAGGTTCGCCGTGACGGAGGTGCGCGGGTCGAGGAGCTGGGTGACGCCGACGATGACGTCGTTGGAGCGTTTTTTCACGCGGGGGGTTTGAAAGAAGACCTGCACGTCGTCGTCGGTGCCGGCCACGCCGGTGAGGAGCGTGGTGTTCTTCTGGTTAAAATCCGTGACGGCGTTGAGGGACCAGCCGCTGGAAACGTAGTCGCTCTCGCGGGAGTTGCCGAAGCCGAGCGAGAGATTCACGCGGGCAAACTGGCGGGAGAAATCGGCGTTCCAAGCCTTGCGGCGGTCGTGGAGTTTCGTGAGGCGGACCTGGTCGCTGCCGGCGGGCGCGGGCTCGCCGGTGGGCGTGGCGCCGGCGATGGCGTCGAGCGTGCCGATGATGCGGGCGTGGAAATCGGTGCCGATGTCGTGCTCGATGAGCGCAGTCTGCGTCTCGACGGCGACACGGCCACCGGACTCGCGGTAGTCGGAGTATTTGTAGGCAACGGCGTTTTCGGCGCGGGTGGCGCGGGGCGCGAGCGCGGTGAGCGTGGCGGCGAGAAGGACCGCGCGGGCGCGGGTGGAGGAGGAGCGCGGGGTCATCAGGGCGGCGGTGGCGTTTGAAATGGGCGACGGCGAAGGGTTCGGCAAGCTTGGGGGCGGAGGCTCGGGGTCGAGGCCCGGGG
>JACMRG010000005.1 GCA_014376585.1 Opitutaceae bacterium | reverse complement strand
GGCCGTGCTGTTCGATGGCGCCGGCGGCAACGAGCACGGTTGCGTGGGCCTTGTCGGGCAACGCGGCAATCTGTGCGAGCGTCATCGCGGTGAGACAGCGGTCGCGATAGGCGGGAGAATTCGCCGGTGAACTCATGGCTGGGCGGCGCGGATGCGACCTGCGTCGGTGAGCGGCGGGTGGTTTTGAATCTCGACCAGCAGCGCGCGGAGTTGCGCCGTGGCGGTGGCGTCACCACCATGATCGAGCGCGGCGAGGAGCCGAGTGCGATCAGGCGTGCGCGTCGGTTGAAAATCCAGGCCGAGCGCGCTGAGTTGAATGGTGAACACCGCGATGCCGAGCGCGATCCGCAGATCGCGCGACGCGGCGACGACGAGTTCTTCGTTCCATGGACTGGCATTGAAGAGCACGACGCGGCGAAAACCCGCCGCCGCAACCGACGCCATGACTTCGGCGATGAACGCGTGCGCCGTCGGCACATCCACGGCAAACGCGCAGCGCGGATCGGGGCCGACGACGAAGCGCAGTGGCGGCGTGACAAGCAGAGAATGCCCCGGCGTGCGGGATTCCGAGGCGGCGCGAAGAATTCCCAGCAGGACGGACTCCTCCGCATCGAGCGGGCGGCCGAGGCCCCAATCGCAAAACCCCGCGAGCGGGATGACGACCACGGTGTCGCCGGGATTTTTCCAGCCGGCAAATTCCGGCCAGCGGCGCCAAGCCCAGAACGTCGTGTCATCCGCGTTGCAGAGCGCTGGCGTCATGATTGCTCCACGGCTGCGCGATCCTCAGGCAGGTTAAGAAAAAGCAGCATGAAGCCCATGACTGTGAACATGCGGAGGGCGGGGCCGAGGCCGTTCCACTTCGAGGATTGCCACATAAGAAACCACTCGCCGCCCACGGTGATGAAGGCGAGGAACCATAGTAGCAGGCCGAGCGTGAGGCCGGCGTTGGCACGAGGTTTGGCTGCAAGCCACGCCGCGGTCGAATGAGCGCGCGCTAACCACAGGTGCCACGAACCCTGAACTAGGAGGACAGCAATCACGGCCTCCCAAAGGATGATCGAGGCGTAGAATGCGTGGTGAATCATCGAGGAGTTGACCGCGCGCCAGAGGCCGGAGTTGCCGGCAAACGTGGTGTCCATCGCAAGCACGTGCTGCACGAGTTGAAAATTACTAGCGTAGTCGGTGAGGTTGTTAAAAACTACGAGCGCCATGTAGAGCGCGCAGGCGGCGACGAGGGAGAGCTGACAGTGGCGAAGGTTCATCGTGGGAGCGGATAAGTCATCAGGCCGGCGGCGCGAAGTTCGTCGTAGCTGGGCGCGGTGGGCGAGTGAATCTCCCCGCCATCGATGCAAAGGCGCGACATGCCCGGGCGGCTGAGGAGCTCGCTGAAACTGCGCGCCGCAAGGACGACGAGGCGCGCGGGAGCGCCGGGCGCGATGCGGCCAAACTCGGGACGCCCCACGAGATCGGCGGCGGTGGAGGTGACGACGCGCACCGAGGTGGCGAGGTCGGCGTCGAGGTGTGCGAGGCGAACGGACTGCGTGTAAACTTCGAGGGCATCGAGATCGCCGTAGGGATAGAACGCGTCGCGCACGTTGTCGCCCGCGCAGGCGACCGGCACGCCGGCAGCGAGGAGGTCGAGTATGGGCGCAAGACCGCGCCACTGCGGGGCGCGCGAATCGCCAGCCGCGCGCCGATCCTGCAAGTAGAGATTGCAGAGCGGGAGCGAGATGATGCCGAGGCGCGCGGCCTTCACGAGGCCGATGGTCTCGCGCTGGCGCGCGGGCGATTGCAGGGCCAGGCTGCAGCAGTGGCCACAGACGACGGGAAACGGGAACGCGTGACGCAACACCGCCTCGGCCACGGCGCGAAGGCACTCGGACTGGGCGTCGCCGTTTTCATCCACGTGGAGATCGAGGCCGAGGCGCCGTTCGCGGGCGATGGCGACGAGGCGGTCGAGCTGGTGCGGCAGTCCGGCGGACATTTGCAGGAAACCGCCGAGGGCGCTCGCGCCGTGGCGCACGGCGAGATCGGAGATTTTTTCGCCCGCGGGCGTAGTGTAGTCGGCACCGTTGCAGAGCGAGACGGTTTGCAGCGCGATGCGGCCAGACCACGCGGCGCGCAGTTCAGCCATGACGGCGTGGCGGTGCTCGGCGGCGGCGAGGTCGCTGTCCACGTGCGTGCGCACAACGCGCGTGCCATGAGCCCACGCGGAACGGAGCGCGAAATCGGCGCGGAGACGGAGGTCGGCGGGCGTCTGGTGCGGCTTGTCGCGCGCAAGCGTGGTGAGCGCATCCATGAACGTCCCGGTGCGGTTGGGCGCGCGGCACCAGGTGTGAGCTTTGTCGAGGTGCGTGTGCGCCTCGACGAAGGCGGGAAACACGAGCCGGCCGGCAGCGTCGAACTCACCGGGCGCGAGCGGCGTGGCGGCTGCCAACGAAACGAGGCCGATTTTTCCGTCACGGAGCGCGATATCGCAGAGCGCAGCCGGATCGTCCGGATCGAGCGGTGCCGCAAAACCCGGCGGCAGCAGCGCGACGGGGACGCGGGCCTGGCGGACGGTGAGTGGAGCGGAGTTCACGCGGGCCGGAGGTTGTCGCGCGTCAGCTGTGCGGGCGAGGTGCAACCGGCAAGCGCGAGCGTGAGGTCGAGCTCAGCCAGAAAATTATCCAACACCCAGCCGACACCGGCTTCGCCGGCGGCGGCGAGGCCGTAAACCAAGGGGCGGCCAAGGCCGATGTAGTTCACGCCGAGCGCGAGCGCCTTTACCGCGTCGGCGCCCGAGCGGAGCCCGCTGTCGAATCCGATGACCATTTTTCCGCCGACGGCGGCGACAATTTCGGGGAGAGCCGCGATCGCGGAAATGCTGCCGTCCACCTGACGACCGCCGTGGTTCGACACGATGACGCCCTCGACGCCGCTCGCGAGCGCGCGGCGCGCGTCATCGGGGTGGAGAATGCCCTTCAGCGTGATGGGCAGTTTCGTGTTCGCGCGGAGCCACGCGAGGTCGGCCCACGTGAGCGTGAGGTCGTTAAAGACAGTCAGGAAGTGTTTTATCGCCCCGACCTTGTCCTCCTCAAGCGGCCGTTTGAGCGCCGCACGAAAAACGGGGTCGCTCGTGTAGTTAGCCATGCCTTTGCCGAAAAGGAACGGATTATGGCCGTGTTCGAGATCGCTGGGCCGCCAGCCGAGCAGGCGGGTGTCAAGGGTGACGACGAGTGCGGTATAGCCGGCGCCCTCGGCGCGGCGGAGAAAACTACGGGTGAGCTCGCGGTCGCGGCTCCAGTAGAGTTGAAAAAAGCGCGTCGCCGGGCCCATCGCGTCCGCGACTTCCTCAATGGTGCGCGAGGACTGGCAGCTCAGGGTGAAGGGGATTTGGCGCGCGGCGGACGCGCGCGCGGCAGGGAGTTCGCCCTCGGAATGGTAGAGTTCATGCAGGCCGATCGGCGCGACGATGAGTGGGGCGGCGGCGGGCTGGCCGTGGATCGTGGTGGCGAGCGAGCGCGTGGAAATGTCGGTGAGCATCCGCGGCACGATTTGCCAGCGAAGGAAATCAGCGCGGTTGGCGTTCATAGTCTCCCCGTTGCCCGCGCCGCCAATATAAGCGAACGCTGCGGGTGGCAGAGCGGCGCGCGCGCGCTCGCGAAGGGCGTCGAGGGAGATGGGCAGAGCGGGGGCGCCGTGTTCGCGGCCCTCCCAATAGATCTTCATCTGGTGGTCGACGCCGAACCCGCGTGACGCGGTCGTGGGGCCTTGGGAGAAGGGTGTGTTCATGCGGGGGAATTCGCTTTGAGCGCGGTTAATTCGATTTCGACGCAGCAGCCCGGATGCGCGAGGCCCTTTACTTCGAGCAACGTGCTGGCGGGGCGGCTCTCGCTGAGGAAACGGTTTCGCACGGCGGAAAATTTGGAGAAATCGGCGATGTCGGTGAGATAGGTTTGGGCGCGGACGACATCGGCGAAGCTCATGCCGGCCTCAGCCAGAATGGGAGCGAGCAGGCCGAAAATAAATTCGGTCTGCGTGGTGGCGTCGTGCGGCGCGACGACTTTGTCGGCGGCGTCGAGCGCGAGCTGGCCCGTGACGAAAAGCAGCGTGGCCGATCCGAGATCGATGCGGATCGCGGGCGTGTAGGCGCCGCGCGGGGCGGACTGGCCGGGGGGCGCGATGAAGAATTTTTTCACAGCGAGGGGATAGCGGGCGCGGCGGTGAACGGGTTGACCGGGAAGGTGGACATTTTCCCGGGGTTGAGCAGTCCCCGCGGATCAACGGAGTGTTTCAAGGCGTGGCGCGCCACGGTGCCCTCGGGCGTGGTGGCGGTGAGGTGATAGGAGTGGGTGTTGCCGACGCTGACGCCGATGGAGCGGGCATGGGCGAGGATCTCGTCGAAGCGCTCGGGCGTGGTGTAGCGGATGAGCGGGATGCCCCCGACGCTGATCACGTCGGGCGAGGCGCCGGGTCCGACGGTGCGGGCGGGATCGCTCGTGCCCCACTCGAGGTGGACGAGAAATTCGCCGGGGTAGCGGGTCATGAGATCGGTGAGCTGCGCGCGGAAATCTTTGGTGAAGCCGACCTGCACGTAGGTGATCGCCGGGTCGGTCTTCATGGCCCAGAGCGTGGTGTGGTTGTAGGTGAAGTCGGAGAGGAATGGAGGCTTGGGCGGATCGGAGAGCGGGCGGTTGTAGGTGACGGTGAGGCCGGCGGCCTCGGCGGAGGCGATCATTTCCGCAGTCTGCGAGCGCTCGGGCATGAGGAAACTCACGTGCTCGTTTTCACGGATGTGTTTTTTGATGGGTTTGAAAAATGACGGGATGGGCCACTGGAATTGGGAGGCGACGCGCTTGCGCCACGCGCCGTTGCGCATCGCGGCATCGGTCCACTCGAGGAGCTTGGACCAATCGGGGGAGCTGAAGGCGAGCTGGTCGTAGTCGAGTTTCGGGGCGAGGCGCATCTCGATCTCGATCATGATGCCGGTGGTGCCGAAGGTGCGGAGCGCGGTGATGGGCGGCGGGGCTTCGTAGCGGAGGGTGCGAGGCTCGGCCTCGCAGGTGAGAATGGTGATGGATTTGACGGTGTCGCCGGTGCCGATGCCGCCCCAGCGGACGCCGCCGATGCCGCCGGCGCCGCCGCCGAAGAAGCCGCCGAGGGTGGCCTTGACCCAAGTGGAAGGATAGCAGCGCAGCTCCCAGCCGACGGCGCGGGCTTGGGTCTCGATGGTGATGAGACGGGCGCCGGGCTCGGCGCGCACGACGCCGCTCTCTACGGAGTGGATGCGGTCAAGGCGGGTGGTGTCCACGACGACGCCGCCGTGGATGGGCATGCACTGGCCGTAGTTGCCGGTGCCGCCGCCGCGCGGGGTGACGGCGACGCCGGCGTTATAGCACGCGGCGAGGAGGGCGCGGAGTTCGGCGATGGTGCCGGGCTTGGCGACGAGATCGGCGCGCTTATTGTCGAGCTGCGGGCGCAGAGCGGGCGAATACCAATAATAATCGCGCGAGAGGGTGGTGAGCGAGTCGCCGGCCTCGACGAGGTTTTCGACTCCGAGGAGGGCACGGAGTTCGGTGCGGAGGGAATCGGGGAAGGCGGGCATGTTGAAAAGGGAGGAAGGCAGGAACGTTTAAAATGCTAGCGCTTTATCATGAAGCCGCCGTCCACAAAGAGGATGGTGCCGGTGACGAAGGACGCGCGGGCGGAGGCGAGGTAGAGGACAGCCTGCGCGATCTCCTGCGGTTGGCCCATGCGACCGAGGACGTGGAGGCTGTTGGCGCGTGCGACCATCGCGGCGGGATCGGGGTTGCGGGCCATCGACTGATGGGTGAAGCCGGCGTCGACGTAGCCGGGGGCCACGGCGTTGACGCGGATGCCGGCGGGCGCGAGTTCTTGGGAAACGGCGTGCGTGAAACTGGAAACCGCGCCCTTAGAAACGGTGTAGGCCCAGCCGGTGTCGGTGCCGATGTAGGCGCTCACGCTGGAGAGATTCACCACGGCTGCACCGCCCGCGAGGCCGGTGGCGCGGAGGTGGGGCAGCGCGTATTTCGTGGCGAGCCAGACGCCCTTGACGTTGACGGCCATGACGGCGTCGAAATCGGCTTCGCTCATCTGGTCGATTTTGCCGGTGCGCAGGAAGCCGACGCAGTTGACGAGAATTGAGATGCGGCCGTGGGCGCGGACGACGTCGGTCATCGCGGTTTCCACGGAGGCCGAAGCGGTGATGTCAACGGGGTGCGCGCTGGCGGTGTGACCGGCGGCGTTGAGTTCGGCGGTGAGGATCGCGAGGGAATCGCGGGTGCGGTCGAGGAGCGCGACGGTGGCGCCTTCGGCGGCGAAGAGACGTGCGATGCTGGCTCCGATACCGCCGGCGGCTCCGGTGATGACGGCGACGTGGTTTTGGAGTTCGTTCAAGGGGCGGGGGTGGCAGGGGCGTGGGCGGCGACAGGAATCTCGCCGGTCCGGGAGAGGCGGAAGATACCGTAGCTGGTGGCTCCCATCGTGAGGCGCAGGCGGCGGGCGACGCGGCGGAGTGTGGCGCCCGCGGCGAGTTGGGGCGTGAAGTCGCCGACGAGTTCGAGGGTGACGGCGACAGATTTTTCGGAGGGATTTAGGGCGACCAGAAACGTGTCGGCGCCGTGGGTGCGGAGGTAGGCGAATGGATATTTTCTCGGCTGCGCGTAAATGGGCGTGAACGCGCCGTCGGCTTGAAGGGCGGGCGAGCTATGGCGGAGCGTCGCGAGGGCGCGGAGGAAGTTGAGCAGCGAGGCAGGGTCGCGGTCTTGGCCGGCGACGGTGGTGGCGCGTTTTTTGGACGTGACGGGAAGGTAGAGTTTTTCTTTCGGGGCCGTGGAGAAGCCGGCGTTGGCGGACGAGTCCCACTGCATGGGCGTGCGGGAGCCGGTGCGGGTGTAGGCACCTTCGACGGAAGTGAGGCCGCGGGCGTAATCCATGCCGATCTCGTCACCGTTATAAAGGTAGGGGATGCCGGGGAGGGTGTAGAAAAACGCCATCGCGACTTTTTGCTCCGCGAGGGTGCGGCCGTGGGCGAGGCGGATGATGTCGTGGTTGCCGGTGGGGACGGAGATGTGACCAAGGCCGCGCGTGGCGGCGAGTTGAGCGAGGTAGTAGTCGAGGAAGAGGCGGACGTCGCCGGCGCCGCGGCGGTCGAAGTAGCTGGCGGCTTTTTTGTCGGCGGAAGGCGAACGGTTGCGCGCGGGCTCGGCGCGGAAGAGCGAGGTGTAGCCGGGGTGCCCGAGGTGGATCAGAAAATCCATGTGAAAGCCGGCGGTGATGGCTTTTTCCGGGTCGGACCATTCGGAGATGAGGGCGCACTCGGGGTAGTCGCGGTCAAACATCGCGCGCATGTCGCGCCAGAGGAGCATGGTTTCGCGGAAGTCGCTGTCGCCCTTCACGAGGGAGAACGCCATGTCGACGCGGAAGCCGTCGCAGCCGAGGTCGAGGAAGTGGCGGATGATTTTTTTCATCTCGCGGCGCACGGCCTGCGGGGCGGGATGGGAGACGGGGAGTTGCCAGGGGCGCTCGGGATCGGGGTGGGCGAAGCCGTAGTTGAGGGCGGGTTGGAAATAAAAATAGTTGGCGACGTAGCCGCCGTCGCGTTCGCCGTAGCCGCGCACGAGTTGGAGGGGCGCGGAGGACATGGCTTGCACGATGGTGGCGGGAATGCCGGGGGCGGCGGGCGCGGTTTTGGGCGGCGCGGGGCGCTCCCAGGCGCTGTTGGTCCAGATATACCAATCGGAGTATTTGTTGCGCTTGGCCTTGGCGGACGCCTGGAACCACGGGTGGGCGGTGGAGGTGTGGCCGGCGACAAGGTCGAGGCAGACTTTCATGCCGCGAGCGTGGGCTTCGGTGAAGAGGAGGACGAGATCGGCATCGGTGCCGTAGCGGGGATCGACGTGGTAAAAATCGGCGACGTCGTAGCCGGCATCGCCCATGGGCGAGACGAAACAGGGGTTGAGCCAGACGGCGTTGCAGCCGAGGGATTTGATGTAGTCGAGTTTTTGGATGACGCCGGGGAGGTCGCCGATGCCGTCGCCATTGGTGTCGAGGAAGCTCTGCGGGTAGAGTTCGTAGAAGATGGCGGAGGAGAGCCAGGAGGGGCCGACGGTGGCGGAAGAATCTTTGATTCTCGATGCTCGATTCATGAGTGAGGCGGGAGACGGAGGGCTAAAGGAATGAGGGGCACGGGGCGTGGAGAGCGGATCGGGGACCGCGCCCTACGCGGGCGGGGTGAGGTTTTTGGCGGCGAGCTGGGCGCGGATGCTGAGTTCGGCGGCTTTGAAGGCGTGGGCTTGGGTCATCGCGGTCTCGGTGCCGTGCAGGCAATCGAGGATGAGCTGGCCGAAAAACGGGAAGCCGACTTTCCCCTGAAGCTCAAGGTGGTGTTCTCCGTGGTGGTCCACGAGGATGAGGTGGTCGGTGGTTTTCTGGCGGGCGACGTCGAGGTATTTGCGAAGCTCGATCGTGCCGGTGGTGCCGAGGATAACGGTGCGGCCGTCGCCCCAAGTGCCGAGGCCGTCGGGGGTGAACCAATCGACGCGGACGTAGTTGCTCGCGCCGGTGTCGCCCTGCAGGGAAGCCTCGCCGAAGTCTTCGAAGGCCGGGTGTTCGGGGTGGGCGTAGTTGGCGGTGGCGGCGTGGAGGATCGTAGCGTCGGCGGCGCCGGTGTAGTGGAGAAATTGTTCGAACTGGTGGCTGCCGATGTCGCAAAGGATGCCGCCGTAGAATTTTTTATCGAAGAACCAAGCGGGGCGGGCGGGGGCGTTGAGGCGGTGGGGGCCGAGGCCGAGGACTTGGACGACGCGGCCGATGACGCCGAGGCCGACCAGCGTGCTGGCGTGGACGGCGCACTCGACGTGGAGGCGTTCGGAGTAGTAGACGGCGAATTTTTTACCGGTGGCGGCGACGGTGGCGCGGGCCTCGGCGAGCTGGTGGAGGGTGGTGAGCGG
>JACMRG010000295.1 GCA_014376585.1 Opitutaceae bacterium | reverse complement strand
TGCGGACAGTGGTGCGGCCGGTGGCTGCGCGGTTGTAAGCCCGCTAGGCCGAGCTCGGCGTAGCGCTCCAGATGCTTGTAGCCGGTCTTGCGGCTGGTCCCAAACTGGTCGCACAGATCCGTGACGCTGGAGCGTCCGCTTTGGGCGAGGATGACGAACCGGTTGATCTCTTCCATGGGCGTTAGGTTTTGCCAGGGCATAGCGCCCAAGACTGTTACCTATCACCCCGGATTAAGTGTCACCTATCTCCCCGGATCATACCGCTGTCGGCAATTCATTGCTTTCCTAAAAACCGAACCGGCGCATGAAGTGTTTTGCAAGTGGGGCTGGAAATAACGCGACGCGGTTTCCCATTCGTCGATACCAGCATGGAGCTAACGGGGCGATATCGCGCCGGAAGGAGGGATGCCGGGCGCACCGCGTTGACCGTTTTTGGCCATACTCATTCCCACGAGAACCAAGAGCACCCCCGAAGCGAGAAATAGCATGTCAAACACGAACTGGTTGGGATGGCCGGAACGCACGTGATGGATGCCGAGGATTTGATGATCGATGAGGCCCTCTACGAAATTGAAGATGCCCCATCCCGCGAGCATCGCGCCGAAGAGAGATTTTCCAGACCAAATCTGGGTAGTCGCGCGCGCTGCTCGGAACAGCAAGCCCACCCCGAGTGCAGTTAATATCCAGGTCGACAGATGAAAGAACCCGTCTTGGGTGTTCTGCACCTTCAAGGCCGCTATCGTCTCCACCTGACACGTGTCGGTCGTGCAGATCAAATGATGCCAGCCAAGGATCTGATGCAGCACGATGCCGTCGACGAAACCTCCTAGCCCGAGGCCCAAAACGATGCCGGCTTTCGTGAGTGGTTTCATGAACAAGATGGTATCACGTTGCGATGCCCGGTTCCCGGTTACGGGGCATTAGTTCGACCGCACGTATTAATCCGCGGCAAACGGAAAGGTGCCATTGAGGCGGGAAACATAAGCCGCTCTTTTGCTCGCGCTCCTACTCAGACTTTTGCCGTCCCAAGCCATCATGTCACCTCATCGCGCCCTTTTGGTAGTCGACGTGCAGCGTGCGGGCAATCCGCCGGAACTTTTCTTACGTAAACTCAGGAGCGGACAAAAGGGTCAGGAGCGGACAAAAGGGTCAGGTTTTAATATTTAATAGTGGTTCCTCGCTGTTTTTAGTGGGTAGAGGGCAGGTCGAGGTGCCCGGCGGTGAACTAAAGCATGGTGATGGGGTTCTCGGTCGAGCGGAAGCCACGGGCCTTGCGCCTGACCGCGGAGAAGACGCTGTAGAGGCCCTCGAGGAAGGCGTTGGTCGTGTGGCGGTGCTGAGCCAAAGGGACTGCTGAGCCAAAGGGGCCTCACCGAGCTTTGTTAGTTTCCATGGGCGGCGGAGCCAAAAATTGCAGGCGGCGAGCAGGGAGCCGAGGGGGTCGATTACTTGGGCGGTGATGGCGGCGGATTGGGGATCATCCGCCTCACCTTTAGTCGGCCAGTAGCGTCGCGGCGAGGCGGTTGTGGTGCTCGATGATGACGGGCTGGTCGAGAGTCGTGAGCTGACCGTGGCGGGCGACGATGCGGCCGTTGATCACGCTCAGGGAAACGTGCGCGGGGGTGCAGAACACGAGGGCGGCGACGGGGTCGTGGAGGGCGCCGGCGAAGTTGGGGTTGTTGAGGTCGAAGGCGATGAAATCGGCGGCCATGCCGGGGGCGAGCGCGCCGATGTCGTCGCGGTTGAGGACGGCGGCGCCGCCGCGGGTGGCGAGCGTGAGGGCGTCGCGGGCGGTCATCGCGGCGGGGCCGAAGCCCACGCGTTGGAGGAGCATCGCCTGGCGGGCTTCGCCGATGAGATGGGCACCGTCGTTGGACGCCGACCCATCCACGCCGAGGCCGACGCGGACGCCGCGTTTGATCATCTTGCAGACGGGTGCGATGCCGGAGGCGAGGCGCATGTTGGAACACGGGCAGTGGGCGACGCCGGTGCCGGTGCGGGCGAAGAGGTCGATACCGGCATCATCGAGCTGGACACAATGGGCGTGCCAGACATCGCGGCCGACCCAGCCGAGTTCCTCGGCGTATTCAGCGGGGGTGCGGTTGAATTTCTCGAGGGAGTAGGCGACGTCGTTGGTGTTTTCGGCGAGGTGGGTGTGGAGGGAAACGCCGTGAGCGCGGGCGAGCGTGGCGGACTCACGCATGAGGTCGCGGCTCACGGAAAACGGCGAACACGGGGCGACGACGATGCGGCGCATGGAGAAGCGCGAAGCGTCGTGGTAGGTTTCGATGAGGCGCTGGGTGTCGCGGAGAATAACGGTTTCGTTTTCGACGAGGCTGTCGGGCGGGAGGGGGCCGGGGCTGCGGCCGACGCTCATGCTGCCGCGGCTGGGGTGGGAGCGCAGGGGGATGCGCTCGGAGG
>JACMRG010000294.1 GCA_014376585.1 Opitutaceae bacterium | reverse complement strand
TGGGCTTGGCCTGTTACTGTTGATAGCGGTCGGTTTCGGCTTCCGGGAGCAACGATGTGAGAGGGATGCGAACGAGGCGCTGGCGACCGTGACCGAGGAGAAAGATCGGTTGGCGGCGCTTCTGCGAAAATCGGAGGAGAAATTGCGGGAGAAGCCGGCGGAAACAAAGGCGGCCGTCGCGGTGGGTAATGTCGAGGTTCGGCCCACTGCGCACGAAATTGAGGCCGCGGTGGAGGCGGAACTGGATCGAGTCGTGGCGGGAAATCCCGAGCTGCAGCAGTTGTATGTGAGGCAGCAGACGATGAGGCTCCGTTCGCGCTACGGCGCGTTCTACCGTTCCGCCGGACTCACGCGGGTGCAGATCGAGAAATTTGAACGCGCGATGGCCGACCGTGCGCAGGCGGCGATTGACTTTCCAGCGGTCGCAGTCGCCCAAGGCCTGAAGAAGAGTGATCCGGCCGTTCTAAAACTTTCGCACGAAGCGGAAGAAGTGAAAGCACGGGCTTTGCGGGAGGTGCTTGGGGATGCGGCTTACTCGGAGTTGCGAAATTATGAGCGGACGAGCGCCCTGCGTGGCGTCGCCCGCGAACTGGCCGGCGAACTTTATTTTACCGAAGCGCCGCTCGGCGCGCGTCAAGCAGACCAATTGACGGAAATCGTGGCCGCGAGCCGAGGCGAGAAAGGCGCTCAGGTAGATTGGGATTATGTTCTGGCGGAAGTAAGGTCTCGCGGGGTGCTCTCTCCGGAGCAGATAGCGGTATTGGCCGAGAAAAAGGAGCAAACCGAAGTGGGTGCGAGGATCGGTGTCTTGATTAAATCTTGGCGGGATAGGTTTAAGCCGGCTCCCGAGAAATAAGCGGTCGCGGTGATTAACGAGGGGCAGCGCTTCATGCCCCGGCAGTCCGCGCCAACCCTGTTTTTAGAGCGGATTTTTCGGAGCCGGGGCGGCGCGGGCGGCGGGCTCGCGTTGTCTTCGGAATCGGAACACGGGCGGGATGCCCATGCCACTTCGGAGGCGGGGTTCGGCGACCCCGCCCTACATTTACGCTCACTCGACGGCGAAGATTTCCACGGGTTCGGTGCGGCCTTTGACGGGGACGGGGCCGAGGGGGCGGAGTAAAATCGGGTGGGGGCCCAGGGAAAACGGGGAACGGGAATCGTAGTTGGGCGCGGGGGTGGCCAGATCGGGCGGGCGGCGGGCGGCGAGGGTGGCGGCGGTCGTGATAATCGTGGCGCGATACTCGGGGTTGCGGGTGAGGGCTTCGACGCGCGCGGCGATGTTTACGCCGTCGCCGATGACGGAGTAGTTGAGGCGGCGGGCGCTGCCAATGTTGCCGGCGACGACGCGGGCGGTGTTGATGCCGATGCCGATCGCGAGCGGAGCTGTGCCTTCGGCGGCGAGTTCGGCGTTGAGGGTGGCGAGGGCCTTCTCCATCGCGAGGGCGGCGGCGAGGGCGCGGTCGGCGTCGTCGCCTTGGGATACGGGGGCACCGAAGAGGGCCATGATGGCGTCGCCGATGTATTTGTCGATGACCCCGCCGTGCGCTTCGAGGGCGGCGCTCATGCGGTCGAGGTAGCGGTTGAGCAGGGCGAGGAGCTCGGGGGCGGGGAGGTGTTCGCTGAGGGTGGTGAAGCCGCGGAGATCGGCGAAGAGGATGGTGACCTGGCGTTCTTCGCCGCCGAGGGTGGCGCCGTCGCGGAGGAGGCGGGCGGCGATCTCGGGGGAGACGTTTTTATCGAGGAGGTCGCGCACGCGGTCGCGTTCGTCGAGGCCGCGGGACATCTGGTCAACGGCTTCGGAGAGGCGGCCGAATTCGTCGCGGCGGTAATAGGTGTTGCGAACGGCGTAATCGCCGCGGGCGATGCGCCGGGTGTGGCCGACAAGTTCGACGATGGGCTGGCTGAGGCGGCGGGCGAAGCGGCGGCCGAGGTAGAGGGCGATGGCGAGGCTGCCGAGGGAAACGCCGAGGATGAGAAGCTGGGTGCGATGCGCGGGGCGGAGTTTTTCGTCGAGCGAGTATTGGAGGTAGAGGGTGGCGTGGTGGCCTTCGCCGGCGGGGAGGTTATAGGCGATGACGAGGGCGTCTTCGCCGGCGAGGGGCAGGGAGACGAGGCCGGAATCGCGGCGGGGGCGCGCGGGTGAGGCGAGGAGCGCGCGCGCGGTGTCGGGGGCGAGGGATGAGGCGATGACCCGGTCGTCCTGATCGGCGAAGGTGAGGTCGATGCCCGTTTGTTCGTGCAGGCGTTGGGTAAGGCGGTGGTCGATACGGAAGCCGAGGACGAGCCAGGCGACGATCTCGGGGGCGCGCACGGGCACGAGCACGAGGGAGTGGAGTTCGCCGCGGTGGTAGCCGTAGCCGGTGGCGCGGGGCGTGGGGCTTTCGTCGAGTTCGGCGGTGGCGATCAGTTGGCGGAGGACGCCGCCGGGGAGGTCGCCCGCGGGGGCGCTGGCGAGGGTGTGGCCGTCGAGGGCGAGCGCGATGACGAGATCGGCGCGGGTGCTGAGGGCGATGCTGGGGAGCGCGGAGGCGAGCGTCGCGGTGTCGTCGGAGGCGACGAAGAGGGGCTTGAACGCGTAGTCGCGGGCGGCGGTGGTGCCGCTGTCGGCGAGGAGGGTGTTGCGATCGTTGACGATGTTGGTGAACGAGAGGGTCGCGCGGCGGAGGTCTTCGGTGATTTGCGTGCGGGCCTCGCTGAGGCTGGCGCGGGAAACGATCAGGCCGGTGGCGAGCTGCGCGGCGGCGACGAGGCCGACGAGGAGAAAGAGGAGCTTCGCGGCAAAAGTGGGGCGGAGCGCGAGCACGGCGCGGGGCTTCCTTGTACCCGCCGCCGGCGCCGTCGGGAGCGCGGCGGAGGCGGCGGTCGGGCTTTAGCGTGATGGCGATGGTCTGCATGGGGGCATCCGCGGCGGAGATGACGACTTCGCGTTTAGCATCGCTGAACAGGCGGGGGTGCCAGACGTCGAGGCGGTAGCGGCCGGGCGGGAGCGAGTGGAACGTCGCGAGGCCGTCGGCGGGGGTTTTCATGAAGAACGGAGTTTCAAGCACGACGATGTGGGCGGACATCCAGTCGTGGATGTTGCAGCCGAGGGAGACAATCCCCGGCTGGTCAAAGGTGAGGATCTCGCCGACACCCGGGCCGTAGAGAGGAATGTCGAATTTCTTGGGTTTGGAGACCGAGTAAACCTGATGTTTGATGGCGTCTTGGTTTGGAAAGGAGACGCGGGAGCCGACGACGAGCGCGGTGACGTAGGGTTCAAATTCTTGGTCGCGTTGCGTGATGGTGAAGGGTTCGGCCGGGGGGTGGACGGCCGGAGGGGTGTTGAGCGCGACGAGTGAGACGACGGCATCGGCGATGGAGACGCCCTTGTGGTCTTTGACGCTGACTTGGACCGGGCCGGCGGCAAAGGCGCGCGGAGCGAGGACGGCATACGCGAGGATGAGCGCGAGAGCAGGGAGACTGGGCGAACGCGGGATCATGGCAGAAAAACAGGCGGGAATCGGCGAAAGAGAAAGAGAAAGAGAAAGAGGGGAGAGTAAGAGAAAGAAGCGGGGCTAGAAGCGATGAAGGATGCCGGCGGTCCAGAGATCTTGGCGATATTTTACGCCCACGCGGTTGACGGTGAAGGTGCTTTCATAACGTAGCGGCAGGGAGGTGTTGCGGCCGAGGGCGGGCGAGAGTTCCAACCACCAGAAATCGGAGCGACCGGTTACGCGGTAGCTGACCCAGCCCGGGGCGTAGGAATTCGTGGTCTCGTAGGCGACGGTGTTGTAATACTGCTGGATGGGGGCGCCGAGTCCCCCGCTGAGCGCGCGGGCCCAGATGTTGCCGGCGGCGTTGGCGGTGAAATCGCCCCAGAGGCTGCCGCGGCCGTAGGTGAGCTGCCACGTGGAGTTGAGATCGTAAGTGACCGTGCCGAGAAGACGGTGGTGGCGGACGTCGAACGGGGCGTGGGCGGCGTAGTGCTGGGACCAGTCGCCGGTGAGCGAGGCGCGCCATGAGGGGGTGAAGCGTTGCGAGAGGCGGAGGGCGCCGGTGGCGAGCCAACCGGTGGCGCCGTCAATGCGGGCTTCGCGGCGGGAGAAAGTGCCTTCGGCGGAGAGGACGGGCGTGTAGGCGCCGAGGCCGAATTTGTAGCGGATTTGCGCGGAGGCCCCGGCGGTGTAAGCGGTGTTGATCACGTAACGGGGGACGGTCTCATAGCCGGCGTTGATCCCGGTGATGAGGCTGAGGCCGGTCGCGATGGGCGTAAGGTTGGTGGCGGTGAAGCGCGCCTCCTGGCGCAGGGTGTCGATCCAGTTTGCCGGACTGGAGGCGCGGGCGATGTTTTCGGCCCAAGTGACCGAGGCTTCCGCGCGCGCAGTGATCGGTAGATGAATGCCTTCGGCCTGCAGGCGGACGGGGCCGAGGCTCACGGTGATGAGCGCGAGCGCGAGGAGGGCGGGGATGGAGCGAGCCGGGATCAAGGGTGAGAGGGATGATTAACCTGAAAGATACGTCAGGGAGCGAGTAAAGGACGCATCGCCGACCAAATGGTTTCGGCGACGACGGCGTGACCGACGGGAGTAGGATGGACACCGTCGCCTTGGTTGAGATCGGCGCGACCGCCCACGTCTTGAAGGAGAAACGGGACGAGTGTGAGGTGATTTGTCACTGCGAGAGCGGGATACATCGCGGCGAACGCGCGGGCGTAATCTTCGCCCATGCTCGGCGGCATCATCATGCCGGCGAGGATGATCCGGGCGGCGGGGTATCGGTCGCGCACGCGGTCGATGATGGATTGGAGATTTTTTCGAGAAACAACGGGATCGATGCCGCGCAGGCCGTCGTTGCCGCCGAGAGCGAGGAGGAAAATATCGACGGGCTGGCGGAGGACCCAGTCAATGCGTCGAGAGCCCCCGGCGGTGGTCTCGCCACTGAGCCCGGCATTGATGACGCGCCAGCGGAAGGCGGTGGCGGGATCGGGCTGGGCTGCGGTGAAGGCGTCGAGTTTGCGCTGGAGGAGGGCGGGGTAGGCGTCGTCAGCGGCGCTTTCGAGGCCGTAGCCGGCCGTGAGGCTGTCGCCGAAGCAAACGAAGGTTTTGGTCACGGGCTCGGCGGCGCGGAGCGGAGAGGCGAGGCAGGTAACCACGAAACACACGAAATACACGAAAGGGACCGGCAACGAGGGGCTGAGGGTAAGACTGCGGAGGAAACGGGACATGGGCTCGATTTCAGGTGATTCGTGTGTTTCGTGATCCGACTAATGAGTGCCCCATCCATCTTGAAAGTCGAGCGGCTCACCAAAGACTACCGGACGGCGGCCGGGCCGCTGACGGTGTTGCGCGAGGTGAGCTTCGACCTCGCGGCGGGCGCGAGCCTCGCGATCGTAGGGCCCAGCGGGAGCGGAAAAACGACATTGCTCGGACTCTGCGCCGGGCTCGACCGCGCCTCGGGCGGCACCGTCACGCTCGCCGGCAGTGAACTCGGCGCGCTCGACGAGGACGGTCGCGCGCGGGTGCGCAACGCGCACGTGGGGTTCGTGTTTCAAAATTTTCAACTGATCCCGACGCTCACGGCACTCGAGAATGTGCTGGTGCCGTTGGAACTGCGCGGCGAGGGCGGCGCGGCGGTGGAGGCGGAGGCGACGGCGCTGCTGGGTCGCGTGGGCCTGGGCGCGCGGTGCGATCACTATCCGGTGCAGCTTTCCGGCGGAGAGCAGCAGCGCGTGGCGCTCGCGCGGGCGTTTATGAACCGTCCCAAAATTCTTTTTTGCGACGAGCCCACGGGCAATCTCGATGGCGACACGGCGGCGGCGATGGTGGAGCTGGTTTTCGGGTTGAACCGCGAAAAGGGGACGACGCTCGTGCTGGTGACCCACGATCTGGAACTGGCGGGAAAATGCGGGCGAATCATCCGGCTGCGCAGTGGGGCGGTGATTAGCGACGAAACCTTCTGAGTTGGTCGCAGCAAGACACATGAAATACACGAAAAAAATACCATGAGCGAAATCATTTATCGCGAAGAATCATATAGGATGATGGGTGCCTGTTTTGAGGTCTACAAAGAGAAGGGGTGCGGTTTTTTAGAGGCGGTTTATCAAGAATGCCTAGAACCGGAATTTGGCGGCCAAAGCCTGGCGTTTGTGGCGCAACCGAAACTTGGGCTGAGTTATAAAGGGCGGGAGTTGCTGCAAACTTACGCGCCCGACTTCGTTTGTTTCGGGAAAATTGTAGTGCAACCCAAGGCGGTGTCCGCGCCCACGGATGAGCATCGGGCCCAAGTGCATAATTATCTGCGGGCGACCGGCCATAGATTGGGGCTGCTAGTGAATTTCGGGCATTTCCCCGAAGTCGAATCGGAGCGAGTCGCCCTTTAATCATACCTCTTTTTTTCGTGTATTTCGTGGTGGCCCACCTCCTATGACTTTCATCCTTAAAATGGCGTGGCGGGATTCGCGGGCTTCGCGGCGGCGGCTCCTGTTGTTTTCCCTTTCGGTGGTCCTCGGCATCGCGGCGCTCGTCGCGATCGGGTCGTTCACGGTGAATTTGAAGCAGGCCATCGACGAGCAAGCCAAGGGCCTGCTCGGCGCCGATCTGGTGGTGACGTCGCGCGCCACGTTTACCGAGCCGGTGCTCGCGTATTTATCGGGCCTCGGCGGCGAGCAGTCGCGCACGCGCGAGTTCTCTTCGATGATGGTGTTCCAGTCGGCGAACGACGCCACGCGGCTCGTGCAGGTGCGGGCGGTGGAGAAGAATTTTCCTTTCTTCGGTGATTTCGAAACCGCACCGACCGACGCCTACGCCACGCTCCGTGCAGGCGGGCTGGTCGTGGTGCTCGAGGAAACGTTGCTCACGCAATTCGGCGTGAAGGTCGGCGACCCGGTGAAATTGGGGCAGGCGACCTTCACCATCGTGGGCGCGATCAAGAAGGTGCCGGGCGAAACCTCGGCCATCGCGACGTTTGCGCCGCGGGCGTTTGTGCCGCTCGACACGTTGGCGGCGACGGGGCTCGCGAGCCGCGAGAGCATCACGCAACACCGTGTGCTCGTGAAGTTGCCGGCCACGCGCGACGCCGAAGCGGTTGAGCGCGAAATGAAGAAGCGGTTCACCGTCGAACGGCTCTCATATTCCACGGTGGCCGAGCGGAAGCGAAATCTCGGAGCGGCGCTCACCAACATCGAGGGCTTCCTCAATCTCGTGGGCTTCGTCGCGCTGTTTCTCGGCGCCATCGGCGTGGCGAGCGCGATCCATGTCTATGTGCGGCAGAAGATCACGACCGTCGCCGTGCTGCGGTGCCTCGGGGCGAGCGCGTGGCAGAGTTTTTCGGTGTATCTCGTGCAGGGGCTCGCGCTCGGCGTGTTCGGTGCGGTGCTGGGTGCGGCGCTCGGGCTCGCGTTGCAATTGCTGCTGCCCGTGCTGCTCAAGAATATGCTGCCGTTCGATGTGGATTTCTTCATCTCGTGGGCGGCGGTCGGGCGGGGGATGGGCGCGGGACTGGTGATCTGTTTTCTTTTCACGCTGCTGCCGTTGCTGGCGGTGCGACGGGTGTCGCCGCTCGTGGCGCTGCGCTCGGCGTTTATCGAACGCACGGGTTCGGCGTCGGACCCGTGGCGGATTATTTTGGGTGCGCTGATTCTGGTGGCGGTGACGGGGTTTGCCTACTGGCAGACGCGGAACTGGCGGATCGCCCTCGGCTTCACCGGCATGCTGGTGATCGGATTCGGCGTGCTGGCCGGGCTCGCACAACTGGTCGCGTGGGCGGCGCGGCGGTTCGTGCCGCGGAGTCTGCCTTACGTGGTGCGGCAGGGCATCGCGAATCTCCATCGGCCCAACAACCGCACGGTCCTGCTGCTGCTGTCGCTCGGGCTAGGCACGTTTTTGATTCTTACGCTTTATCTCACGCGGACGACGTTGCTCAACCAGATCGACCTCGCGGGCGAGGGGGCGCGACCGAACCTGCTCTTCTTCGATATTCAGGACGACCAGATCGGGCCGTTCACCAAGCTCGCCGGCGAAAATCGCGCGCCCGTCGTGCAATCCGCACCGATCGTGACGATGAAAATCGCGTCGCTCAAAGGCCGGCCGGTGGAAGAGATCCTCCGCGAGCAACGCACGCCGCCGCGCAAAGATGGAAAGGCCGCGCCGAGCGCGGAGGACGAGGACGCGCCCCGCGGCGAACGTCGCGCCGCCGGTCCCGCCCCCGGCGGCAATCGCGGCGGCGGTCCGCGCGTGTCGGGCGGCATGCTCGGCCGCGAATATCGCTCGACCTATCGCAGCAAACTTAGCGGCACGGAACGCGTCGTCGCCGGGAAATTTGAGGGCCAGGTCCCGCCCGGCGTCGCGCTTGTGCCGATCTCGGTCGAGGAAAGTTTCCTGAAGAGCCTGCAACTCACGCTCGGCGACGAAATCGAGTGGGACGTGCAGGGCGTGCCGGTGAAGACGAAGGTGACGAGCGTGCGCGCCGTCGAGTGGCGGCGGTTGGAATCGAACTTCTTCGTCGTGTTTCCCGAGGGCGCCATCGAGGCCGCGCCAAAAACTTTTGTCGCCGCGCTGCGCACCGCGTCGCCGGCCGACTCCGCCAATGCGCAGCGCGCGCTCGTCGGCGCCTTTCCCAATATCACGGCCATCGACCTCGCGCTGATCCTGCAGGCGCTCGACAGTATTTTCTCGAAGGTCGCGTTCGTGATTCAGTTCATGGCGCTGTTTACCGTGCTCACGGGTATCATCGTGCTCGTCGGCGCCGTGCTCAACGGCCGCTATCAGCGCATCCGCGAGACGGTGCTGCTGCGCACGCTCGGCGCCACGCGCCGGCAACTCGTGCAAATCCAGTTCGTCGAATACGCGATCCTCGGCGTGCTCGCGGCGATCGTGGGCGGCGGACTCTCCATCGCGGGCAACGCGCTCCTCGCGCACTTCGTGTTTAAAATCGCGCCCTCTTCGCCACCCTTGCTCATCGCCGGCGCGGTCGCGATGGCGGCGACGGTCACGGTCGTGACCGGCCTGCTCACGAGCCGCGGCGTCACCGATCACCCGCCGTTGGAAATCCTGCGGCAGGAAACGTAGCGCGTGCGGATGCCCTATCGTTGGGCGTTATCTACGGGAGATGACGCCAGCCTTGAATGGCGAAGAAAAGGCCCATTGCGATGGGCAGAACGCCGGAAACGCAGGGCGCTTTGCGGGCGAAGTCACCGAAGCCCTTGAAGCGCTTCGACGCGTGGCGCACGCCCCAAGCCGCCAGCGCTCCGGTCGTGACCATGGTGAGGGCAAGCCCGAAGCTGAAACAAACCACCAGCGTGAAACCCAGCGCGAACTTCCTCAGTTGCAGGCAGACGAGAAGAACTGTCAGCGCGGCGGGGCAGGGCATGAGGCCGCCGGTGAGGCCGAAGATCACGATCTGCCCCGTGCTGACGGTGCGGCTGGCGAAGCGCCGTCGGATGTCGCCCGCGTGCGCGCGCTCATGGGCGTCCTGATATTCGCCCCCGGCCAGATCCATCTCGCCGTGGTGGTGATGGTGGTCGGCCTCGCTGAATTTGAAATCGAAGGTGTGCGCGTGGTCGCCGTGCGAGATCGTAAGCGTCCCGTCGAACTCGTGCGGCTCGGGCAATTCGGCCATTGCCTCCAAAAAGCCAGCGCCCGCGAAGAACGAGAAAGATTGCCGCGCGCCGTCGAGGCGAACGGTCTCCATCGCTATCTCCTTCGGCTGTGGCAGCGGTTTCGGCTTTCGCGCGCTGTCGTAGAAGTAGAGTCGGAAACGCGGCGGCACGTTCGTCTCGAACACCGTGATCTCGACCAAGCCGTGGCCGGTGTCCACCAGCTTGCCGCCCTGCGGACCCTCGTCGGGATGATCGTGCGCGGCGGCGGCCCCCTGCTCGCGACGCGTGCGCCAAAACATCCAGACTGCCATGCCGATGATGAGCGCGCCGGAGACCAGTTGAAAGTAAGGCTCGGTGGTCTCCGCGTTCCACTGTGACCCGTAGCGCAACGCCACCGCGGCCAGCGCCCAGATGACGAGCGAGTGCGAGAACGCCGCGGACAAGCCCAGGAGCACCGCTTGGAAAATCGTGCCGCGGATCGCGATGATGAACGCGGCCATCATGGTCTTGGAATGCCCGGGTTCCAGGCCGTGCAGCGCGCCCAGCACGATGGCGGAGGGGATGAAGAGCCATGCGTTTGCGGCTCCCGGGCTCACGAGGTCGTTGAAGGATGTCATGGAGGCGGCGCGGAGTCCGCGTTTGACATGGGCGCTCGGAATCGAAATCCCCGGCCTGTGCCGTGTCGTCGTATCATCGTCGCTTTCCTGCTCGCCATGCTTTGGCTCCCCGCGACGTTGCACTGCCAGCTCGAAGCGGCGGGCTTCATCGCCGAGACGTGTCCCGATGGTTGCGCCGCGACTCCCGACGCGAAAGACGGCTGCGACACCGTGGAAAACGGGACCTACAAACTCTCCGGAGATGCCGTGAAAGTTCCCGCGCCCTCCCTGTTTGTGTGCCCCTTTCATTTTTGCCTGGTTCAAATCCAGTCGGACGCGACGTGCGAGCGGGTCCCGCCGTCCGGTGCGCTCTTTGACCGACCGCTTGATTGGCTTTCGAGCTGGCGGTTTGTGCGACGGGCGGCTCCGCCCTCGCGCGCGCCTACATTGCTTTGCGCCTGATTAGTCCCTGCGCGGACTGATCGGCATTTTTTTGTCTGCGCTACGCCCGCGGGCGTCGCGTTCCCGGGCGGTTTTGCGCCCGTGTTTTCCCCGTCTGTGTCCCAATCATTTCCGATGAACAAGCCATTTTCCATTTCCACTTTCCGTCCGCTCTGCGGACTCATGTTGCTGGCTCCGCTGCTGCGCGCTCAAGAAATCGCGTCCGCGGAAACGGCCCCCGTCTCCCTCGCGGTCATCGTGAGTGGAGTCGTGTCTCAAAATCCCGAACTTAAATTCTACGAGGCCGAAATCGCCGCCGCGAAGGCTGGCGTGCGCTCCTCGACCACCCTCAACAATCCCGAGCTATCGCTCGACCTCGGACGTCGCCGGGTGCGCGACGTTTCCGGCGTCTTCGTCGGTGAAGGCACCACGTGGGGCGTTTCCGTGACGCAGACTTTCGAGTGGCCCGGTCGCATGGCGCTCCGCAAGGCCGTGGCCAATCGTCAGGTCGAACTGGCCGAGTTGGGGCTGGCCCGGTTCAAGGCCGCGCTCGAATCCCGCGCCCGCGCGCTCGCCTTCGGCCTTTATGCATCCGCCGAAAAGGGCGAGGCCGCCCGTGAAGTCGCGGACCGCTTCACCGCATTGAAGGAAACGTTCCTCGCGCGCGATCCGGCGGGCGTCACCCCGCTCCTCGAAACCCGCGTGATCGAAGCAACGGAACTGGCGCTTCAGCGGCAGCCCACCGACTCCACCCTCGCGATGCAAAGCGCGTTGGTGGAGCTGAACCAGCTTCGCGGCGTCCCCGCCGCCAGCCCGCTCAAGGCGGCCCCTTCCGACTTCGTTTTCAATGCCGCGCCCTCCCTTGATGCGTTGCTCTCCGCCGCCCGCGAAAACAACTTCGATTTCCGCGCCAAGAAAGTGGAGCTGGAGCAACAGGGATTCACGGTGCAGCTCGCGCAAAACGAGCGTTACCCGACATTCGGCGTAAGCCCGTATTTTTCGCAGGCGAAGGCCGGCGACAGGGAAACCAACTACGGCGTCGGGCTTTCAGTTCCGCTGCCGTTGAACGCGCGTAACCGCGCCGGGGTGGATGCGGCCAAGGCCCGTCAGCGCCAGGCTGAGGTCGCCGTGCTCATCGCCCAGCGCGAAATCGAACGCGAAGTTACCGGCGTCGCGCAGGCGTTCGCGGCCAAAGCCGCCGAGTCGCAGCGCTGGTCGCCGGGGTCCGTCCGGAAATTCCGCGAGGCGGCGGAACTCGCCGACCGTCACTACCGGCTGGGCGCGGTTCCGGTCGCGACCTACGTCGAGCTGCAGAAAGCCTACTTGGAAGCCGTCGGAGCGCTGCTCGATACGAAGCGCGAGGCGCTCGAAGCCGGCCTGCGCCTCCAGCTCCTCACCGGGCTCAACTTCAACGCCGTCGAACTCGCGCCATGATCGACCGCATCCTCGAATTTTCCCTCCGCCAGCGCGCCCTCGTGCTGCTCGGAGCCGCGCTGTTGCTCGCCATCGGCCTTTGGTCCGCGGTGCATCTGCCGATCGACGCCGTGCCCGACATCACCGGCGTGCAGGTGCAGATCAACACTGAGATTCCCGCGCTCGCCGCCGAGGAGTCCGAAAAACTCGTGACCCAGCCCATCGAGCTCGAACTCGCCGGCCTGCCCGGCGTGGAAGAGATGCGCTCGCTCACGAAATTCGGCCTCTCGCAGGTGACGCTCCAGTTCAAAGACGGCACCGATATCTACCGCGCGCGCCAGCTCATCACCGAGCGTTTGCAAGGCATGACGGGCCGCCTCCCGCCCGGGGCCGCCTCCAAACTCGCGCCGATCAGCACGGGCCTCGGCGAGATTTTTTATTACAGCCTCAGTTACCGCGCGGACGCGCCGAACAAGCCGGCGACGGAACGCGACCAGCTCATCGCCCTCAGCGAAATCCACGATTACCTGGTGAAGCCGCTGCTTCGCACCGTGCGCGGCGTCGCTGAAATCAACGGCACCGGCGGCTATGAAAAACAGTTCGTCATCGAGCCAAAGCCCACCGCGCTCGTCGCCGTCGGCCTGACGTTTAGCGAACTCGCGGGCCTCGTCGCGCAGAACGTGGAAAATGCCGGCGGCGGCATCATCAACCGCGGCGGGGAACAGCTCACCATCCGCGCCGTGGGCCGCGTGACGAGCATCGGGGACATCGCCGAACTCCCGCTGAAATTCACGAGCGGCGTTAAACCCCTCCTCGTAAAAGACGTGGCGGAGGTAAAGATCGGCACGCGATTCCGGACCGGCGCGGGCACGCTCAACGGCCACGAAGTCGTCATCGGCACGACGATGATGCTCACGGGTGAGAACAGCCGCGAGGTCTCGCAGCGCGTGAAAGCCCGCCTCGGCGAGATCCAGAAAAAACTCCCCGCCGGCGTGCTCATCACTCCCGAATACGACCGCTCGGAACTCGTCGGCCGCACCATCGGCACCGTCGAGAAAAATCTGACCGAGGGCGCGTTGCTCGTCGTCGTCGTGCTATTGCTCCTGCTCGGAAACTGGCGCGCGGCGCTCATCGTGGCCTGCGCGATTCCACTGTCGTTTCTCTTCGCCCTCACCGGCATGGCGCGCTTCGGCATCTCGGGAAACCTGATGAGCCTCGGTGCCGTAGACTTCGGCCTGATCGTCGACGGCGCGGTCGTGATCGTCGAAAACATCGTGCGCCAGCTCGGTGTGCGCCAGCAACAATTGGGGCGCGTGCTCACGCCGGAGGAACGATCGCACACGGTGCTCGCCGCGAGCAAACAGGTGGGCTCGCCGATGTTTTTCGGCGTGGTCATCATCACGGTCGTTTACATCCCCATCCTCGCGCTCACCGGCACGGAGGGTAAAATGTTTCACCCGATGGCGCTCACCGTGATGCTCGCGCTCGGCGGCGCGCTCGTGCTCACGCTCACGCTCATGCCGGTGCTGTGCTCGTTTCTGCTTGGCGGAAAAATTTCTGCGGAGGACAACGCGGTGGTCCGCGCCGTAAAGCGGGCCTACTCCGCAGTGCTGCGCGCGGCGATTCGGCTTCGCTGGGTCGTCGCGACGGGCAGCGTGGCGCTGTTTGCCGCGGCGCTCTGGCTCTTCACGCACCTCGGGGCGGAGTTTGTGCCCACGCTCGATGAGGGCTCGATCACGGCGATGCTCTACAAACCGGTCGGGATGAACGTCGAGGAGTCGATTCGCTCCGACCTCGAAATCGAGGAGCGGCTGCTGAAGGAGTTCCCCGAAGTGACGCGCATCTTTTCGCGCATCGGCACGAGCGAAGTCGCGACGGACCCGATGCCGGTCAACGAGAGTGACCTGTATGTTTTCTACAAGCCGCTCGAGGCGTGGCCGAAGACGCCGGGTCGGCCCACCTCAAAAGCCGAGCTGAGCGCGCAGCTCGGCGCCGCGATCAAAAAAATCAACGCCGACTACAGCACGCTCTTCGCCCAGCCGATCGAGATGCGTTTCAACGAACTCCTCGAAGGCACGAAGGCCGAGCTCGCCGTCAAAATTTTTGGCAACGACTACGACGTGCTCGAAAAACTCGCGGAGCAGATCAAGGAGATCGTCGAGAAAACCCCCGGCGCCGCCGAGGTGGAATTCGAGACCGAGGGCCGCACGCCGCAGCTGCAGATCAGCGCTAAGCGCGACGTGCTCCGTCGCTACGGCCTCGCTTCCGGCGAGGTCAACAAAGCCGTGAGCGCCGCGCTCGCGGGCCAAACCGTGGGACAACTCGTCGAGGGCAACCGCCGCTTCGACATCGTCGTGCGGATGCCCGAGGAACTGCGCGCCGAGGATGCGGAAATCAAAAAGCTCCCGCTGCGCGTCGGTGAACACGGCCTGCTCCCGCTCGGCGACGTGGTGGAGTTCACGACGTTGAAAACGGTCGAACCCATCCGGCGCGACGAAGGCCAGCGCCGAGCCGCGCTGATGGTGAATCTGAAAACCCGCGATGTGGAGGGCTTCGTCCGCGAGGTGGACCGGCAGATTCAGGCGCAGGTGAAGTTGCCTGAGGGCTACCTTGTGGAGTTTGGCGGGCAGTTCAAAAACTTGCAGGACGCGCGCGCACGGCTCGCGGTCGTCGTGCCGGCCGCGCTGGTGTTGATCTTCGTGCTGATCTTTCTCGCCTTCGGATCGGTGCGGCAGGCGCTGTTGGTTTACTCGGGTATTCCGCTCGCGGTGACGGGCGGCATTGTGGCGCTGTGGCTGCGCGGGATGCCCTTTAGCATCACGGCGGCGGTGGGCTTCATCGCGCTCGCAGGGGTCGCCGTGCTCAACGGCATGGTGCTCGTCAGTTATTTTAACCAGCTCCGCGAGGAAGGCCGCGCCCTGCGTGACGCGGTGATCGAGGGCGCACTCACGCGACTGCGCCCGGTGCTAATGACGGCGGCGGTGGCAAGTCTCGGCTTCGTGCCCATGGCGCTCGCGACGGGCGCGGGAGCGGAGGTGCAGCGACCGCTGGCCACCGTGGTGATCGGTGGCATCGTGAGTTCGACGCTGCTCACGCTCGTGGTGCTCCCGGTGCTTTACGCCACGTTCGAGAAAAACCGCCCGTCGAAAAGAACGACGTGAAGTCCGTATTGCTGTTTTTTATGCAGGCCCGCGGGCTGGCGGGGTCGGCTTGGGTGGCCGCGGAATTCTCGTGGTGTAGGGCCGGCGCAAGTGGCGAATCGGCAGTGAACCCGGGCGTAAATAACCTCAGACACCGTCGCGGACTCAGCCTACCCTAACCATAGATCCAATGAAGCCCTCAGATCACACTCACAAGTCTCGCGAACACGGCTCCGATTCCCCTTACGAGCAAGATGGCCGAGACCACGAGCATGGCGAACATGAAGGCTGCGACCATAGTTCCTCGAACCCTTGGGACACGCGCAGCCTCATCGCCTCCGGCGCGCTGGTGGGAATCGGGTTGATCGCGCGGTGGACCAAGATGCTCCCGGCTTTGGGGACAGAAGCGATCTTCCCGGCCGCGATGCTCACCGGCGGCTGGTTGCTGCTGCCGAAAGCGTGGCGTGCGATCCTGAGGTTCCGGCCCGACATCAACCTGCTCGTCGTCATTGCCGCCATCGGGGCCTCTCTCGTGGGGGAGTGGGCCGAGGCGGCGACGGTGGTGTTTCTCTTCGGCGTCGCCGAGTGGCTTGAAGGCTGGGCGGGTCGTCGCGCGCAACGCGCCGTCGAGGCGCTGCTGGGAATCGCCCCCAAGACGGCGACCGTGAAGCGCGACGGCAAGTTTGCGGACGTGCCGGTGGAAGAAGTGCGCGTGGCTGAAACAGTCGCGGTAAAATCCGGGATGAATATCCCGCTCGATGGCGAAGTGCTGACCGGCGAATCCTCGGTGAACCAAGCGCCGATCACGGGCGAGTCGGTGCCGGTGGACAAAAAGAAGGGTGACACGGTATTCGCCGGAACGGTCAACGGCGAGGGCTCGTTGGAAATCCGCGTCACCAAGGCGGCGGGTGACACGACGCTCGCGCGCATCATTCGCCTCGTGGAGGAAGCGCGGGAGCAGAAAGCGCCGACGCAGCGTTTCGTGGATGTATTCGCCCGGTATTACACGCCCGCCGTGACCGTGGTCGCGCTGCTCATCCTCCTGGTCCCGCCGCTCTTCATGGGTGGCGATTGGTCGCAATGGCTTTACCGCGCGTGCGTGCTTCTCATCATCGCCTGCCCGTGCGCGCTCGTGATTTCAACTCCCGTGAGCATCGTCGCCGGCCTGGCTGCCCTGGCAAAGCGGGGCGTCCTCGTGAAAGGCGGAGCTCACTTGGAATCCATCGCGAAGCTCAAAGCGCTCGCGGTGGACAAGACCGGCACGATTACGGAAGGAAAGCCGCAAGTGCAGGGCGTCGAAACGCTGAATCAAAAATCGGAACAAGAAGTCTTGCGAATCGCTGCCGCCGTTGACCTCCACTCGTCCCACCCTTTGGCGAAAGCCGTCGTCGAATATGCCAAGAAGCAAGGCGTGGAGTTTCCGCGCGCCGAAAACTACCAAGCGCGCAGCGGTCGCGGGGCCGAAGGCTCAGTCGAAGGTCATGATTACTTCGTGGGCAATCACCGCCTCACGCATGAGCTAGGCGTGTGCTCGGAGGATATAGAGCGCCGTCTGGCTGCCGTTGAAAGCAAAGGTCAATCGGTCGTCGTGGTCGGTCATCGTCCACACGGCGACTGCAAGGGCGAAGTGCTCGGCATCCTTGCGATCGGTGACACCGTGCGGCCGAATGCGGCGGAGGCGATCAAGGCGCTGCACGCTGCCGGTATTGAGACGGTCGTGATGTTGAGCGGTGACAACCAGCGCACTGCGGACTCCATCGCCAAACAGGTGGGTATAGACGAAGCGAGAGGGGATTTGCTGCCCGAAGACAAGGTGACGGCCGTGAAGGCACTCCGCGAAAAGCATGGCTCAGTCGGCATGGTCGGCGACGGCGTGAACGACGCGCCCGCGATGGCCTCCGCAACCGTCGGCATCGCGATGGGTGGTGCCGGCGCCGATGCCGCCATCGAAACCGCGGACGTAACTCTCATGACGGACGACCTCGGTAAAATCGCCGAAACGATCCGGCTCGGTAGGCGGACGCTGGCGATTATCCGGTTCAACATCATCTTCGCCCTCGCGCTCAAAGCGCTCTTCCTCGTCTTGACCCTCCTCGGTCACGCCAGCCTATGGTTGGCGATCATGGCTGACACGGGTGCCACGCTCCTGGTCGTGGCCAATTCGCTTCGGCTGCTTCGTTCGTCCGATCAACCGTGATTCGATCGCGAAAACTTCGCGGGAATTTCTCCCCGACGGGGTATCTCTAACGGACGACAATCATAAGCATCCCGTTATCCATAACCATGAAATCCCCCGCCAAAATTATTTTCGCCGCCGCTCTTGTCGGCTCTGCCCTCGCTCACGCCGGTCCCAGTCCACAATTCTGGAATGTTCCCGTCCTTAAAACCACCGCCTCCGCCGAAGTCACCCGGATCGCCGTGCCGGCAGATCAATCCGGCCTCACTTGCAATCGCATGTTCGTGCCACGCTCCGGAGCGGTGAAACAGGCACCCCGCTCGATGGTCACCTGCACGCCGGGTTATGATGAAAACCGATTGGCGGTGCCAGCAAGCATGCGCCGATGCCGCTAAGAGCTGAGCGTAGAATCGCGGATTGTAAGTCCCGGGTCTTCGCGCGCATCGACGGGTGTAGAATCCGTCGGCGTGATCCTGTTTACTGGGGCGAATTGAGGCCATCCGCCGCTCCGCTGGCCGGTGTTGATGGAAGCGGCTTCTGGCGAGCCTCGGCTTCCTGCCGATGGCGCTGGCGAAGGGCGCAGGCGCGGAGGTGCGGCGGCCGCCCGCGACCGTCGTCATCGGCGGCATTGTGAGCTCGACCCTGCTCACGCTCCTCGTGCTTCCCGTGCTTTATGCATGGTTTGAGCGGGAAAAATTCGCGTGGTGACGCCCCGGCCGCCGCCTGATTATCGCTCTTGGAATTCGCCGGCGGCGGACCACGCTGCCGGTTGTGAATTCCCCTAACTCACGGCTCTTTGCCGCCCTCGCCTTTTTCGCCGCCACCCTCACCGCCTCGGCCGCGCTCGACCAAGCCCTCGTCTCCAAAATCACCGGCCTCGCCGGCGCGTGGAATCCCGCGGAGGGCGTTTACAAGGTCACCCAGCCGCGCACCGATCTGCCCGTCACCGTGGACGACTGGAAAATGCCACCGTTCATGGGGCTCACCTCGTGGGCCGCGTTCATGGCCGGCGGCAAGCAGGAGGTGATGGTCATGGGCGACCTCGTCCTTTTTGAGGACGAAGTGAACCCCGTCATGAGTGCGCTCTTCGCCGCCGGTCTCGAAGTCACCGCCCTGCACAACCACTTCCTCCACGACCAGCCCAAGGTTTATTTCATGCACCTCGGCGGCGAGGGCACGGCCGAGGCGCCCGCGACCGGCGTCCGCCGCGCCCTCGACCAGATAAAAGCCGTGCGCGCCGCCGCGCCCGCTCCCGCCAAATCCTTCGGCGGCGGCATCCCCTCGCCCAGCACGATCACCGGCAAACCCATCGATGACCTGCTCGGCATCCAAGGCCAGGCCAAGGACGGCATGTTTAAAGTCGTCATCGGCCGCACCGCCACGATGGCCTGTGGTTGCACCGTCGGAAAAGACATGGGCGTCAACACCTGGGCCGCCTTCGCCGGCAGCGACGCCGACGCCGTGGTGGATGGCGACTTCGCCGTCCTCGAAGACGAACTCCAGCCCGTCCTGAAATCCCTCCGCGCCGCCGGCATCAATATCGTCGCCATCCACCACCACATGACGCACGAGACGCCCCGCACCCTTTTCCTGCACTACTGGGGTCGCGGCCCGGCGGCCGATCTTGCCGCCGCTTTGAAACGCACGCTCGCGCTCCAGCAGCCCGCGAAGTGATCACGCGCTCCGCCCTTGCACGGCCTCCGGCTCTGCCCTCACTTCGCGCCACGCCATGCCGATCCCCG
>JACMRG010000293.1 GCA_014376585.1 Opitutaceae bacterium | reverse complement strand
GATCTGGAGTTCGCGGAGGGCGCTGGCGCGGATATCGAAGTCGTCGATGTGGCCGGAGGGGCCGAGGAGGGTGGCGAGTTGAAGGGCTTTGCCGCCGGGGCCAGCGCAGGCGTCGAGCCAACGGCCGCCGGGGGTGATATCGGCGGAAGTGAGGATCATCTGCGAGCCGAGGTCCTGGACTTCGACGAGGCCGGCGAGGAAGGATTTGGTTTTGGTGATGTCGGCTTCGGCCAAAAGTTCGATGGCGCCGGGGAGGGCGGGGGAGACGCGGGAGGGCCAGCCGAGAGACGCGAACTCGGCGAGGACGGGGGCGGCGTCGGGAGTGTGCAGGCGGAGCCAGAGGGCGGCGCGGGTGTGGATCGCGTCGAGATCGGGCGAGACGCCGGCGGCGGGGCAATGGCGCGGGAGCCAGGCGGGCAAAATGAGGGCCGGATCGAAGTGGAGGTGCGCGGCGCGGGCGGCGACGGTGGCGGGGCAGCGGGGCCAGCCGCCGCAGGTGCCGGTGCGGTAGGCGCGAGTGGCGGGGAGATCGGCGGCGAGCCAGGCGACGATGGTGCAGGCGCGGTCGGGATCCGTTTCGAGGAGCGGCTCAATCCAGGGGAGGTAGCGGAGCGTGGTGTAGATGAGTTCGCGGTAGAGTTTGCGGTCGCGGGAACCGAAGGATCGGTTGGCGGCGAATTCTTGCTGGATGCGCAGCGGAAGCGACGGGTCGGTGTGCCAGTGGGGGCGCAGGACAGCAATGAGGCGGAGGAATACTTTTTGTTGGCTACCGGAGAGGGACATGGGGGAGAAGGCGGGAGGCGGGAGGCGCCTGCAAGCAGGCGTCTCGGGGACGGGCTCAGAAGTTATGGGCCTCGACTTGGACGTTGAAGCCGAAACCGTTTTCGCGGCGGCGGCCGGAATAGATGGAGACGACGTATTCGATGAGCCAGGTGTTGTTGAGGTTGTGGACGAGGCCGTAGGCTTGCTCGTTGAGGCGGCGCGCGCGTGCGTCGTATTGGAAGCGGGCGAGGACATCGTAGGATTCGTTGAGGTGCCTGCGGCCTTCGATGCGGTAATCCTCGCTCTCGCGGCGGAGGAAATTGGTGGCGAAGCGGAGGGACCAGGCGTCGCCGTCGCGGATGGTGATGCCGGAATTCAGCTCCTGGAGCGTGCCGGTCTGAGGCGTGAAGCTCTCGTAAACGTCGAGTTGGAACCACGGGGCGGGCATGAAGGCGATTTCGGTGTGGACCGCGGAGAAATCGCGTTCGCCGGGCTCGCGGTGGAAACGAAAATCGACGGCCGTGTTGAAGACGAGGAGGTCGCGGGAGCCGTAGGTGGAGTCGCGCGTCTGGATCGTGTTGTCGAGGCCGAGGCGGAGGGTGTCGGTGGCGTGGAGATCGTCGATGCTGCGCTGGTCGCCGAGGCCGAGGGGGCGGAGATAACTCGTGAGGGGCTCGCGGCGGTCGATGGCGGGGATGAAGCGGCGGCCGATGTCGCCTTGCGGGATGTAGCGATAGCTGACCTTGGGGGTTACGAGGTGGCGGAGGCCGTCGATTTTCCAGCGGGGGTTTTTGTAGTCGTAGGTGGCGCTGGCGCGGAGGGCGGCGTCGAAGCCGATTTCACCAAGGACGCGGGTATAGCCGCCGGGGACGGTGGCGCCGGTGGTGTTGCTATAGTGGGTGACGCGGGCGCCGGCGGTGGGGGTGACGGAGAGCCACTCGCGCGGGGTGAACGGGCGGGTGAGGGCGTAGTAGGCATCGACGCCGTCACTTTCAAGGCGCGGGCCGACGCCGGCGGGGGGGCGCTCGCGGAGGGCGACGGCGCTGGCGTTGGCGCGCTGATAGATGCCAAGGCCGAGAGCGCTTGGCATGAGGTCGAAGCGCACCTCGGGAAGGCGTTCTTGGACGTAATCGAAGGAGTTGGGTCGGAGCCGGGTGAAGAGCGAAACGAAGTAGTTGTGACCGGTGTAAACGGACTCGATGAACGTATCAGGCGTCTGGACCGGGAAAAAAGAGCGGGGCCGGAAATCGCGGACGACCTCGGAGTCGCGCCACCAGTTGATCTGGCCGGCGAGGGTGAGATCCTCGGTGAGGCGCTGGGAGTGTTGCCACTCGACGTAGCCGCGGTCTTGGGGGACGGGGCGGCCGAGAATATCGGTGAGTTTATCGCCATGGTCGCGGATAAATCCGGAGCGGAAGTAGCCGTGGAGATCGCGGCCGTCGTCTTCGCCGATGTAGCTGACGGAGGGGCCGGCCATGAGACCGCGGGCCGTGTAGAGGCCGACGTCGCCGCCGACCTTGACGCCGGGGGCGAGGGGGATGCGGAGGCCGCCCTCGGCGTAGGCGCCGAGGAATTTGCGGTAGCCGCCGGTGAACGTGAGGTAGGAGACGAGCGGTTCGTTGAGGTTTTGCTGGAAGCGAGGGAGCGGGAAGGGCTGGGCGCTACCGAGGCCGAAGCTGGAGTTTTCGCTACGGAGGTTTTTGCCGGGAGCGTAGAGAATGCGGCTCGACTGCACCGTGGGTTGCCAGCGACCAGGCTCGCGGTAGGTGACGGTGGCCGTGGTGACGCTGATCTCTTTGAGCGAACCGGTGGCGCTCACGCCGGTGACGTAGAAAGGATAACTGCCGACGCGGATCGATTCGGCGGAGAATGTGGCGGCGCGGCGTTCATAGATAAGCTTGTCGGCGAGGAGGCGCTGCGGCCCGCGGGTGAGAATCACGTGGCCGGTGGCCGTAGCGGTCTCAGTGGCACTGTTGTAACGGATCTCGTCGGCGGTGAGGAGGGCCAAACCGTCGGCGAGACGGGCGTGACCGCGAAGGACGAGGACGATCTCGCCGGTGGCATAGTCGAATTCCGTGCGATCCGCGCTGGCGGGCAGTTCGGTCGCGGCGGGCTGGGCGGCGAGCCCTAGGCTGACGGCAAGCAGGACGAACAGGAAGGTGGCGAAACGGCAAAACACCCGGCGAGCAAAGGCGCGGGGCGGGGCGCAAGCAAGCCTGCGGCAGGGCAGGTAAACGGCGGGCGGATTTATGGCGTAGTTTTAGCTTTTGCAGAGTCCAGGTGCGCCGCATGGTGCGCCGAGTTCCATGGCCAAAAAATCCCCCGCCCGTTCCTCCGCCCTCCACGAAATGACGCAGCTGCGCGCCGAAGTGCGTTCGCTGGGCAGCGCGCTGGGTCGGGTGATCACGCGGTTGGAAGGGCCGGAAGCGTTTCAGACGGTGGAAGTTTTGCGGCAATTGGCCAAGGCGCGGCGGGCGGGCGACGACCGGGCGGCGGGGGAGCTGGCCGCCCAGGTCGCGGCACTCACGCCGGGGGATGCGTATAATCAGGCGATGGCGTTCACGCTGTATTTCGAACTGGTGAACCTGGCGGAGGAGAATTTCCGCATCACGCTGCTGCGGCAGCGGCGGGCGGCGCGTTATGTGAACGAAGCGGGCACGCGGCCGATGCGTGAGTCGATCGAGGCGGCGGTGGTGGAGCTAAAACAGCGTGGAGTCGCGCCGGCGGCGATGCAGGCGCTGGTGAATCGGTTGAACATCGAGCTGGTTTTCACGGCGCATCCGACGGAATCGAAGCGCCGGACCTTGTTGACGAAGCTGCGCCGGCTGGGAGAAATTTTGCGCCTGCGCGCTCAACCGGCGCTGTTGACCGATCCGGCGTTGCTCGGTGCGGAGTGCGTCGAGCGGGAGATCGCGTCGCTGTGGTTGACGGATCGCAGCCGGGCCGAGCGGCCTGAGGTCACGGACGAGGCGAAGACGGGGCTGTGGTATTTCGATACGACGCTGTTTGCGACGCTGCCGCGGCTGCAGTCCGACATGGTGCGGTCGCTCGCGCGGCACTACCCGACGGTGAAGGCGCCGCGGCACTGGCTGGCGTTTGGCTCTTGGATCGGCGGGGATCGCGACGGCAATCCGGGCGTGACGGGAGCGGTGAGTTCGGAGGTGCTGTTGCTCCACCGCCGCCTGGCGATCGAGAAACTGCGGCTGGCGGCGCGCGAGCTGGCGCGGATACTCACGGTGAGCGACCGACGCGACTCCGTGGTGCCGGCGTTGAAGGAGGAATTACGCGAGCATTTGCACGTCTCGAAACACATCGAGCAGTTGAGCAAACGTTACCCGCATGAACCCTACCGGCTGCTGCTCGGCGTGCTGCGCGAGCGATTGGCGCAGGCGGTGAGTGAGGTGCGTGATGGCAGCGTGTTGGCGGCGGAGACGGTCGTGGGCGCGTGCCTCGGGCGCACGACGGTCGAGGAAACGCTGGAGACCATTCGCGCGAGCCTGGCGGCGGGCAAAGGCGCGATGTTGGTCGATGGTGAATTGAAGGATATGAGCGAGCAGTTCGAGGTGTTTGGTCTGCACACGGCGCGGCTGGATATTCGCCAACATTCTTCACAGCATGAGGCGGCGGTGTCAGAGGTGCTCAACCGCGTTGACTATCCCAAATTGTCGGAGAGAGAAAAAACGGCGCTGCTAATGGCGGAGATTCCGCAGGCGAAATTGTTGCCGGCCGCGACCATCGCAAAATTCTCGTCGTTGACGCGGCACGTGCTCGATCCGCTCGCGCTCGCGGCGCGGGCGGTGACGAAGTTCGGACCCGAGGCGCTGGGTATCGCAATCATCAGTATGACCGACGGCGTGTCGGACATGCTGGAACTGGAGTATTTGCAGAAAATCACGGGCGCGGCGCTGCCGATCGCGCCGCTGTTTGAAACGTTGGATGATTTGGAGCGAGCGCCGGAGGTTCTGGCGGCCTGGTTCATGTTGCCCGGCCGGACGAAGCCCGGGCATCAGCACGTGATGTTGGGCTACTCGGACAGTAACAAAGACTGCGGTTACGTGACGGCGAATTGGGCGCTCTTTTCGGCGCAGGATGCGATTGGTCGCGTGTGTCATGGACACGACGTGCGGGTGACGCTTTTCCACGGCCGTGGCGGCAGCATCGCGCGGGGCGGCGGACCGGCGGCGAAGGCGATTCTCGCGCAGCCGGCGGGGTTGCGCGATGGCGGCATCCGCGTGACGGAGCAGGGCGAAGTGCTGTCCACCCGTTATCACGATCCCGATCTCGCGCACCGCATCCTTGAGCAGATGGCCTACGGCGTGATGCTGGGCACGCATGCGGCGCAGACGGAAGCGAACGTGCCCGCGGAGTGGAGCGAAGCGATGACGGCGATGAGTGCGGCGGGTTTTGCCGCCTACAAGGCGGTGGTGCATGACGACCCCGAGTTTCTGCTGTTTTGGAAACAGGCGACACCCATCGATGAGATCAGCAACCTGAAGTTCGGCTCGCGGCCGACGTTTCGCCGGGCGACGACCAGTGTCGATGACCTGCGTGCGATCCCGTGGGTTTTCTCCTGGATGCAAAGCCGGTTTAATTTCCCGGGCTGGTTCGGCCTCGGCAGTGCGCTCGAGGTGGTGCTCAAGCGCGGATCCAAGGGGAAGAAATTGCTACGGGCGATGCACGCCGAGTGGCCGTTTTTCCAGACGCTGATCGATAATGCTCAGCTGACGATGCACAAGGCGGACATGGGCATCGCGTCGCTCTATGCGGAACTCGTGGAAGATCCCAAGATTCGGAAGCGCGTGCTGGCGGTGTTGGCGGCGGAGTTTGCGCGAACGGAAACGGCGATTCTCGCGGTGACTGGCGAGCGGCAACTGTTGGCGAATGAGCCGGTGCTTTTGAAATCGGTGCAGCTGCGCAACCCCTACATCGACCCATTGAACTACATTCAGGTGGACATGATGCGGCGGCTGCGGGCGCAGGACGCGGGCAAGAAACTCGGCGCGGAAGAGGCCGAGGCGGCGCGGGCGGTGATCGAGCTGACGATCAACGGGATCTCGGGCGGATTGAAGAACACCGGTTGAACGAGCGGCGGGATTCGCGGCTAGACGGGGCGAGGGGAAGGCGTCAGGTTTGGGACGCAACGCCGTGATTATTTCCCAACCCGATCTCGCTGCCCTGCTCAACGCCACCCACGCGCAGCCCCACGGGGTGCTCGGGATGCACCCGCACAAGCGGGCGCGTAGCCAAGGCGTGGTCGTGCGGGCGCTGCTGCGCGGGGCGGTGGGTTGCGCGGTCATGGAGCTCGATGCGAAGGGCTCGCCCTCGCACGAGATGGCGCGGATCGCGCCCGAAGGATTTTTTGAGGTCTTTATCGCAAACCGGCCGAACGTGTTTCGCTACCAGCTGCGTGCGACTTACGCGAACGGCGAGCCGCGGCAGTTTTTCGACCCGTATGGTTTTTTGCCCACCCTGGGGGCGCAGGATCTCTACCTGTTCAACGAGGGTAACGAGCACCGCATCTACGAAAAACTCGGTGCCCATGTGCGCGAGCTTGGTGGCGTCCCGGGCGTGGCGTTTGCGGTGTGGGCGCCGGCGGCGACGCGGGTGTCGGTCGTGGGAAATTTCAATCACTGGGACGGACGTTTTTTCCCGATGCGTCCCCTGGGCGCTTCAGGGGTGTGGGAGCTGTTTGTGCCGGGAATCGGTGCGGGTGAACTGTATAAATTTGAAATTCGCCACCAGTCAGGTGCGGTCGCGGTGAAGACCGATCCGTATGGCACTTACTTCGAGGCCCCGCCGGGCAACGCGGCCATCGTGTGCGCCGCGAATGATTTCCAGTGGAACGACACCGCGTGGATGGAGCGGCGGAGTGCCGGGGCCGCGCAGTTGGACCGGCCGGTGTCGGTTTACGAGTTGCATCTCGGCTCGTGGAAACGGAAGCCGGAGGATAACAACCGCCCGCTGACTTACCGTGAGCTGGGACCGCAGCTCGCCGACTACGTGAATGAAATGGGCTTCACGCATGTGGAGATCATGCCGATCGCAGAGCATCCGTTCGACGGCTCGTGGGGTTATCAGGTGACCGGATTTTTCGCGCCGACCCAGCGTTTCGGATCGCCGGCGGATTTCGCGTGGTTTGTGGATCACCTGCATCAGCGCGGTATCGGCGTCATTCTCGATTGGGTGCCCGCGCATTTTCCACGGGATGCGTTTGCGCTGGCGGAATTTGACGGAACGCATCTCTACGAGCACGCCGACCCGCGGCAGGGTGCGCATATGGACTGGGGCACGCTGATTTTTAACTACGGGCGCAACGAGGTGCGGTGCTTCCTGGTCGCGAGCGCGCTGGCATGGCTCGACCGCTATCACCTCGACGGACTGCGTGTGGATGCGGTGGCCTCGATGTTGTATCTCGATTACTCACGCAACGAAGGAGAATGGATTCCGAACAAGTTCGGCGGGCGCGAGAATCTGGAGGCGATCGAGTTTCTGAAGCAGGTGAACGACCTCGTGCATCACTATCATCCGGGCACGTTGATGATCGCGGAAGAGAGCACGTCGTTTCCACAGGTGAGCCGGCCGACACGGGAAGGTGGGCTCGGTTTCGATTACAAATGGAACATGGGATGGATGAACGACACGCTGCGCTACTTCGCAAAGGATGCGTTGCACCGGCGCTGGCACCAAAGCGACCTGACGTTTGGGATGCTCTACCAATACGCGGAGAATTTCGTGACGGTGTTTTCCCACGACGAGGTCGTGCACGGGAAGGCTTCGCTGCTTTTCAAGATGGGTGGCTGGCACATCCCGGAAAAGGCGGCGAACCTACGCGCGCTTTACGCGCACATGTGGTGCTATCCGGGAAAGAAACTACTTTTCATGGGTTGCGAGTTCGCGCAGTCCCGCGAATGGAATCACGCGGCGAGTCTTGACTGGCACCTCTGCCAATATCCGGATCACGAGGGCGTGCGCCGGCTGGTGCGCGATCTTAACAAGCTCTATGTCGCGGAGCCGGTGCTCAGCCTGAATGACTTCAATCCGAACGGATTTCGCTGGGTGACCTGTCACGATGCGGATGCGAACCTGATCGCCTACCTGCGCATGGATGTTTTTGAGCAGACGCTTTTCCTCGTGGTGGCGCACTTTGGCGGGGCAAGTCGGACTTATCCCGTGGGCGTGCCACGGCGTGGTTTTTGGCGCGAGGTGATCAACTCCAACGGCGAATACTACGGCGGCACGGGCCACGGTAACGGCGGCGGGCGTGATGCCGAAGCCATGGATCGCGACGGATACGCTCAGGCGATCCAGGTCACCTTGGCGCCGTTTACGACGACGGTGTTTAAGTGGGTATCGGAGTAAACGCCGGCGCGGGTGGGGAAGACGCGCCGCGAGGTGGAGTGCGCGCGCGCGGATTACGGCGGCTGGCCCGGGTGAATTGCGGGAGCTGAGTCGAGAGACTGACTTGGCGGCGCGCTGAGCGCAAGGCGCACCGTTCAGACCGGGCTTGAAAGATGGAAAACGCGCATCGGCTCCGCGTTCTTGATCTCGATCACGCCGCGTTCCTCGGTCTTAAATTTATCGCCCAACAATTTCCGCGTGCTGTCGGTGAGCTGGATGCGCCAAGGCTGGCCGTGGGATTCCATACGGCTCGCGATGTTGACGGTTTCGCCCCATAGGTCGTAGGCGAACTTCTTGGTGCCAATGATGCCGCCGATGACCGGACCGCTGTTCATGCCGATACGCACGGCCCAATCGATCTGGTAGCGGCGGTTAAAGGTCCGGAGATTTTCCAGCATTTCGAGCGAGGCTTGGGCGCACGCGGCGGCGTGCTCTGGCAGGGCGGTGGGAACGCCACCGACCATCATGTAGGAATCGCCAATGGTCTTGATCTTCTCAAGGCGGTGGGTTTCCGCGATGCGGTCGAAAGCGGAGAAAAGCTCGTTGAGGAGCTGGACGGTGCGGCTCGGGGAATATTTGGCGACGATCTGGGTGAAGCCGACGATGTCCGCAAAAACGACGGTGCATTCGTGGAAGCTGTCTACAATCGTGCGTTCGCCCTGCTTGAGACGGTCGGCGATGGCCTGGGGCAGGACGTTGAGGAGAAGACGTTCGGATTTGGTTCGCTCGGACTGAAGCTGGAGCAGGGCGGCCTGCTCTTGATCACGGAGGCGTTTCTTTTCGAGCGAGGCGTTGATACGGGCGCGGAGGATGACGGGATTAAAGGGCTTCGGAACGTAGTCTTCGGCGCCAGCCTCGATGCAGCGGACGGTGCTCTCCACCTCGTCGAGCGCGGTGAGCATGATGACCGGCACGTGGCGCAGCATCGGATCGGTCTTCATGAACTCGAGCGTGCGGAAGCCGTCGAGTTCGGGCATGATGATATCGAGCAGGACGAGGTCGAAGGGGCGCTGTTTGAGTTCGTCGAGGGCGCGGTTGCCGTTTTCGGCCTCGCGGATTTTATAACCCATCTTCTGCAGGCGGCGGGAGAGCATCTCGCGGTTCATCGCGTCGTCGTCCACGACCAAAATGCGTCCGGTGGCGAGCTGGCTTTTCTCGACGCCGAGGAAGTCGAAAAAGGGCGCGGTCCGGGTCGTGGGAGTGGGGATGGACCCGAGGACGGCCTCGGCGGCGCTGCCGAGATTAGAGCTGAGGCTGTGGGCGGCGATATCGCCGAGATCGGTTTCGCCCTCAATCAGGGCGAAGAGGTTACGGGCGGCCTGACGAATTTTTTTGAGATCGTCGGCGACGCCGGGAATGGCGGCGATTTTGGGATCCTCGCCCGAGAGTTCACTGAAGCCGATGACGGAGTTGAGCGGGACTATCATCTCCCGCCGCATGGCAATAAGGTCGATCTTGCCGGTCTCGATTTTCCATGGCGCGAGCGCGTCGTTGAGGAGGGCCAGCAGCTGACCGCCGGCGGTGTGGATTTTCTTGAGATCGCGGAGGAGGTTGGTCGAGGCGTGTTCCTCGGCGGACTCCATCAGCATCTCGGTGTAGCCGATGATCTGGTTCAGTGGCGTGCGAAGGGCGTGGCGGAGTTTGGAAAGCGTTTCGAAGTCGTTAACCTTGGCTCCTTCTTTGAGTGGGGTGCCGGACTTGGGCTGACTGACGGGCCAGGGCGCGGCCGTGTAGGGCTTAAATCCCGAGGGGGGCGTATCGCTCATGGCTGCGTGGACGGAGGGGGAATTGCGGGAGCGCCAGACGGGGCATTGAGCATGGCGTCAATCTTGGCCAAGAGGCGCGGGAGTTCGACGGGCTTGGTGTCGAAATCATCACAACCGGCCGCCATGGCCTTCGCGCGATCTTCCGCCATCGCGTGGGCGGTGAGGGCGATAACCGGGATTTTGGCGGTGGCGGGGTCGGCTTTAAGGATGCGGGTGGCTTCCCAGCCGTCGATTACGGGCAAACTCATATCCATCAGGATAAGATCGGGCAAAGCTGAGCGGGCTTGAGCGACACCGACGCCGCCGTTGGCCGCGATAATGACCGTAAATCCGCGGCGCTTGAGGCGACGCGACAGCATATCGCGGTTCATTTCGTTGTCTTCGACCAGAAGAATTTTCGCCATGACGTGAAGGAGGAAATTTATTGCGAGCTAAAGGGTGAGCGCGTCAACCGGTCGGCGGTGGTGATGCCCACGCTATCGCGGATTTGGCGAATCAGGTTATCGCGGGAGTAGCGGCCCTTTTGGAAAATGTTATCGACCCGGCCCTGGAGACGGGCGCGCACATCGCTGGTAAGATCCATCGAGGTGATCACGACGACGGGAATGAGCTTCCAGTCTGGATTGGCGCGGAGGTGCGTGAGGAACTCGAAGCCATCCATCTCAGCCATCAGCAAATCGAGGAGAATAATGGCGGGCTGCCGCACGGCGACGGCTTCGAGCGCTTCGGCACCGTTGACGACAAATTCAGACTCCCAACCCTCTTTCTCCAACATGCGGAGAACGAGATCGCGCTGGTGGGGGTCGTCTTCGACGACGAGCGCGTGGCGACCGTAGGCGGAGGCCTTGTGATGCTGGATAGCCTCGAGGAGCTGATCCTGTTCGATGGGTTTGTTGATGAAGGCCGAGGCGCCCAGCGCGAAACCGGTTTCCTTGTCGTCGGTCATTGTGAGCAGGACGACGGGGATGGAGGCGATGGCCGGGTGCTGTTTGAGCTGTTTGAGCACGGTCCAGCCGTCCATGTCGGGCATTAAAATATCGAGGATGATAAGTCGCGGATGTTTTTCGCGTGCGAGGCGCAGGCCTTCCTGGCCTGTCCGCGCGGAGATCACCGAAAAGCCTTCGGGCTCCAGGATCTTGGCGAGGGCCCGCTGCACGCTGTCGTCTTCGTCGATGACGAGGATGTCTTGAGAAAGTTTTCCAAGCGTGGTGGCAGTCGGAGATGAATTGGAAATAGGGGCGCCGGACGAGGTGGTTTTAGGACGACGCACCCGCGCGGGCATGCGAAGGGTAAACGTGGAACCTGTGCCGGGTTCACTGGCGACGCTGACTTCGCCGCCCATGATTCGCGCGAATTTACGGCAGTTTGCCAATCCGAGGCCGGTGCTGTCGTATTTTCTTTCCGTTGTTGTGTTTTCTTTGGTGTATTCTTTAAAAAG
>JACMRG010000039.1 GCA_014376585.1 Opitutaceae bacterium | reverse complement strand
TTTCAGGCCACCGTCGGGCGTGACACTAACTTCGGCGGACCAGGTGCTCGGGGCGCGGCCGGTGGGTTCGCGCCGGAGCTGGGCGTAGTAAGTCCGGCCGTTCTCAAGGCTGCGAACGGCGGTGGCGCCTTTCATGGCGACGGTGGGCCGGGCGGAATAGTTGCCCGGCGCGGTGCCGTATTCGACGGTGAAGGTGTCGTCGTCGGGCTGCTGGGAATAGCCGAGCATGAAGCCGCCGTCGAGCGGGGTGGCGCGGACGATGGTGGGAGCGGAGTTGGCGGTTGCCGCGATCAACGGCTGGAGGCTGCCGCCGCCTTCGCCGGGATACTCGTGGGCGATGTAGCCGGTCGGAGTGACCAGCGTGAGCACGGCGCCTTCGGCTGCGGCGGCACGGCCGGTGAGGGGGACGGTGAGGGCGGCCGAGCCGGGGGCGATGTCAGGCAGGGCGACCACGCCGCCGCCGAGCGTTTTGCCGTCGGGAGCGCGCCATTCCCAGAGGAGGTGGTAGCCGCGCAGGGTATAGGCGGGGAATTCATCGGCGCGGCGCGGTTGGATGCGCGCGGTGTCGCCGGCGGTGCGCAGGGAGTGGACGGGGCTGTGCAGGCGGGCGATGTCGCGCACGGCCTCTTTGGGCTGACGCCAGAGATCAAAGATACCCCAAGAGCGGAGTTCGCCGGGCTCGGAGCCGCGGTAGTTGCTGCGGTAGTCGTTGAACGTCCAGAGCGAGACGCCGATCACGCCCGGCAAGCCTTCGAGACTGTGCCAACGTTCGTCGAGACCGGGGATGCGGGCCGAGAGCTGTTCACCAAATTGTCGCGCGCCAAATTCGGAAATAAAGACGGGGCGGCCGGGCCATTTACGGGCGAGCGTTTCGACCGTCTGCCCGGGGTTCGGCCCGTAGGAATTGTGCATGATCATATCGGAGAATGAGATGGGGTCATTCGCGGGGGTGTAGTCCTTCCGCGAGCCGCTGAAGCTGATGTAGGTGTGCAGGCGGTGCGGATCGAGTTCGCGGCGGGCGTAGGCGATCATCGATTTCACGTAGTCGTAGTGTTTGAGCAGTTCGTTGCCCGGGCTCCAGCCGATGATACTCGGGTGGTTGTAGTCGCGCTCGATCATTTCGCGCAGCCACTGCTTGGTGCGCGGGTTGTCGGGGATCACGTTGGGGTCGCCTTCGCCCCAGACGGGAATCTCCGCGACGATCATGACGCCCTTTTCGTCCAGGTAATCTAGGAGGTTGGGCGCGGACGGCGCGTGCATGATGCGCATGAGATTGCCGCCGTAGCGCTTCATGAGATCGACATCGAGCTTCACCAGGTGGTCGGGTTCGGTGTTGCCGTAGGCGCGGTGATCGTGGACGCGGTTGAAACCCACGAGGCGGACGCGCTCGCCGTTGAGGTAGAAACCATCGGGCTTGATTTCGACCCGGCGGATACCGAAGCGCGTGCGTTGCTCATGCACGGTCGTCCCGCCGACGGTGGCGGTCGTGGCGAAGCCGTAAAGGTGCGGATGGTCGAAGTGCCAGAGTCGCACCGCCGCGGCCGGCAGCGTAAAATTGGTCTGCACGCGGCGAGTCTCGCGAGCGGGCACGACCGCCTGCACGGTCGCGCGGCCCACGATGTCGTCGGAGAAGGTGGCGGCGCCGGCGAGGTCCACGTTGGCGGGAGCGGAGCCGTCGTTTTGCACGAGATACTCGACGAAGATTTCCGCGGTCCCGCGGGCGAGGTCCGGCTCGGTGCGCACATGTTGCCAGACGAGGCGCACATCGTGATTCGCCACGAGCGCCACGCTGCGGCTGATGCCGCCCCACGCCCACCAGGCGCCGCGCCGGTAGGTGTTGTCGGCGCAGACGGTGACGACGTTGGGCGCGTCGCGTTTGACGCGGTCGGTGACATCGAACTCGAACGGCGTGTAGCCGCCCTCGTGTTTGCCGAGCGAGGTGCCGTTGAGCCACACCTCGGCGGTTTCGTAAACGGCTTCGAAGTGCAGCCGCACCCGACGGCCGGACCAGGCGGCGGGCACCGTGAACTCGCGCCGATACCAGCCCCGGCCGACGTGCTGGGCGTAGGCGTTGAACGTGTCCCAGTTACCCGGCACCGGGAGCGAGTCCCACTGCGCGACCGGGCGGTCGAGCTGCGCGGCGTCGATCGTGAACGCCCACGGGCCGTCGAGGGAGAGGCGTTCCTCGGCGCCGCGGGCCGGCCAAGCGGCGAGGACGAGACCGAGGCAAAACGCGAGGCGGGTCAGCATGGCGGGGAGCAGTGAAGGCCGGGGCGGCGCTCAGAATTTGGTCGTCGCGGAGAGCGTGAATTCGCGCGGCGCGCCGTAAACGCGGTTGCCGGTGTAGTAGGTCTGGTTGCGGAGGTTATCGACCTGGAGTTGAAAATCGACGGCGTGGCCACGGATCTTGGTGGTGTAGCCGAGGGTGAGGTCGAAGACGGTGTAGCTCGGGAAGAGCGTGCCCCAGGAGGTGTTGTCGGCGGCGGGCTGTTGCGACGACTGGTAGCGGGTGCCGAAGCCGACGGAGGCGGCTTTGAGCGCGCCGTCCAGGAACGCGTAGCGTTGGAAAAGGCGCACGATGTTGTCGGGCGAATTGGGGAGCGGGCGGTCTTTCAAGAGCCAGTAGTTGATGTCGAGGGAGACATCGTTGGTGGGCAGCTTGTTGACGGTGGGTTTGTTTTTGTAGAGGTGGCTGGCGCCGAGGACGAGCGAGCAGGAGGGAATCGGAGTGTAAACCCAATCGGTCTCGTAGCCCTCGGTGGTGTTGCCGTCGATGGTGGTGCTCCAGTTGACGGAGGCGCGAACGGCGGGGTTGGAGGTGGCGGGATTGAGATCGGCCTCGGTGCCGCGGTTGCGGACATCGGCGGAGTTCCGATTGGTGTCGGAGATGAGGATGTTGCCGCGGGTGAGGTTGAACCAGCCGAAGGAGCCGGTGAGTTTGCGGTCGAGGAGCTCGAACTTGAGGCCGATCTCCTTGCCCTTGCCGATGTCGTTGGGGACGGGATTGGCGGCCTGCTCGGCGGGCGTGACGATGTCGATGGGCACGGTGGCGGAGGCGAAGGAAACGCGGCTGACGAGGCTGGCGCCGGCGCGGGCGGTCTCGCCTTGGTTCTGGCTGGCGTAGAGATTGACCCCGCGAACGATGCGGACGACGGCGCCGATGGTGTGGTTGGAGGTCTTGACGTTGGCGGTGGCAGTGGCGCCGGGGAGGATGGTGCCGTCACGGTCGGCGGCGCCGATGACGCCGTAGCCCCAACTGTAGCGCTTGCCGGCGGTGAAGGTGATGCGCTCGTCAAACCAGCTCGTGCTGAACGCGGCGAATTCGGCGCGGGAAATATTTTTGGAGTAGTCGGCCGTCTTCACGCCCGAGGGCTGCACGGCGGAGGGCCAGGTGGTGATCAGGCGGTTGTCGGGGAAGGGATGGACGCGAGGGTCCCAGTAGATCCAGGCGTTGGCGCCGGTGAGGGTGGCGGGGATGCGGGCGGTGTTGACTGTGTCGGGGACGAAGAGCGAGGAGGCGGCGACGGAGAGCGGATAGGCGGCGTAGTTGAGCACGGCGTTCTCGACGGTCTGTTTCTGGTCGCCGTATTGCGCGCCGAGGAGGAGGGTGTTGCGGGAGCGCCAGAGGTCTTTTTTGAAGACGCCCTGGAACTTGAGGTCGCGGCCTTCGACCTTCGTGCGGTTGGCTGAGAAGTTGTTGTTCTGGTAATAGCCGGCGGGCTGGAGGCGGGTGCCGAAGCTGTAGAGATCGTAGTTGAGGCGGGCCTTGGTGTAGCGACCGAGGACGGAGGCGTTGAACCAATCGGTGGCGGCGAGAGTGGTGTCGCTCTCGACGATGGTGGCGGGCTCGGAGAACTTGGCGTGCGGCCCGAAGTAGTTGTAGGCGCGGCCGCCGGGAGCGTTGCCCTCGCGGAGGGTTTCGCCGACGCCCAGGGCGGTCCACTTACCGGTGGTGTTCAAGATGTCGGTGCGCCACTGGCCGAAGCCGCCGTAGCCGATGCGGCTCTGATACTCGGCCCTGGTGAAGGCGACTCCCGCGAGGGCGCCGGTGCGGAGCTTGCCGAGATCGAGCAGGCTCTGGGTCGGGTTGTCGAAGGCGGCCTGATAATTTTGCGAGGACGGCTGGGGTTGGGAGACGGCGTTGCCGGTGGTGGCGCGATAGACGACCTCAAGCCGCGTGCTGAGTTTGGCGGTCGGACGCCAGAGCAACTGCGGGTTGATGAAGGTGGTGGTCGAGTGGGAGTTTTGCTGCCACTGGTTGCCGTCGCGGTAGGCGAGGATCACGCGGTAGGCTAGGGTCTTGGCGGCGTCGATGGGACCGGTGAGATCGACGGCGGCTTTGTAGGTCTCGTGCGAACCGATGCGGAGGGTGACTTCCTGCTGGCGGGCGAAGAGGGGCTTCTTGGTGACGTTGTTAACCTCGCCGCCGATGGTGGCGCCGCCGATGAACACGGCCATCGGACCCTTAGCGACCTCGATGCGATCCACGTTTTCGGTGTCGAAGCCGTAGAACTGGCGGAGGCCGTTGCGGAAGGTGCCGTTGTAAGGCTGGCCGCGGAAGCGGGTGAGATTGCCCTGACCGTTGCCGCGACCGGCGCCGGGGGAGAAATTGCCGTTGGGCGCGTTGTCATCGAGGGCGACGGAGCTGACGTAGGAGAGGGCGCCGAGGAAGCCGCTCTTGCCGGTGTCGCGGAGAAACTCGCCGGTGATGACGGTGATGGGCAGAGGCGTGTCCATGAGCGCCTGGGCAACGCCGGTGGTGGCGACGGAGTTTTGCACGCGGTAGCCGGAGTCCTTGGCGCTCTTCACCTCGAAGGCGGAGAGCGTGACGGTTTCTTCGGCGGCCGGGACGGTGGGAGGTTTGGGCGCGGTCTGGGCGGAGGCGGCGAGCGGCGCGAGGAGCGCGGCGGCGAGGAGAAGACTACGGCGGGTGAGCGATGGTTTCATGGGGCGGGGAAGTGCGGGTAAGGGTGACGCCGAGCGGAGCGACGGCGCGGCGGAGGGGTTGAAGGGCGAGCGAACGGAGAGCGCGGGTCGGACTCGAACCCTTAGTTGGTGAAGCCGTTCACCGGAGCTTTTTAGAAACGGAAAAAAGGCCCGCGCGCGCCGTGGGGCGCGGGCGGGCCGGGGTTGTGAGGGTGACTGCGCGCGGACGGTCGCGACGATCAGTGGCCGACGCCGAAACGATCAAACCACGCTTCACCCCCATAGGTGCGGACGCCGACGGTGCCGGCGGTGTGGGTCGAATCAACGGCGTCGATATACTCGAAGCCGTTTACGAGTCCGCGGAGCTTGTTGCCGTCCATGACCAACATCAGGTCATACCACACGCCGGGAGTGACCGCGAAATTGACCGTGGCGAGGGTGGTCCAGGTGCCGCCGGCGCGTTTGAGGGTGCTCACTTGGTTGGACCCGCAATAGATGCGCAGCATGTAGTAGTTGTTGGCGTCCACGTAGCGGCCGACGACGCCGACGGTGACGTTGGCGCCGACCGGGCGCACGGAGGCGCGGACGAAGTGGTTTTGCCAGCCCTGCGGGGCCAGACGGACGAGAGTTTCGGTCGTAGTGGTCGTGCGGTAGGCGTAGCCCGTGCCGGATGCGGCGACGTTCCAAGTGCCCGCCTCGGTGGTCCAGCCGGAGGCGCTGCCGGAGTCGAAATCGTAATCGGCGAGATCGAAGCGGCGGAACATCATCGCGCCGACGCGGGAGTTCACGCCGCCCGAGGGATTGGGGACGGTGAGGCGAACGTAGCCGCCGGACCCGGCGTTAAAGCGATAGGCACCGAGGCTGACCCACTGCTGCCCGTCGTAAACCTGGTCCACCGCCGGCGCGGTGAAGGCGCCGCCGGCGCCCGTCACGGCCAAGGCCGCCGAGGTAGTGGTGCTTTTGAAGTAACTCGGATTCCAGAAAAAGACCTCGTAGTTGCCGGTGCTCGGCAGGTTCGGTGTCCATGTGGCGGTGTCGCCCGCGCTGCTGGAAAATTTGGTGTCCTGGCTGTTGTCGTGGTTAAACGCCCGACCGCTGACACCCCAACCGCCGGCGGTGCTCGGGGCGACGATGGTGCCGTAATCCGAGGTGATGCCGTAGTCTTTCGCGTAATAGCGGAGATAATCGAACTGGATCTCGACCGGCCCCGCGCGCCCGGAGCCGCGGTCCCAGCCCAGGCAGGTGAGCCAGACGCTTTGAGCGGCGTGCGCACCGGGATAGGGGATGCGGGCACGCTCGACGCCGTCCACGTAAAAGATCACCTCGGTGGGCGACCACTCCCAAGCATAGACGCGAAAGATATCTCCCGTGCCGCCACCGGCCGGCAACGTGTAGCTGGCTCCCAGCCAGGTGTCGTGGGCGGGCTCGTAGTGATGGGTGTTGTAACGCAGCACCTGCGACGCGTGCGAATCGACCTCCCAGCCGTCGATTTCGTTGTAGGCTCCCGAAGTGAGACTGCCTAACTGCCAGAACGACTGGTGCCAGCCGGGCAGTTTTGTCAGCTTGGCACGGGTTTCATAGTAGCCGTATTTGAAGTCGGCATTGGAAATCACGCCGCCGCCGGTGGACGGGTAGGTGACGCCGCCCGTGGTATAATTTTCGACCTTGCCGGTGAGACGGAGATAGCCGCCGCTGACGGACACATTCGTGGCGAGGTTGGCGCACTGGGGGCTCGTGGCGGGGATGGACCGGGCGTCGGTGCGGTAGCGCCACGCAGTTGTGTCGAGGGCGGTGCCGTCGAAATTGTCCTCGAAGGCGAGGGTGAATCCGCGGCCGGCAGGGGGAGCGGCGAAGCCGGCGGTGCTGCAGCCGACCAGTGCGGAAAGGAAGCACAGCAGCGAGCGTGCGCGAGAGGACCGAGACCGGACATGGGGGACCAACGAAGCTAACGTGGACATATTTTTTGGGGCTGAGGGTTTCCTGACGGACTGGCGGGAAGCTTTTCTTCAAAAGCGGGGTGCATCGAATGAACCGGGGAGATAAAAAGCACGCAACGGTCGCGGCGGTGAAATCGTTCACTTTTTTGATCGTTCGCGGGTTTTCGCGGGGGAGTATGAACCCGGTCTCGTGACCTTGTGCGCTCCGCGTGCGGGGATCTTTCGATGACACCACGCTGAAAGCCGCGCGCGGAGCGCACGGCCCACCACGAACCAGCGTCAGTCTTACAGGCGACCCTCACGGGTTGAGGGATGAGAAGCGAGGAGCCAACAAAAAGGCCCGCGCGCGCCGAGGGGCGCGGGCGGGCCGGGGGAGGCCGGACGGGCGAAGGCGGATCAGAACTTGCGCGTCACGTCGAAGGAGACGACGCGGGGCAGGCCGATGAGGGCGCGGGTGGTGCTGCTCGCGGACGGGATGTAGTAGCGGAGGTTGGCGAGGTTATCGACCTTCACGCCGTAGCCCCAGCCCTTGCGCCAGTAGTTCGCGCCGATGTTCCAAACCATAGAGGACGGGATGATGGAGTTGGAGCGGTTGGTCGTCGGCGCGGGGGCGATACCGGCGAGCACGCCCTGGTTCACGCTATTCGTGTAAACGCCGCCGCCATTGAGGCTGAGGCCTTTGAACGCGCCGCCCTTGAAGGTGTATTTGCCGTAGAGTTTGGCGACGTTGGCGGGGTAGCGGGTGATCTCGAGGTTGCTGGTGGTGGAGCCGGTGGCGTTGAGGCTGCCGCCGACGAGGGTGGTGGCTTTGGTGCGGGAGTAACCGGGGAGGAACTGCAGGCTCTCGGTCACGGTGACAACACCGCTGACATCCCAGCCCTTGGCCTGGACGGAGCCGATGGCGTCTGAGGTCTCGCCGCGCGGGCCGGTGGTGCCGGTGGCGTAGGAGAGGATGTTGTTGGTCTGTTTCAGCTCGTAGTAGGAGACGGTGGAAGTGATGCGGCCGTCGAAGAAACCGGTTTTAAGTCCGGCTTCCTTCTGCTCGCCGATGCCGGGAGGATAGGCCTCGCCGAGGTTGTTCGTGTTGGTGCGGGCTTCGTAGGATTCGGAATAGCCGGCGAAGGCGCCGAGGGCTTTGGTCACGTCGTAAACCGCGCCGATGCGTTTGGTATGGTCCCAATCGGTCTCGCCGGTGGTGCGGGTGTTGAGGGGGGTGCGGCCGGCGGTGGTGGCGGCGCGGTTCTCGGCTTCCTGGCGGCGGCGGGTGCGGTTGGCGGTGGCGGATTTGATGAAGCGGACGCCGGTGACGAGTTTCAGGCGGTCGCTGAAGAGATTTACCTGGTTGTTGAAGTAGAGGCCGCGGGCATCGGTGTAGTTCTGTTGCTGGTCGTAGGTGACGATCGGGGCCTGATAGGCGAATTCCTTGTAACGTGGCGCGAACATATCGAACGGGGCGTTGGCGACGCCGCCGAGACCACCGACGGTGCGGCGGATGCTGATTTGGTTGGGATCGAGTTTCCACTCGAGGCCGGCGACGGGCCGGAAGACGGCGGAGCCGAGGTTGAATTTACCGGAGAGATCGGCCTGGAGGTAGTAATTGCCCACGTAGCGATCCTGCTGCTGGAGGTAGCCGGCGGGGTAGCCGTTGGCGGCGTCAGCGGCGCCGCGGTTGATGGTGCGGTTGTCGCCGTTGAGCGCGGTGGCGACGCGGGGGTCGTCGTCGTAGAGGAAATTGGCGGTGGCGAAGGTGGCGGCGCGAAACGTCCAGTCGGGGCTGAACTGGTGAATGAACGTGGTCATCACCGAATATTTTTTGTTGTTGGTGTGCTGGTAGTCCTCGGCGGGGTTGATGCCGTCGGGCACGCGGATGAGGGCGCCGTTGGCGGAGCGGTTGAAGTAGTCGTAGCGGTAGCCGACGACGGTGCGCTGCCAGGTGATGTCGGGCTCGATGGTGAGCTTGGTCTGGTCGCTGATTTTCCAGAGGAGGGTGGGGCGGATGAACTGCCGGTCGGTCTTCACGCGGTCCATGATGCCGTCGGTATGCTGGAAGGCGGCGATGAGGCGGTAGGCGAGTTTTTTGCTCTGGCGGAGGGGGCCGGTGGAATCGTAAACGAGGCGGACGTTGTTGGCGTCGTTGCGGTAGGAGACGCCGAGGGAGGAGGCGGATTTGAAGGAGGGTTTCTTCATGATGCGGTTCACGATGCCGCCGACGCCGGCGACGTTGCCGAAGAGGATACCGGCGGGGCCCTGGAGGACCTCGACGCGCTCGACGGCGGACTGCTCGGTGGGGAAGGAGCGCGAGATGGTGAAACCATCGGCGAGGGGGAGGCCGCCGGAGAAGCCGCGGATCTGGTAGGTCTCGTTGCGGTAATCGCCGTCGAGATTGATGCCGGGGGCGAAGCGGAGAATGTCGTTAAGATCGAAGGGAATCTGGTCCTTGATGAAGCTCTCGTTGAGGACGTAGATGTTGGCGGGAATGTCCTTGATGGGGGTGTTATTCTTGGTGGCGGAGACGGCGTTGGTGGAGAGCAGGCCGCGGTCGGATTCGGTGGCGACCTCGAAGACGTTGAGTTTGACGACTTCCTCCTCGGCGCGGGCGGCCGGGGGCGAGGTCGGGGCGATTTGGGCGACGGCGGGCGACAGCGGGAGGCCGGCGGCGAGGGCGAGGAGGCAGGTTGTGGCGAGACGGGTTTTCATAGGTGCGGGTCGAAGCGAGGAGGGTTCCGCGGATTCCAAAAGGAGCCGAGGCGAGGGGTATGCAGGGCGGATGGAGAAACCGGTTTTTACGGTTGAGCTCAATCACGCCATCGGTGAAACCGTTCACCATGGGCACAGAAACCAAGCGCGTGGTCACATTGAAGGAGGTGGCCGCACGGGCGGGGCTGTCGCTGGCAACCGTGTCTTATGCGCTCCGGCGGCATCCCAAGATTCCGGAGGGGACGCGGGAAAAGGTGGCGGAGATCGCGCGCGGACTGGGCTACCGGCCGAATCCGCGGGTCGCGAGTTTGATGGCGCACATCCGCAGCGCGCAGGCGCGGGCCCACCGGGAGCGGATCGCGTTTGTGTGGGTCCATACGAGCCGGGCGGAGGCCCGGGAGAATCCGTTTTTGAAAAACGTGTTCAACGGGGCGCAAGAGCGCGCGGCGCAGATGGGCTTCGCGCTGGAGGAATTTTGGACCAACGCGCCGGGCATGACCGACCAGCGCCTGGAGCAGATTCTCCGCGCGCGCGGGATCGTGGGCGTGGTGCTCTCACCCGTCACGACGGCGGAAGCGACGGTGACGCTTGGGTGGGACTGGCAGCATTTCTCGGCGGCGGTGATCGGGAATCTCACTTGGACGCCGGAACTGCACCACGCGGGACACCACCACTTTCTTGCGATGCAGATGGCGTTACGGGAGTTGGAAAAACTGGGGTGTCGCCGGCCGGCGGCGTTGATCGAACCGCAGACCAACGAGCGGGCGAAACGGGCGTGGGAGGCGGCGTTCCTGACGCACCATCCGGCGCCGGCAAGCGCGCGCGGGTTAGTGAGGGTGCTGGGGCCGGAGGGGCCGGGCGAGCCGGCGGCGTGGCTGCGCGCGTCGCGGGCGGATGCGCTGATTGTGAGCGACGTGGCGTTGTTGAAGGCGCCGGGTTTGCGTGGGGTGTGTCGCGAGTTGGGGGTGCAGGTGATCACACTTTATTGGAGCGCAGATGCGCCGCGGGGTGTGGGTGGGATCGACCAGTGTTATGACCAAGTGGCGGCGCAGGCGGTGGACTTGGTGGCGGCGCAATTAAATGCAAATGAGACGGGCGTGCCGGACCTGCCACGCATCATGCTTTTTCCAGGACGATGGGTGGCGCCGGGTGCGCCGGGCGGCAAAGGCGGAGCGGCACGAACGGCAAAAGGGCATTAAACGGCCGCGTTCCCATCGTTGGGTGAGTTAATATTCGTCGCGACGGGGTGAGCTTTTTCGGATTCGCACGTCTCGCCCCGGATGCCGCTCATCTCACGTTCGTTGTTTCGATCCCGCTTGTTGCTTGGCGCAGGACACTTGCTCCGGGAACTGCGCGTCCAACTGGTCACAGCCTGCGCCCATGGTGTGCTGCCGATTGTGGTGCTTGGGGCGGCGGGCATGGCGTCGGTTTTCGCGGCCACGGAAACCAAGCTCGGAGTGTCCACGGATCGGCCGGTGAGCTATGAGGCGTTTGGCGCGGTAGGCGACGGTGCCGCCGACGACTTGCCGGCCATCGTCGAGGCGCACGCTTTTGCCAATGCTCACGGCTTGGCGGTCAAGACGAAGCCCGATGCCACCTATCATCTCGGTCGCCGGGCGCTCACGGCGATCATCGCCACTGCTACCGATTGGGGCACATCGAAGTTTATCATCGATGATACCGAAGTTGAGAACCACCGGGTCTCGCTCTTTGCCGTGCGCTCGCTGCTGGAACCCGTGACGTTGTCGATCTCGCGGTTGACCCGGGACCAGCGGAGCCTCGAGGTGCGGCCGCCGGTGGACTGCTGGGTGCGGGTGGAGAATAGCGGCAAGCGGCTCTACATCCGACGGGGCCTCAACCAGAACGACGGTGCGCCGCAGCGCGATTGCTTCATTCTCCGCCGCGACGGAACCATCGAAGGGGACATCGACTGGAACTATGACACGATCACGCGGGTGGAGGCCCACCCGATCGACGAGCGACCGCTGATGCTCAAGGGCGGGATTTTCACAACGACCGCAAACCGCATGAAGCAGGTAAAAGGCTACAACTATTGGGCGCGAAATATCGTGATCACCCGCTCGAATACCGTCGTCGAGGGGCTTGCCCACACCGTCGTGGGCGAGACCGACGTTGGTCATCCCTATCGCGGGTTCCTCGTGGCCAGCAGGTGCGCCGACGTGACGTTGCGCGACTGCTGGGTCACCGGTCACAAGACTTACACGACGATTGGGGCGGCCGGGAAGCCCGTGAGCATGGGCACCTACGACGTGAGCGCGGATGAAGTGGTCAACTTTACGATGATCGGGTGTCGCATGGACAACATCTGCGACCCCACGCGCTGGGGCGTGATCGGCACAAACTTTTGCAAAAACATTTTGTTGGAGAATTGCACCCTGTCCCGCATGGACACGCACCAAGGCGTGTCCGGGACTTACACCATCCGCGGTTGCACGCTCGGCCACGCGGGATTGAACGCGATCGGCCGGGGCACGTTGACGGTTGAGGACTCCACGTTGCACGGCCGGTCTCTGATCAGCCTGCGGGGCGATTACGGCAGCACGTGGGAGGGCACGGTCGTAATCCGCAACAGCCGCTGGATTCCTGCGTGCGGCGCAGCGGTGCAGCCGACCCTGCTCGCGGCGAGCAACGATGGGCAGCACGACTTCGGTTATCCCTGCTTCATGCCGCGAGAGATCTTGATCGACGGGCTGGTGATCGACGACCGCAACGTGACCAAGGACTACCAAGGGCCGTTTCTCTTTACGGACCCGGACGGTGCGGGCGCAAACGCGAACGCGGCGAGCCGGCCGTTCCCCTACCGGCTAACTGAACAGGTGACGATCCGCAATCTGACCACGACCAGCGGGAAGAAGATTCGGATATCGCCGGATGCCGAGTTCAACGCGCGGGTGCGCGTGGGGGAATGGGAGTGACGCAGGCGGGGGATGATCCGCATTGGAACGGCGCGGCGCGCAGCGACCTATTCTGCTCGAACGAACAGCCAAGAGGCACGAGCGGGACTATCGTTGCCGCACGGTGCAGGAGGATTCTTGAAGCTTTTTAATACGCCGACGGCTGCGCTGTTGCGCCTTGCCAATTCGGAGTTCTCCCGGCGGCGAAGACATGGGCTAAAGCAGGGTCATTTTAGTTTCTCGACCGAAGTGCAATAACGTTGGCGCTGGGCCTTTTTGCTACGATTCCAAAGTCGGATTCCAGCAGCTTCACAAAACCTTCCACGTTGTCTGAGCGGATGGTCGCACTCAGGCGGCGCGCTCGCAAGGATGGGTCGGTGATCTCCAGCCTCACCGGATTGCACCGGTTGAACTCTGTCGCGATTTCCGCGAGCGTGGCCTCAGCAAAATCCAACACGCGTGGTTTCCACGCCAGACGTTCGGCGATCTCGTCGGCCGTGACCGGCGCAATGGTCGGCGCGGGCCCTCCTGGCGCCAGCGATACCACGGCACGCTGACCGGAGTTGAGCAGCGGATCGTCGCCTAGGGCCGGTTTGTCCAGCGAGGTAAGGCGGACTTTTCCTTCAGTCACCAAGACGGCAACGGAGCCGGTTTCGCGTGTCACGCAGAAAGCTGTGCCCACGGCCCGCACCGCGACCCCGCCGGCTTCCACGACAAAGGGCCGGCTGGGATCGTGCGTCACGGTAAAATGGGCTTCGCCTCGTTCCAGGCGCACCCGTCGCTCCGCGAGAGTGAAGCTTACGGTGATTGATGCTCCACGATTCAGCTCCACCAGCGAGCCGTCGTCGAGTTTCCGCTGTTCACAAAGGGCCAACGCCTCCGGCGCGGTGAAAGGGACGACATAACGCGAAGGTTGACGTGCGAGATGATAGAAACTCATCACAGCCGCGGCGGCGATCAGCGGCAACGCCGCGATTCGCCACGACCGGGCGTGCCGGCGGGGCGCCAGTAGGCATGGATCGGGCACCGCGCTCACGGAGGTCTGCAGCCCGTTCAGCCGATCCAGTTCCTCCCAACTCCAGCGCTGCTCGGCAAAGGCCGCGCGATGGCGCGGGTTGACCGCGAGCCACTGCGAGAATTCGTCCTGCTCCCGCGCCGAGAGGCCACGCTCCTGACGGACCACCCACGCGGCAGCGTGTTCGTCGATCGAGTCATGGCGCGTCGGATCTGACTCTGAATCTTTCATGCTTCACTCCCCCGTCCGTAGCCATGGCGGCGAAAGAAGTCGGAGCACTTGCGCAGCCCAATCCGGCTTTGCACTTCCACGGTATGCTCGGCGATGCCGAGCCGTGCCGCGACTTCTCTCTGCGACAGGCCGTAAATCTTACGCAGTGTCATGATCTCGCGGCACCGGTTAGGAAGTTCGTGGATGGCCTCGACGAGCAGACGAAGGTCCTCGGCGCGGGCGAGGGACTCCGGGATGCCGGCGGTGTCGACATAGGCGACCGCCGCCTCGACCTCGGCCCTCGGGTCGCGGTTTTCACGTCGCAGGCGGCGCAACTGATTAAGTGCAAAATTCCGCGCGCTGACGAAAACGAAGGCGCGCGGGTTGGCGATCGGTCCCGTTTCCTGCACCCTCAGCAGCCGCTCGTAACTCTCCTGCACGATGTCGTCTACATCCGTCAGGAACGGGAACCGGCTGCGCAACCAACCGCGCAGCGCCGCTTCGTGGGGCAGCACGTGCTCGGCAAACCAGCGGGCCTGTTCTGGATCATACGGTGGCATTAGAACTGGGAATGGATGCGAGATTGATGAGTTGGTCACAGAGCGCAACGACGCGTGCTGTCGCACGGCAGCCACCGGTAAAGAACCCGAAACTGATGTTTTCCGTTAAGCGGGTGCGCAATTTTTTTAACGGAAATTGCCGGCTGCGGTTTCTTTAGAACGCAACCCCTCCCCTTATGCCCCTTAACGCTACCTTTCGTGCCCGGCCCTGTCCTTTTAAAACCGTGCTGCTGGCCTGTGCGCTGCTCGTTTCGGCATTCGCGGCGCGCGCCGCGGAGGTCGCCTCGCGGACCTTTGATATTCCAGCCGGTGCTGCCGGTCGGATGCTGAAGCTGTTCGCGCAGCAAGCGGGTTCCGAGATTGTGTTCTCAATCGAGAGCATCGGCGAGACCCGCACCAACCCCGTGCGCGGTCAGTTTGCCGCCCGCGAGGCGCTCGACCAGATGGTCGCCGGGACGGGATTGACCGTTGGGGTGGAGGAGAAAACGGGGGTGTTTTCGGTGCGAAAGGAAAAAAACCTCCCAAACGGGACAAGGGCGGTGCCGGTGGCAGCAAGCCCCGACCGCCCGGGTCCAAGGGTGATTCCAAGCCCTGATGAAACCGTCGCAATGTCTGCCTTCACGGTTCGGGCGGAAAATGAAACCGGCTATTACGCCTCCAGCGCACTCTCCGGCACGCGCACCAACTCGAAAATAGAGGATCTGGCGTCATCGATCTCAGTCGTGACGAAAGCGATGCTCGAAGACACCGGGGCCGTCGACCTCAACGATATCTTTCTCTACGAAGCCAACACCGAAGGCACGGGTAACTTCACCTCCTTCTCTGTGGACCGCTCTGGTAACATCGATGATCGCGTGCAAAGCTCCCCGCAGAGCGCCAACCGGATCCGTGGTCTGGGCTCCGCCAATATGGCGGTCGGTAATTTTGCGACGTCGCTGCCGCTCGACACCTACAACATCGATTCGGCAGAAATCAGCCGGGGCCCCAACTCGAATCTCTTTGGCCTCGGAGGCAGCGGCGGCACCGTCAATCTGAATCCTGCTATCGCCCAGTTAGACCGCGCTTCAGCCCGGATGCAGTTGACGGCCGACAGCTACGGTAGCCGACGCAGTAGCCTAGACCTCAACCGTCCGCTGTTAAAAGACCGCCTCAGCCTGCGGGTGATGGGAGTTTACGACGCGAAAGGCTTCGAGCGGAAGCCGTCCGTCGACCGCACCCGCCGGCTTACCGGAACATTCACGTTCAAGCCGTTCCCTAAAACCACGCTTCGCGGCACCTACGAGACGTATAATAACTGGGCCCGCCGGCCGAATTCCACCACGCCGCGCGACACCGTGACCTCCTGGCGCAGCGCCGGTAGTCCGACCTGGGATCCGGTGACGTTTCAACCCCGCGTCAATGGGGTGCTTGGTGCGCCGATTCGGCAGATTGGGGAGGTCACGGCGCTGCCCGCCGGTCTGAATCCGACGGATTTCCCGGGCCGCCCGAGCCTCTATATTAACGATGGCCGGGTGCAACTGTGGATGGTGAACCGCCTGACTACCGGCACCAACCCCAACATTCCCAACACTGATCAACGGATTGTCTCCAACGCCTCTGATATCCAGAAGAACCGCGCCGCCACCCAGCCGTTGTTCACCATGGTGGGCATCTCGGACCGATCACTCTACGATTGGCGATCAATCAACTTTGTGGCCTCCAACTGGGGCACTCGCAAAGCCGACACCTACCGAATCGAGATCGAACAATCTCTCCTCAACACCTCGCTGCACAAGCTCGACGCCCAGTTGGCGTGGTATTACGAGGACAGCAATTCGACAAACCGTAACCAGATCAGCGGTGCGGCACCGGTTTACATCGACATCAACGAGCGTCTGCTCGACGGCACGCCGAATCCGTTCTTCCTTCGCCCGTTCATCTCGGCTTCGATCCCGCTCGATCGCCGTGCTCCGGGGCGCACCGACGACATCCGGGCGCAGCTCCTCTACGAGTTGAATCTCACCCAACAAAAAGGTTGGCTCGCGGGGCTGGGCCTGCACCGCGCGATGGGTTACGCGGAAGGCCGGTTCACCAGAAACGGAGTGCTGACTTATCGCGAGGTCGTCCTCGACAATCACGTTTGGACCAGTGCCACCAATCGGGCCAACGGTGCGGCCGCCGGCACCGCGAACTATCGCTACTACCTAGGCGACAACAAGGGCAACAACGTCGACTACGCGCCGCCGCTTTCGGGCGTCGCCGGAACCTTCCCCTTGCGCTATGCGACAAACGCCGGAACCGCCAGTCAGGCTTGGGTGGCTGAGAATGCCGTGATCGGCGAGACGCCTTACCAAGGTAACTACACCGCCCAGCAGGTGCGCACGCAGGGAATGGTCCTGCAAAGTTTTTTGTGGCAGGATCGGATCGTGACCATGCTGGGCGTGCGTGCCGACAAGAGTCGCAGTCGCAACGCGGACGTCGCCCGCCTCGACTCCACCACCGGCCTCACCGATGTCTCCCTTGCGAACGGTGGCTGGAGCAGCTGGCTGGAACGCCGGGGCACGACCAGGACCAACGGCGTGGTAGTGAAACCCCTGCGCCACGTCAGCCTGTTCTACAACCAGTCCGACAGCTTTCAGCCTCAACCTACCGTGGGGAATCTTTTCGGTGAGGTTCTGCCCGATACCACCGGAAAAGGGCGGGACTATGGTTTCAATGTGAGCTTTTTCGGCGGCAAGCTCGTGGCCCGGATCAGCCAGTATGAAACCTCCGAGAAAAACGCGCGCACCGGCGATGCTGGCATCATTGCGGATCGGATTAATAACATGGAAGCACGCAACAGCACTTGGAATATGTTGTCGTGGACGCGCGCGGTCGTAATCGGGCGGTATCAAATGGAGGGTGGTGTGCCGAGCGAAACGCAGATTCGCGCCGATACGTCCAAGATGATCGGGATCGACTACGACTTTCTGGCCACGCTTAGCACCAATAGGGCCGTTGGCGAATCCCAGGACTTCACCTCGCGCGGCAAGGAATTCGACATCACCTACAACCCGACCCGCCATTGGCGTCTCCGGGTCACCGCGGCCCAGCAACGCGCTTTCGACGCCGCGCTCGCACCTAGCATCCAGACTTACATCGCGCAGCGCATGCCGACTTGGACGACGTTGAAGGACGACCAGGGCAATCTCTGGTGGAACAACCCCAACGTCGCCACTTGGTGGAACAACAACGTCTACACACCGCTGGCGGCGGCAAAAGCCAATGAGGGTAAGCCGCGCTCCCAAGCGCGCGAGTGGCGCTTGGCGCTGACCAACAACTATACGTTTGCCTCGGGTCCGCTCAAGGGAACGGGCGTCGGCGGGGCGGTGCGCTGGGAGGATAGGGCTTCCATCGGTTATCGCGGTAGCCCGGACACCGACGGTATCATTCGCCTCCTCGACCCAAACCGCCCGGTCTGGGACAAATCTCGGGCGTATTTTGATCTGTGGGCTTCCTACAATTTGAAGCTCTATAACAACAAAATCAGCGCGCGGGTGCAGCTCAACTGCCGCAATGCATTCGAGGGTGGTCGCCTGCAGGTCGTGGGGGTGAATCCCGACGGCACACCGTATAACTTCCGCATCATCGATCCTCGGCAGTGGATTCTCAGCCTGACTTTTGACCTGTGAGCGGTTGGGAGAACCGGAAGACAATTGGACAATAGACCGTTAATGAATCCCCGCTGGACCCGACGAGACTTTGTTCGGCACAGCGCGATCGCGGCGGGAGCCGCCGTCTGGTGCGGCCACCCCGCCGCGCATGCCGCCATGGGCGGCAAGACGGTTGAAACGCCGGAAGCCGAAATCCTCGCGCTGGTCAACGCGGCGCGACCACTCAAGGGCGGAGTTATCCCCCGTGACATCGCGCGGCGCCTCGGCACCGCCCACGTCGGAGGTCGCTATCATTTTACGGAAAAACCATTCCTCATCGAAGGGGCGGAACGCGTGTGCTCGCTTGGCTTGGGGGGCATCAAACTCTGGTTCGGCAATGTCGAACGCGGCTACAGCTTCAATTCGGATTGGAAACTTTCCCCCGATTACACGTTCAAGGAGCTCGCCCAGCATCCCTATTTTGTGGCGGCCTTCGACCTGCCCTTTGCCGTGATCGCTCTGGTCGTTGATGCCGCGCGCCCGCGGTCCGCCGCAGGCGGAGCCGGGCGTGATCTCTTGGACCCGAAGAACGATTGCGGCGTCGACGAAACGCAAATCTACGAACTAACGCGCCATCTCCTGCGGACGTTCCGCGATCGCGACGTCACGTTCCTGCTGCAGAACTGGGAGGGGGACTGGATGTTTCGCGGCTCTGCAAAAGACGGCTGGATGCGAGGCGAATACCCCAAGCTGGAGCAGCGCGTGGCGGGATTCAGTCGCTGGTTCGCGGCCCGCCAGCGAGGGGTCGAACGGGCCCGGGCCGAGGTCACCGGGTCCCGGTGCCAGGTGTTTCACGCCGTCGAGGTGAATCGAGTCTTTGATTTGCTCAAAGGCATTCCAACGGTGACCACCCATGTGCTGCCCCACCTTCGGCCCGACCTTATTTCCTGGTCGTGCTACGACGGCCTGAATACCGGGGCGAAGCAGGCCGAGAAATCAGCCGTCGGAATCTGGCGAGGGCTGGATCTGATTCAGCACTATGCGAAGACCACGCAGCAGGATTTTGCCGGAAGGCCCGCCGTCTACATCGGTGAGTTCGGCTTCCCGGAGAACGTGACGACACCGGCGAGCGCCGTCGAAATGATGGACGGAGCACTCGGCGCGATGTTTTTCCGCCAGATCCCCTACCTGCTGCATTGGGAGTTGTTTTGTAACGAGCGGAAAGATGGCTCTCGGCCCATCCCCGTGGCAGCGGAGGAGGCGGACGAGCTTCGCGGTTTCTGGCTGGTGCGGCCCGATGGATCATTGAGCGGCGTCGGGAAATATTTCACCCGGCTGCTGGCGCACGCCGGTCATCGTTTTCCAAAGAGCCCATCCTGATGGCCCATCGGCCGGGCGCACGCCGACGATAAATTTTCCAAACGAGTTTTGCCTTCAGGCAGTTTGAACAGCCAACCCCATCCATCACCGTTAACTCAGCTGCAGATTATGAAACATTCATGCCTCTCCCTTCCCGTCCTCCTGCTCGGCGCACTGACTCAGCTCCAAGCTGTGGAATTCAAGCCGGACAGACCCAACGTCATCGTAATCCTAATGGACGATATGGGCTACGGCGACATCGGGCCCTTCGGCTCGAAACTGCACCGCACTCCCAACCTTGATCGTTTCGCGGCGGAGGGGATGAAGCTCACCAGTTTCTATGCGGCGCCACTTTGCACCGCGTCGCGGTCACAGCTAATGACCGGCTGCTACGCCAAGCGGGTGGGCATGCCAGACGTGTTGTTTCCCGGCAATAAAACCGGGATCAACTCGAGTGAGAAAACGATTGCCGAACTGGTGAAACCACTTGGCTACGCCACCATGATAATAGGCAAGTGGCATCTGGGCGACCAACCGGAGTTCTTGCCCACCCGACACGGGTTTGACCACTACCTCGGCCTGCCGTATTCGAATGACATGGACGGGGCGACCAAGCCGGGGGGCAAGAACCCGATGCCCCCGCTGCCGCTGCTGCGCGATGAAACGGTCATCGCGGCTCCGGCCGATCAGGACACACTGACCGAGCTCTTTACCGGAGAGGCGGTGAAGTTCATCACCGCGAACAAGGATCGGCCGTTTTTCCTGTATCTGCCTCACGTCGCCGTGCACGTGCCGCTGCATCCAGGCCCTGCCTTTAAGGGTAAGTCGAAGAACGGCGACTACGGCGACTGGGTCGAGGAGGCGGACTGGAGCGTCGGGCGCGTGCTGGCCACGCTCAAGGAGTTGAAACTCGACGAGAAGACTCTGGTGATCTTTGCCAGCGATAATGGCGGCACCAAGAACGCCTACAACGGGCCGTTGCGCGGCACCAAGTTTACCACTTGGGAGGGCGGTGTGCGCGTGCCGGCCCTCGTCCGCTGGCCGGGCAGGATCGCGGCGGGCTCCACCTGCGACGCGATGTTGAGCGAGTTGGATCTGCTGCCGACCGTGGTGAATCTGGTGGGCGGCCAAGTCCCGACTGACCGCAAAATCGATGGCCTGGACATCTGGGCTGTCCTGTCGGGCCAGAGTGGTGATTCCCCCCATGAGGCGCTGTATTTTTGGCGGGCAGGTGGCTTGGAAGCCGTTCGTTCCGGTCCGTGGAAGCTGGCCATCGCAGGACAGGAAGACAAAGCGCTGAAGAAGTCGATCGACGCGTCGCGCGAGGTGCCGCGGCTTTATCATCTCGACCGGGATAAGGGGGAGACGACCGACGTGGCAGCGCAACACCCCGACGTGGTGCATCGCTTGCAGGCTCTGGTTGCGAAGATGGATGCCGATCTCGGTATTGAGAAAGGCAACAAATCGAGAGGCCCCGGTGTTCGGTCCGCCGGTTCCGTCGACATTCCAAAACCTCTGTTGATGCGGGGTAAAGCGGAGTATGAGTGAGAGCAGACACAATTCTGTGATACTGGCTTGAACGAACCCAGCCGCGAGACCCCATAATAATCAGAAATTTCAGCAGTCGGCGCGCCCGCGATCTTTGTGATCCTTCGAATTTCGCTTGTGCGCTGCGGCACCACAAAGTGCCCCTCGCTACTCGCCATTCAGGATATCCGATCACAGCCGACGGGTGCCTCTTTTCGATCTGCGCTGATTTGGCGCGATTCTCGGGGGCACAAAGACACCGATTTGTAGACAACGTGGCCGCGGGCGCAGGCCGAAGCACGGTGTTGATCCCGCAGAATGGGGCGTTTTGGGATCAGCGGCGGGAGTCGTGAGGAGTCGGGACGCGATCTGCACACCGCCGAGACGGAGGGCGATGGGCCGACGTGCTGGTCGAAGAGGAGCGGAGGAACGCTCGGCCTGCTGATGCTAACCGTGTTGGCGGCGGCGCGGTTGGCTTGTCCGAATTAAGAGAAGTCCACGACGCGGACCGGAAGCCAGCCCGTCAAATTTCTAGGCGGAACCCGCTGGCACCGATGGGGACGAAAAATTTCATCGCTGCATCAGTGCGCATCCGCAGTGGGATTTTGGCGATGGCGAGCAGGCGATTCTGAGCGTCGATAAAATTGATTCGCAGTTCGCAGTCTGCGGGTGGAAATCCCGGGAGGCTCGTGCGCGGTTCCAACTGCAGCGTCACGGTGCCGTCCGCTCGTTTTGCCGCGAGCAACGACAGGCAGCATGACTTCGGCTATCCCTGTTTCATGCCGCGAGAGATCACGATCGACGGGCTGTTCATCGACGACCGTAACGTGACCAAGGACTATCAAGGGCCGTTTCTCTTTACGGACGCGAACGGTCCCGGCGCAGGCGGGGCGACCCGGCCGTTTCCCTACTGGCTGACGGAGCAGGTGACGCTCCGTAACGTGACCACGACCAGCGGAAAAACGATGCGGACTTCACCGGACGCCGAGTTCGCGGCGCGGGTGCGCGTGGTTGAGGCGAAGTGAGGGCGGGTCGGAGACCCTGCCCTACTTGAGAGAAGAGGTGGGCCACGAGATGAGAAGGAGGCCTTGGACGTTTTTGGTGGAAAGCGCGCGTATCGTCGGCGAGCGATGCTATTCGATGATCAGAAATCGGCCCGGTTTTAGCGAAGTCAGCGCGATGAGAAGGCGCGGCATGAGTGGTGCCGTGACGGCGAGGCGATTGGATGATGCACGGAGCGCGATGATCGGTATGGGCAGATAAGCGAGGTCGTGTTGGTGGAGCATGCCGCTGTCCATCGTGACCAAAACATCCAACCCGAGGGCTGCCCGGGCGAGAAGAAGCGCCGTTGTGCGTGCCAGCCCGACCGATCAACGGCACCGATTTTACTTCATGACCAGGCAGGCTGCGGGCGAGCCGCCAAGCGAGATTCTCATCGAGGAGAATCTTTATCGCTCAGGTCGATTGCAGGATGTGCGCGCGCGATTCTTCGAGGACCGCGATGACTTGCTCACGAGTCACGCTGGGGAATCCTTCGAGGAAATCATCGATCGAATCTCCCGCTTCGAGGTGATCGAAGAGACTGCGCACCGGGACCCGGGTGGCGGTAAACACGCGCTCGGCGCCGTGGATTTCAAGATCGGTGCTGGTTGAGGCCGTGGCGGGCACGCGTAGAACCCCGTGGGCGGGAGGGGAACGACAAGAGGGGAGTCTCGATCAGCGAAGAACACAGGCCTCGTCGGTGAGGGTGAGGGTATCGGTCTGGCCGTCGGGGCGCTGGATCGTGAGCGTGCCGTCGGGGACAAGCTTCGCGGCGAGGGCGGCGGGCTTTGCGCCGCGTTCGGGCCAAAGGACGGAATAGACGGTGAACTCGGCGGCGGATTCGTTGCTCTCAAGCGTGAGGTGTTGATGCGGGGTCCACTTGCCGGTGAGGTGCGCGCCGCTCACGGTGCCGCCCGCGTATTTCGGGTCGATGGGAACGGGGAATTGATCGGTAACGATGGCGCGCCACGTGAGGTTGGCGGCGAGGATTTGGGTCGTGAGCGAGGCTTTTTTCTGCGCGCCGACGATGGTCGAGGTGGAAGTGGCGGCGTCCCAGGCGAGGGTTTTTTCGGCGTGGAGGAGCCAGGAGAGTTTGGCTGGGGTGAGGAGCTCGACGCGGTCGCGGAGGACGACATAGCGGGAGTCGATGAAGACGAGGTCGCGGGTCACGCGCGTGACGCGGGTCTTTTCTTTCTGAGCGGATTGGTAGGCGACGGTGGCGTCTCCGGTCGTCCAGGTGGTGCGGGCGGTTTCCTCGAAGCGTGTGATTTTGCCGGTGGCGGTTTTGGACTGCGCCTTCTGGCCCACGCCGTCGATGAGGAGGGCGTTTTTGGAGATCGTCTGGCGCGTCCATTGGGCGTGGTGCGGGGAGTTGTGGAACTCGCGATACGCGGAGTTGATGGCGAGGCTTTCGCCGTAGGCGTTTAGGATGAACGCGTTTTGATCGGCGTGGCTGTGACTGAAGGAACCGTAGGGGGAGGATTTAAAGGTGACGTGAATGTCTTCATCGGGGCGGCCGAGGGCGCGGTGGAGGGAAACCCAGCCGACGTCGCGGAAGTGGCGGTTATGCGGGAGCGAGGTGAGCGGCGCAGGCTGCGGGAGCGGATAGGCGGCGGCGATGAAGTTGCGCACGAGAAATTCGGCGGACGTGGGATAGGTGCGGCTGAGGTCGTCCAGGCCCTTGTCGATGGGGCGGATGCGTTGATCGGTGCAGAGGGCGGCGTAGGTTAGAAGGCGCCCGTCTTTTTGGACGCGGGCGAGGTGCTCGAAGTAATCGGCGATGACGGGCTCGAGGTTGAAGTGGCCGGCGTTGGAGGTGTCGCCGAAAGTGGTGTGGAGGTAGGGCTGGACGTTATAGATCGCGAAGAGCGGAGAGTTTTTCCAAAACGGCGCCGCGTAGGCGAGCGGGTCGCCGAGTGCGAGGAGCGTGTCTTGAAACGCGGCGTGTTCGAAGACGCCGCGCCAGTAGGCGGTGCCCTCGGCCCAGCCGCCATCGTCGCCACCCCAAGGGCTAAACTGGTCGCGGTAGAATTTGTAGGAGTAGGCCCACCACTCGCGGGCGGCGGGGAGGTCGTCCCAAAGGGCGAGAGCGGTGAGGCCGGTCATGGGCATGAAGCGCACGGGGTGCGAAGAGAGGCCGGACTCGATGGAGTTGCGCGAGACCTGCGAAATGTCGCCTTCTTTTTCGATCCACTCGGCGGAGCGGGCGCCGCGGATTTTGAAGTGCGCGAGGATGGTGGCGCCGTCGGCGGGGGAGAGCTTGTCGCGGAGCTGGTCGTAAACGAGCGGGAGTTTCCGCCAGAGGCGGAAGTGCGCCTCGTCGTTGTAGGTGATGTCGGTGGCGCCGGCGACGTCCCCGGATTTCCAGTCGGGGGCGAAGTGCCAGGCGGCGACGCCGAGGAGAATCTCGCGGGCCTTGGCGAAATATTTTTCCTTGCCCGTGACGAGCCAGCAGAGGGTGGCGGCCTCGGCGACGCCGGAGATGCGGCCGCAGGTGTCCTGAACGGCGCGCCATTTATCGGCTTTGGCGGAATCGCGTTTGGAGGGCGAAGGGTCGCCGTAGGTGATCGGCTCGGCGGGAAAAGGCATCGCCATGTAGTCCTTGTCGAGGTCGCGCTTGATGAGAGCGTAAGCCTTCGCGCCTTCGCCGGTGAGGCAATAGGCGCGGAAGGCGGCGGCGCGGCCGGCGAGAACGTTGGTGCGCGGGGCGGTAGCGGGGACGACGCTGGCGGGATCGGCGGCGGCGTGCGCGGAAAAGGCCAAAAGGGGAATGGCCGCAAAAAGGCGCACAAAGCGCAAAAAATCGGAAAGGGTGGAGCGCATGGGGAAAATGAGTTTGTAACCTAATAGGTTACAAGTTGAAGGGGCGGAGGAGGGAAGATGCGGAGGGGGTGGGAGGGTGATGGGGGTTGGGGGAATCGGAGATCAAGTGGCCGGGTGCAGCGACCGTTCAGGATCGCGAGTCGAAAATTTCCTCAGGTGGAGCGGTCGTAAACCTCGGGCGTGATGATGGCTTCGAGGGGGAGGCCCTGGGTGAAGGCGCGGAGGTTGCGGAGGGCTTGGGCGGTGGCGTCCGGGTAGCGGTCGATGGTCGGTCCCGCGAAGTGGGGAGTGAGAAAAACATTGGAAAGACCACGCAGCGGGTGATCGGGCGCGAGCGGTTCTTGGGTGAAGACGTCGAGGCCGAATTGGATTTTTCCCTCGCGCGCGACGGCGACGAGGGCGGCTTCGTTGACGACGGCACCGCGGCCGACGTTGACGAAGGCGGCGCCGGGCGGGAGGAGGCGGAGGAGTTTTTCGCCGATGAGGCCGGTGGTCGCGGGGATGAGCGGGGCGAGTTCGACGAGGACGTCGCTGTCGGCGAAGAGCGTTTCGAGGGAAGCGGCGCGCTTGATGCCGTATGCGCGTTCGTAGGCGGAATCGACGTCGGGCGCGAAGACGGTGACGGTGCAGTTGAACGGACGGATCAAGCGGACAAACTCGCGTGCGACGGGTCCGAAGCCGTGGATGCCGACGCGACGTTCAAAGAGCGACGCCGCGTCGGTGGGGCCGTTTTTCCAGGCGCCCTTCTGGTGCATGGCGAAAGTCCAGAGGGTGGCGCGACGCAGGCAGGTGAGCGTGTGCAGGAGCGCGCATTCGGCGACGACGCGGCTGATGGAACCGCCCCAGTTGGTGAGGAGCAGGCCGCGCTCGAGATGTGCGCGGGCGACGAGGGCCTTGATCGAACCGGCGAGGTAGCAGACGTAACGGAGACGGGGCGGAAGCGCCGCGGGGAGCAGGGGGGTTTTCCAGCTCGCGAGGAGCACGTCGGGATTGGCGGAGGCAAGGCTCTCGGCGAACGCGGTGGGGCTCAGGCCCGTGGGATCGAGTTGACGGAAATCGGGTGCGAGGGTGCGGAGTTCGGTGAGCAGGGGTTCCGGAAAAAAATAATCGGCCTCGAAAGGCGTAAGCACGGCGAGCAGGGAAGGGGATGGCATGGGGAAAAGGCAGCAGGCTTCGGGCGTGAGGCATCAGGGGGCTGGCGGGAGGCACTCAAGGAGGTCGAGGGTGGGGTCGGGGTTAAGTTCCCAGGCGCCGAGAGCGGCGGGAAAGAAAAATTTATCGAACGTGCGGAGCCGGTGCGTCTCGCCGCCGGCGGTGAGCGTGCCGGAGCCGGCGGTGACGATGCCGATAAAGCATTCGGAATCATGGCGTGTGATCGGGCCGCGGAGGTGACTTTTGCGGATGCGGAAACACGGGGTGCGCTCGGGGCCGATGAGTTTGTCCTGATAAGAATCCGGACCGAGGGGGCGCAAGCGGCGCGGCGGGCACAGGGCCTCGGTGAAAATGCGATCGGCCGACCACGTAGCGTAATCGAAGACATCGAGGCAGAACTCGAGGCCGCGACCCATGAAGCGCGCGCTTTCGGGAAGGGTGTAGCCGCCGCGCTTGAATTCGAAGCGCACGACGAGATCGCTGGGCTCCATGATCTCGGCGAGCAAGAGGCCGGGGCCGAGCGCGTGGGGGACGCCGCCGGGAACGATGAAGGTGTCGCCGACGTTGACGGGAATTTTGTCGAAGCAGGCTTCGAGCGCGGCGATGTCCTGCGTCTCGATCATGCGGCGGAGCTGGGCGCGGGTGGGAGGGCGTTGGAAGCCGAGGTAGAGGTAAGGCGGGTGGGGCAGATCGTCGCGAACGGCGAGGATGTGATAGGCCTCGGTTTTGCCAGAGGGCGCATTGAGAAATCGCCGGGCGAAGGCGGCGGTCGGGTGAACTTGGAAGTGGAGCCTGATGGAGGGATCAAGAAATTTGACGAGCAGTTGGGGCGCGGCCCCATGGCGTGCGACGTGACCTGCGCCAAGGTAGTGCGCGGGCTCGGCGGCGAGAAGGTCGGCGAAGGTGCGCGGGATCGGATCGGCGCCAACGAGAACGGGGGAAAGGCCCTCGGGGATTTTTGATTTCGGATTCTCGATTCTCGATTGGTCGGCGAGTGCCGAGGGATGGCGCGTGGCGTCGGCGGGGTTGGTCGCACGGGTGGTGGATGCGATCCAGTCTTCCGGGAAATGGGTGTCGGCAGGGGCGGATGAAGCGGCGAGGCGGTCGAGTTCGCGGCCACCGAGATAGGTGCGCCAGACGCGGTTGGGAGGGAGGCGGAGGATGCGGCCGCGGGTGGGCATGCGGGAAAGGGAAAGGGGTTCCGGAGCGGATGCTAGCCGATCGTGGAGGCCGGAAAAAGGAGGCACAATGTCGTCTAATAATAATGAATAAAATACAAGAAAGATTCGCCCCGGGTCGCGGTGCCAGCGATGATGAATAGGCGGAGTGCGCTACCTAATAACCATAATATCGCCTTGCTTGGGAGTGGGAGGGCGGGCTTTTTTGACGTCGCGACACGGCCCGCCGGGCGTGACCGTAATTTCAACCCCGCCTCACTTATGTTCACCCCACATGTTGCTTTCGTCCGAGCCGTGCCGCGACGCCTCACCGGGCTGGCCGCGCTTTTGGCGCTTCTGCCCGTTCTTCCGGGACAGACCGTGAATCCGCCCAAGCCTCCGGTGGCTAAACCGGCCGAGGAGGCCACGGTGTTGAACGTCTTCGAGGTCTCGGCGGACAAGGATGACAGCTACGGGGCGCTGAACTCCAACTCGATCACGCGGTTCAACACCGAACTCGCGAAGCTGCCGATCACGGCGGACATCTATAACGAGGCGTTTATGCGCGACACGAACTCGAGCTCGGTCGAGCAGATGATCTCCAGCTTCACGGCCGGCGCCGGCTTCTCCTCGTCCGATGGCCCGGCGAGCACGCTGGCCGCCCAGCCCGGCGATCGTGCGTCGAATTCCTACATCCAACTGCGCGGGCTTACGGCGCCGGGGATGCAGCGTGACGCCTTCATGACGCTCGCGACGTTCTCCAACACCGGCTCCACGGCCACGGGGCAGACCAACAATTTCGACATCGAACGCGCCGAGGTCATCATGGGGCCGCAGGCGCTGCTCTATGGCAACGGCGGCGGCGGCGGCGTGGTCAACCTCGTCTCAAAACAGGCGCGCTTTAACCGCAAGTCCGGCGGCTTCCTGAAGCTGCAGGGCGTCGAATACGGCGGCACCCAGGGCATCTTCGACTACGGTGTGGGCAACAAAACCTTCGCGGTGCGCGTCGCCCTCATCGAGCAAAACAGCCGCGGCCGGCGGGAGAACATCAACAGCAAGCTCGACGGCCAGTATGTGCAGCTCGCCGCCCGTTTTTTCGGCAACACCGTCGTGCGGCTCGTGGGCCAGCAGACCGCGAACAACCGTAATATCGGGAGCAATCTCAACGTCGTTACCCTCAGCGCCGCGAACGACGCGCGCAACGGCCAGTCCATCCACTATCTCCTCGCGACGAACCAGCTTTCGGCCAGCGCCACGGGGCCCAGCGGCGGGGGCGTGATCGGCAACGGCGTGATCGATTGGGACAATGTCGATTCGTATCTCGGCTGGCGTTTCAGCGAGCGCACCATCGACACGATGACCACACTCACGGTCGAGACGCAGTGGTCGAAGACGGTCTCCTCGCAATTTGCGATCGGCTACAAGGATTTCGACAACCGGCTCTTCAACGCCGGCACGCTTTCCCTCCAGGCGCCGAATGTCACCGCGAATTACACCGGTGAATGGGCGGTCGGCGGCACGGGCGGTCAGCCGGTGCAGGAAAGTATCCAGCCGGCGAAGACGTTCCCCGCGCGCTTCTCGGTCGCGTTTGAAAACCAACTCTTCGGCGGTCGCGCCAAGAGCCAGTCGATCATCGGCGCGGACTACACGCGCATCAACGCGGCCTTCGTCGGCTACGGTTACTACCGCGCGGATGCCGATTGGAATCCCATCGTGAACCCGGCCACCGCCGCGGTGAACAACGGACGCACCGTGATCGGTCCCGTCATCTGGCCGATGGGTGGCGGGCCGCTGGCCTACGCCGTGGGGCGCCCCGGCGCGGGCCGCCTCGTCTGGCAGGGCGTCAACTACGTGCGGATGCAGCAGAATCCCTCGGTGGCGGCGGCGGTCACCGATCAGAATCCGCTCGGCGTCACGCTCGGCGGCGGCAACTACAACCTCGTGCGCACCGTCGCCAAGGGCGTCTATGGCGTGAACGACACGGCTTGGCTGAACGGCCGGCTGAACACGCTGCTCGGCTTCCGCGCCTCGAGTTCCTACCAGCAGACGCTGAACCAGGGTAGCGCGCTCACCGCGACCAATCCGAGTTCCGGGGCGCGTAAGGTTTCCGACGAGAAATCCCTGAGCTTCAGCGCGGGCGCCAACTTCGCGCTGCGCGAGTGGCTGCGGCCGTATTTCGCGGTCTCCGATTCGCACAACCCGCCGACGGCGCAGAACAACGACCCCATCGGCCAGGAACCGAAGGCGGCGCACTCCATCGGCGAGGAGGTCGGCGTGAAGGTGCAGAATGCGGCCGGCACGCTCTCGGGCTCGCTGGCGCTGTATCACACGAGCGCGAAGAACGAGACGTTCTTCGTGACCAGCACGCTCGCGTTTCAGATCAATCCCTCCGGCCTTAACGGTCGCTTTGGCGGCTCGCCCAGCACGATCATCAACGTGGACCGCAAGTCCGACGGCGTGCAGCTCGCGCTCAACGCCTCGCCGACGCGCAACCTGCGCCTGCGGCTCTCCGCCGCCGCCATCCGCGGTGAGATCGGCAATTCGAAAACCTACAAGGCACTCTATAACGACCAGTTCTACGCCAACGCCGCCGGCCAGTTGACCTACAAGGACGGCGCGGTGGTTTACGTGCCCACGACATTCTCCAGCACGCGGCCCACCGTGCCCGAAGGCACGGCCGGCGCGATCCCGCTCACCATCGCGGCGCTCAGCACCCCTGGAAATTCCTACTACGCGAATCCTTTGGCCAACGGCCAGATCAACGCCACCTCCGCGCGCACCACGCTCGCCGTGGTCGATCCCGTGCACGGACCGATCCTCACCGGCGCGACCGGCCTGCCGAGCTCGTCGATCCAGATCAACCCGGGCTTCACGCCGCCGGGCGAAATCCCCGTGACGAAGGCGGGCGAGAGCACGACAAATTATCCGGCGCTGAGTTCGAATTTCACCGGCGTTTACACGTTCAGCGCCGGGATGCTACGCGGGCTGCGCGCAGGCGGCACAGCCAACGTCGCGTGGTTCAACCGCCGTTACTATTACTATCCCAACGGCGTGAGCGGGACCGGCGAGCGCCGGCTCTTCAGCTTTCCGACGCAGGCGCGTTTCGATCTCTTGCTCGGCTACGAGAAGCGCTTTGGCCGCTACTCGCTTAACACGCAGCTCAACGTCGCGAACCTGTTCAACAGCTACCGCGTGATCATCACGCCCAGTGCGCTCAACGGTTACAACGGACCCAACAACGCGGTGTTCGATGGCCAGCCGCGCGCGTGGACGTTGTCCACGACTTTGGGGTTCTGAGGGGCACGGAGGCCGGGGGTGGGCCGTGCGCTCCGCGCGCGGCGGGTTTTTATACCAACGGCTCTGAATTTTCAGACTCGGGGCCGTTTGAGGCGGGGCCGCGACCTCCGGGCGCGGCCGACCGGTAAAAATTTCCCGAACCCGTCGCGCCCGGAGGTCACGACGCCACTTGGAGAAGTCCAAATCACACCAGCCGCCGGTAGTAGAGGGCTCTGCGCGAGAGACCGCGCGCGGAGCGCACAGCCCACCTCGGTCGGCCGGTTGCGCCGGGCTCAATCGGAGGCCTCGCAGATAGGGCGTCGCGGGGCGGAGGCACCCCGCCCACATTTTCGGGCAACGTCGAAGGGTGGACTGGAAACCCCGCGCCGCCTGTGACCGAATGAAGGGCATGACGCCTCTGTCCAAGCCGTATTTCGCGATCCTCGTGATCGGTGCGGCCGTCCTCGCGGCGTATGCGAACAGCCTGCGGGGGCCGTTTGTTTTCGACGATGCGTCATCGATTGTGACCAACCCGACGATCCGGCAGCTCTGGCCGTTAACCGGGCCGCTCGCGGCACCGACCACGAACGTGACCGCCCAGGCGCGGCCGATTTTGAATCTCTCGCTGGCGGTCAATTACGCGTGGGGAGGGGAGGCGGTCGTCGGTTACCATGTGGTCAACGTAGCGATCCACGGGCTCGCGGCGCTCGTGCTGTTTGGCTTGCTGCGGCGCACGCTGGGGCGGGTTGGCTTGAAACGCCCGGATGGGGTCGGAGGAATCAGGGCCGAGCCGCGCGTTGAGGATGACGCGCCGGGCCTGCTTGCGCTCGCGGTCGCGCTGCTCTGGGCGGTGCATCCCCTGCAAACGGAAGCGGTGACGTATGTGATCCAGCGGGCGGAGTCGCTGATGGGTTTGTTTTATCTGCTCACCGTTTATGGTTTCATGCGCAGCGTGGAGTCCGCGCGCAAAGGTGTCGTCTGCTGGCAGACGCTCGCGGTGGTGGCGTGCGCGCTCGGCATGGGGACGAAGGAGGTGATGGCGACGGCGCCGCTGATGGTGTGGCTCTATGATCGCACGTTTGTCGCGGGGAGTTTTGCGGCCGCGCTGCGGCGGCGGTGGCCGTTTTATGTCGCGCTCGCGGCCACGTGGATGGTGCTCGCGGGACTCGTGCTGCAGGGCGGGGGCAACCGCGGGGGTTCGAAGGGCTTTGGCACGGGCGTCGATGCGTGGGCCTGGGGGCTCACGCAGTTCGAAGCGGTCGCGGTTTACCTGAGGCTGGCGTTTTGGCCGGAGCCGCTGGTCTTCCAATACGGCACGTTTTGGGTGACGGGAATGGGCGCGATCATCGGCGAGGCCGCGCTGGTGGTGGCGTTGCTGGCGGTGACGGTGCGCGGGCTGTGGCGGGGGACGGCGCTCGGTTTCGCGGGGGCGTGGTTTTTTGGCATCCTCGCTCCGACGAGCCTGGCCCCCGGCACGGGGCAGATGCTCGTCGAGCACCGGATGTATCTGCCGCTCGCGGCGGTGTTGGCGGTGGCGGTGGTCGGGGCGTGGCGCACGGCGGGAGCGCGGCGGCGCGCAGCGCTGCCGGCTGTGTTGGGGGTCGTGACGCTCGGGGCGATCGCGCTCACGGTGCGGCGCAATGCGGACTACCGCACGGAGGTCGCGCTGTGGAGCGACACGATCGCGAAGCGGCCGGAGAATCCGCTCGCGCACCACCAGCTCGCGGGGGCGTGGGAGCGCGCGGGCGAGCCGGGCCGGGCGCTCGCGAGCTACGCGGAAGCGCTGCGGCTGAAGCCGGATTTTTCCGCGGGGCAGGAGAATTACGGCGAGCTGCTGCTGAAGGAGGGGCGGCGGGCGGAGGCGATCGGACGCTTCGAGACGGCGCTGAGGTTGCAACCGGAGTTTGCCGACGCGCACGCGAATCTCGGCAACGCGCTGCTCGCGGAGGGACGCCCCGCCGAAGCCGTGGCGCATCTCGCGGAGGCGGTGCGCATCGCCCCGGGTTTTTTTGAGATGCACTTCAATTTTGCCAACGCGCTCGCGGCGGCGGGGCGGTGGGCGGAGGCAGCGGAGCAGTATCGCCTGGCGGTGAAACTACAGAGGCTGGAGGGAGCGGAGGTGCATTTTAATCTGGGCAACGCGCTCGGCGAACTGGGGCGCGGGGACGAGGCGATGGCGGAGTATCGGGTGGCGGTGCGCGTGCGGCCGGACTACGCGGCGGCGCACTACAATCTCGCCAACGCGCTCGCGCTGGCGGGGCGGCCGGGCGAGGCGGTGGCGGCCTACGGAGCGGCGTTGCGGGCGCGGCCGGATTACGCGGCGGCGCACCACAATCTCGGAAGCGCGCTGTTTCAGCTGGGGCGGCTGGCGGAGGCGGAGAGGGCTTATGCGGAGACGCTGAGACTGGCGCCGGATTTTCCCGAGGCGCGAGCGCATCTTGAGCAGGTGCGGGCGCGGTTGCCACGATAGCTAGCGACGGGCGCGGGCGAGTTCGAGGCGTTCGCGGGCGACGGCGAGGTCGGGGCGCAGGCGGAGGACGGTTTCGAATTCGCGGGCGGGGTCGGCGGGGCGTGCTTGGAGGAGGGCGATGTTGCCCAGGCCGAAGTGGACTTCGACCGAGTCGGGCTGGTCGCGCGCGACGTGCTCCAGTTGCGCGCGCGCTTCGTCGAGGCGGCCGAGTTCGAGGAGGACGCCGCCGAGATTGGTGCGGGCGGTGAGATCGCCGGGCGCGAGGGCGACGGCGGTCTGAAAGCGGTCGAGCGCGGCGGATTTGTCGCCGGCGGCGAGGAGGAGATTGCCGAGGTTGAAGTGCGCTTTGACGTAGCGGGGATCGAGGCGCAGCGCGGCCTCGTAGGACGCGCGGGCCTCGGCGGTGCGGCCGAGGGCGACGAGGGAGTTGGCGAGGTTGAACGGGGTGGGCGCGGCGGCCGGGATGAGGCGCGCGCTCTCGGTGAATTCCGCGATGGCTTCGGCGTGGCGGCCGGCGTCGGCGTAAACTTTTCCGAGATTGTAACGGGCGAAACCGTTCGCGGGGCGTTTCACGACGGTGTCGCGATAGAGGGTGAGTTCGCTGGCGTAGTCGGCGTTGCGGTAAACGGTGGCGGTGCCGAGGGCGACGGCGGCGGCGAGCGCGGCGATCCAGGTGCGGCGACCGAGGTAGCGGTGCGCGCCGAGCGTGGCCCCCACGGTGAGCGCGGCGAGGGGGAGATACAGGCGGTGCTCGACCAGCATCTGGCGCGTGCCGCCGACAACGCTCGAAGTGGGTGCGAGAATGAGGAAAAACCAGGCGCCCAGAAAACCGAGTGCCGGCCGGCGCCAGAGGGCGAGGCCCGTGAGCGTGAGCAGTGCGAGGTCGAGGAGGAGATAGGGCGCGGCGGTGGCGAGGGAGACGAAATCCGGGCCGTAGTCGAAGATGAGCGGGCTCGGCCAGACGGCGAGACGCACATAGTGGAGGACGGCGCGCGACTGGGTGAGGGCGAACTCCCACCAAGCCACGCCGGAAGCGCCGCCGATCGTGCCGCCGCGGCTGCCGGATCCGAGCACGAGGGCGGCGAGCAGGAGCCACGTGGCGGCCAAGGCCGCGTAGCAGCGGGCGTGGCGGCGCAGGGCCGTGCGAAAGGAACCGGAGACAAAGGTGCGGTCGTAGAGCAGCGTGAGCAGCGGGGCGGTGACCATCACTTCCTTCGTGGCCATGCCGAGGGCGCAGGCGAGGACGGCGAGGGTCTGCCAAGCGGCGGAGCGGGGAGGGCGGTTTTCCGAAGGGCGCCCTTCGACGAGGGCAAGCGTGGGGCGCGGGGGCGGCAGGGCGCCGCGTGCGAAGCAGTAGAGCGTGAGCAGATAGAGCAGGCCCATGAGCGACTCGGCGCGTTGGACGATGTAGGTGACGGATTCGGTTTGCAGCGGATGCACGGCCCAAAGGAGGGCCGCGTAGAAAGCGAGGGTGGTGGGAGATTCAACGCGGGGAGTTGAAAGGGCGGCCAGCGTGCGGCGGATCAGGCTGAAGAGCGTGAGGGCGGCGAGGGCGTGGAGGGCGATGTTGGCCAGGTGATAGCTCCACGGGGCCGTGCCGCTCACGGCGTAGTTGAGCGCGAAGGAGAAATTCAGCAGCGGGCGGCCCTCGACGGTGAGGCCCTGGCCGGCGGGCGGGGAAAGCGACGTGGTCAGCGGCCAAAGATGGCGGATCGTGGGGTTCTCGACGATGGCGAGGACGTCGTCGAAAAGGAAAGGGACGGAGAACGTGTTGGCGTAAGCGATGACGACCGCAGCGACGAGGAGGGCGGGGGACCAGCGAGGAAGAATTCCCCGAATGAACGACGGAGAGGAAGGCGCCACGGAAAACACGGAACTGTTACCCCCGCCGTGCGCCAAGCCCGTTTTGCGCTCCGGAGGCGAGGGCACGTCTTAAAAATCGAGGGATGGAGAGAACCAAGCGGAAGGCCGGGTGTAGAATGGGCGGATGATTCCAAGAAAACTGAGCGAGGCCCGGTAGGCGGGTCTAAAAAAATAACCGTGCGGGGCTGAAAAGCGGCAGGCGAAGCAGCCGAGGACGGCCATGGCACGCCGACCGCCCTTTTGTGGTCGCGATGATGTGGACCGCGCGCACGGGCAGTCCGTGGCGGGACCTGCCGGAGAGGTATCCGAACTGGCGCAGCGTCCATACGCGCTGGCGGCGGTGGGTTCGGCAGGCGCTCTGGGCAAGATTCTCGCGTTGCTGACGGCCGACCTATGTTTCTCGTGGCAAAACCTCCGTGAGATCAAAGCTTGCCCAGACGAAACGCTCACGCGTTCCCCTACGGATAACCGCACTTTTTAGGGCTGTGAGCGGTCGAAAGACTGACGGCCGCGCCCTCGGGTCAGTGCGGCGGCGCATGACCGCGCTAGTAGCATTCAAGTCCTATTTGAGTCATGGTTTTTCGGCTCCACCACTCATCGGCGCACGCAACGCACTGGCATATTTTTCAATTACACCTTCGGTCACAACCAGATCCCATCCCTCCTTCCCTCGATAAAAAAGGAGCGTCGCGTTTTTGCGCGTTCCGTCAGCCTGCGTTAATATCAATTTCACATCCCAGAATGGCGATCCTCCTGACTCTGACGATTGCGTTATTTCTACCGAGCCGAGAGGAACGTCGCTCACCGCCAAGAAGGCTATAAATTTCTCGGGCGAGCCGTATTGGTCGCGCCATGATTGCGGAACCGTGTCAAAAAGAGCCTGCGCTGAAGCAGCCGTTCGCGCGTCCGCAAAGTGAAGCATTTCCGCGAAGGTGCTAATTTCCCCGCCTGAGCCCGCCCAAAGCGCCGTTTGGAGAGCGGCTGCGACTGTTTTTCTTCCCGCATTGTGCCATTCCCGAGCAGGAATATCTTCACCTACGACCAAGTTTTTGCGCATATCGGGGCGCGGCGATTTCTGTTTAACCTGCTGACGCAAAGCAGTGATTTTTTCGAGCGCTTGCTGAAGTTCAACCGACCTAATTTTGGCATCTGCGGCGAGAGTTGATCGCACTTGGAGTAATTTAGCGCGCTCGCCCTGTAATTGCTCCAGCACATGGGCGCGTCGCTGTTCGCGGGCGATTGATTCCCTCAAGTTCGCATAGGTTTGCACCTGCCACGTAAGACCGACCAAAACGACGGTCGATACGGAGAACGAAAGCCACCATTTTGATCGCGCGTTCATGCCTAAGAATCAAAACCAAGGCACCGCACGGATCGTGGGCGCATTTTTTGGCGGCGGGATTGTGCCTTTGGCCCCCGCCGAGACTAACGTGGCCGCAGAAATAGTAATTGTTTGCTGCATATGAACCGCGACGGGGTGGCCATCTTTCTGCGCTGAGTCGAAATCCGAACCTCGTAAGGATGCAGCCGCCGATTCGCCGATGGCCGCAGATGTTGCACTCAGTATGCTTACATTCCTGACCTTGCCATTTTCATCCACGATGTAGTCTAACCTGACTTTGCCTCCTCCCGTTCCCGACGGGACGACCGGACGAGGCCTAAATTTCACTACAGGGACCACATCCACTTGTTCCTTCTCGAAAAATATCCCGGGAAACGGCGGCTCGATGGATGGCTTGGGCAGCACCTGAGTATTCTCGGGCTTTACGGCCTTTAAGTGCGTCTCCAGGAAAACTATTTCACCTCGCAGCCGCTCTAATTCCTTCAGCTGGCCGCGATCCGCGCCCGCCTCCACTACAGTGGCTGACAGCTGAGAATTGGCAGACCTCACCGCTACGATCTGACTGTTTTGCTCTGTTAAATGGTCCAATACGGCTCGTAGGCGGGCCGTATTGTTTACCACGGTAACGACGCTAAAGAGAGCGATGACGTTGATCGCTAGGACGGTTTTGGTGGTGGCAGTCATGAGGGTTAGGCTAAGGCCGGTTGCGCTGGCGGGGGCCGCAAGGACGCCCGTAGTAAGGAGGGCGGCAAGGCCTGCGGGGGCGGCGGTAAGGGGTTGGGCGGTAAGCGCGGCCCCGAGGGCAATAGAGGTTGAGGTGATGCCTCTACGGGCGAGGTGGGCGCGAAGTTTTTCAAGGGCGCGAGTGGTGCGCATCCGGGCAGCGTCTTCGGTGAGGTTGAGTTTCGCGCCGATGTCAGTGAATGGATTTTGACCGAAGAAGCGGAGCATGAGTAGGGAGCGGTCGGATTCGTTCAGATGATCGAGGGCGTCGTCGAGGAGCGGTCGGAGCTGATCCCAATCGACTGGCCGAGACGTAGTGGCATTCACCGAGTCGATGGGATGGGCTTGTTTTTCACGGATGCGGCGGCTGCGTTCTGCGCGGAGGATGTCGATGACTGCGTGGCGCGTCGCTGTATGGAGCCAGCTAGCGAGCACCGGTCGATGGGCCAGCGTCGGGGCGTGGCGGGCAAGGGAGATGAAGACGGTCTGGGCGACCTCGGTAGCGCGATGAGTGTCACCTTGGAGGCGCCGTAGGGCGGCGGCGTAGACGAGTCCGTGATGACGCTCAACGAGCGCGGCGAATGCGGTCTCGGAACGGCTCTCTGTGTAGCGGATGAGGAGTTCGGCGTCATCGGACATGGGATGTGACACTTGTTTAACGGAGCCCGAACTCAAACCGAACAGAGATTCTGATCTGCAAATGGATTCCCCTACGGCACGTCTTAAAAATCGAGGGATGGAGGGAATCAAGCGGAAGGCCGGGTGCAGAATGGGCGGATGATTCCAAGAAAACTGAGCGGGGCCCGGTAGGCGGGGTTAAAAAAAATAACCGTGCGGGGCTGAAAAGCGGCAGGCGAAGCAGCCGAGGACGGTCATGGCACGCCGACCGCCCTTTTGTGGAAGCGATGATGTGGATCGCGCGCACCGGCAGTCTATGGCGGGACTTGCCGGATAGGTATCCGAACTGGCGCAGCGTCTATTCGCGCTGGCGGCGGTGGGTGCGGCAGGCGCTCTGGGGCAAGATCCTCGCCTTGGTCGAAAACGCCTTCGCCCGTCTCAAATCCACCCGCCGTATCGCCACACGCTACGATCAAACCGTCGCAAGTTTCTCTGCTTTCGTTTCCCTCGCCCGCGTCTTCCTCTGGCTCATGTGATTTTGAAGACGTGCCCTAGGTTAAGGCCGGTCGGGAAGGCGGGCAGTCGTGTCTTTACGACTCGTGTAAAGCAGGGCGGCGCCGATGGTGCCGACGAGGCCGCCGCAAAACAGGAAGGCGAGGCGGCCGGCGAGCGGATTCGGAATGAGGGCGAGCAAGCAGACGAACGCTCCGTAGGAAATGCACAGCCAGCCGATAAGCATGGATTGTTTGGCGTCGCTGTTGGCGCCTTCCTCGCGGGCGAAATCGACGGGGCGGTTCATGTTGTCGAAGAACGCCAACACACGAACCTTGTATTCCGGCGTGGAGCGGTCCCAGAACCATTTTGAGCCGAAGAACCAGGCGGTGCAGACGACGAGATTCGCGAGGGTGGCGATGCCTTGCTCCCAGTATTCCGTGGAAGATTTGGTGAGCGGGCCGGTGTTGAAAAATTGGGCGGCGGCTTCGGGCGTGATGATGTAGGTCGCCACGAGCGAGGTGAGGAAGCCGACGGCGACGGTGCTCCAGCCGGACCATGGCGGCGTGTTTTTCACGAGCATGCCCCAGAGGAGCGGGATGGCGAAGGGCGTCGTGACGAGAGCACTAAAGCGCACTGTGAGGCTGAAGAGAGTGAGGCCCTGCAGTTGGCTCAGACGCCACGCGACGAAGGTGACCAAGGCGCCGAGGATGACGGTGGCGAACTTGCTGGCGCGGAGGAGTTGCTGGTCGGTGGCGGCGGGGCGCAGGACGGGCTGATAGAAATTCTTGATGAAGATGCCGGCGTTTTTGTTCAGGCCGGCGTCCATCGTGGAAACGGTCGAGGCGAGGATGCCGCAGACGAGCAAGCCGAGCATGCCGACGGGGAGCACATCATGCGCGATGGCGATGAAGGAAGCTTCGGAAGGGTTCTTCATGTGCGGAAACATGGGCGCGAGGTCGGGGTGCAGGATCCTCGCGGCCATCGGCGGCACGAACCAAATAACGATGCCGATGAAGAACAGGCCCGCGCCGAGATAGCCGGCCCAACGGGCGTGGCGGCTGTCTTTCACGCAGAGATAGCGTGAGGCATCGGTCATGTTGTTGGTGTTGAGAAACTGTTTTAGCAGCATCGCGATCACCCACATGCCGAGGAACTGGTCGGTGAAAACGCTGGAGAAATCGAGGTGGGACCGGGGGAGCTTATCGATGAAGCTGCCGACGCCGCCGACCTTGAGCAGCGCGAGCACGGTGGTGGCGAGGCACACGGGCATCAGGATCAGCATCTGGATGAAATCGCCGGCGAGGACGGCCCAGCTGCCGCTGACGAGCGTGACCATGAGCACGACCGCTCCGGTGATAACGATGGTCGTCGTGAGATCGAAACCGAAGACGGCGGCGAAGAAAACGCCGAGGGCGTTGAGCCACAGGCCGGCTTGGAGGATGCCGGTGGGAAGTTGCAGCCAGGTGAAAACCTGTTCGTTGCCGCGGCCGAAGCGTGCGCGGATGGCCTCGACGAAGGTGACGACGCGCATCTGGCGGAATTTGGGCGCGAAGTAGAGGGCGTTGCAGAGGAAACCGATGGCATTGCCGACGTAGATGACGGCGACGGGCCAGCCGTCGGAATAGGCTTTGCTGGCGGCGCCGGTAAAGGTCCACGCGCTGAACTGCACCATGAACGCGGAGCCGCCGACCATCCACCAGAGCGCCTGGCCGCCGCCGCGGAAATAATCGCTGACGTTGGTGACGAAGTGCCGGAAGACCCAGCTGATCGTCAGCATGAAAAAGAAATAGAAAACGAGGACAGCGTAGTCGTATTGAGTCATGGCGGGGGTGCGCGGCGGAGAGCAGGCTGACTTAGTTTAATAATTATTAAAAACCAAGGCGATTTTTTTTGGCGCGCCGTGAGCAGGGCGCCGAGCGGGCGATTATTTGCGGACGGGGCCGGTGGAGTTGCCGATGACGAGCGGGGCGGGGAGCACGAGGTCGGCGTAGCCTTCGTCGGGCATGCTTTCGCCGAGAACGAGGCGGGCGGCGGCCTCGCCGAGCTTATCGGGGCTGGTGCCGGCGCCGGTGATGCGCAGCGCGCCCTCGACGCTCAGGCGGGAGACGTCGGCCGACGCAAGGCTGATGTCGCCGGGGACCTTCCAGCCCTCGCGTTGGAGGGCGAGGGAGGCACCGTAGGCCATCTGGGTGTTGTAGGTGACGAAAGCGGTGGGGAAGTCGCGGCGTTTGGCGTGCGGGAGGAGGGCGTGGATGGCCTCGCCGCCCTCGGCGCGGTCGGCCTCGGCGACGACCGTGAGGTAGCGCGGATCGAGCGAGAGGTCGTGGGTTTTGAGCGCTTGCCGGAGCGCGGCGAGGCGGGCGTCGTGGCGCCCGAGCGTGGCGTTGCCGCCGAGCCAGCCGATGCGGCGGTGGCCGAGGGCGTGAAGGTGGCGGACGACCTCGATGAGGGCCTGGGGTTCGTTGCCGAGGACGGAATGACAAAGACCGTGATAACGAGCGGAGATAGCAACGACGCGGCGGGTGAGCCGCGTGAGTTCCGCCATGAAAGGCTGGGCCACTTCGCCGAGCACGGCGACGCCACCGACATGATGGCTGGGGTGAAAAATCTGGCCGAGTTTTTCGGGCGAGAGTTCATCCTCGGCGCCAAGGAAAACGGCACGATAGCCGCGGGCCTCAAGGGCGTGATGCAGCCCGTGCTGCACGTGGCCGAAGTAGGTGCTCGGGATGTAGAGGCGCAGGGGGGCGCGGAGGATGAAACCGATTTGTTTCACGCGGGCGGAATCCGGCGTGGAATCGACGCGCATGCCCTTGGGCAGATAGCCGACACCGACGGCGTGATCCCAGATGCGTTTGTAGGTATCGGGATTGATGCCGGTGCTACGGCCGTTGAGGGCGAGGGAGACCAGGGCTTGGGAAATACCCAGTTGTTTCGCGAGCTGGGTTTGGGAGACCTTCTTGGGGCGGGGCATGCGCGAGAACTATTAATAATTACGATAAACGGGCAATGAATTATTAGACGGAGGGCGCTGCCTGAGCGCGGTAGCGGGCGGCGTTTGCGCTTGTCGGAGCGCCGCCGTAACGGTTTATTATCTGATGTGCCTCTCAAGTATCTGACCAAATCAGAAATCGAAGCCGCGCTCAATGGGATCTCCGAGTTGGCGGCGGCCGAAGGGGTGCGGTTGGAGATGACGCTCTACGGCGGGGCCGTGATGCTGCTGGCCTACGATGCCCGAGATGTGACCAAGGGTGTGGACGCCATCATTCATCCGCCGGAAGTGGGGCGCCGGCTAGTGGCCAAAGTGGCGGTGGAACGCGGCCTCTCCGAGGACTGGTTGAACGATAACGTCCGGCTCTTTGTGAGTGCCAGGGAGGCCAAAAATGAAATGCCGTTGGCGAATGTTTCCCGGGCTGGACTGCACATCACGCGTCCGACGGCCAAATACCTGCTCGCGATGAAGGTCATGGCCAGCCGCAAGCCGCTGCCCGGATACGCGGGCGACTATGGCGACATCGAGACGTTGCTTCGCGTCACCAAGATCAAGTCGGTTGAGGCCGTGGAGAAGGTGGTGGATGCTTTTTTCCCCGACACGGTGCTGCCCGACACCACGCAACTGGCGCTCACCGAAATACTGGAGACGATCCGCCATGGAAAAAAGTAAGCGCCCCCGGCTGAGTCGTCCGCAGTCGGCGCGAGCGGTGGCCCGGCGCGCAACTACGCTTGAGGAATTTGGGCTGAATCTGCGCGATTGGTTTCACGAACTCCGGCGTGTTTCCACCCGGGCCCAGTTGCTGGCGGCGGTGAAAGTGCGCCCGGAACGACTGGCCGGGCGGTTTGCGCAGGGCGAGGTGGCCGATGCGTTTTTGGCGGCGCAGGTGGAGTTCTTTTGCCGCCGCGCCCAGGTGAGTCCTCCGCGATGGACGCGCGATCCGATCTATGTGTTGGACGAGCCGTGGTTCTCGGTGCCCGGAGCGCGCCTGCGCGCGCACCTGCTCCTGGATACGCCGACTGAGTTCAGAAACCGGAATGTATTCACGACGCCCGAACTGGAGCTGAATATCCGCCGCGGCCGGCCGCTGGTCAGCCTGACGGTGAAACGGGAGAAGGCGCGACTGCGGCAAAAGCGGTTTCGCGAGAGACGGGCGGCGGTTGAGTGATTTTACCGCGGGTGGCGCGTGTGCTTCCCCCGATAAAACGGACACGCGTTGAGCGTGATGGATGTGTGGTTAGTTGAGGTTGGATTCGTAGTCAAGAGGGCTTTGATAGCCGAGGGCCGAGTGAAGACGGGTGCGGTTATAGAAGCTCTCGATGTA